>NZ_JAWOTX010000032.1:0-61370 GCF_033339115.1 Vibrio sp. 947 | reverse complement strand
GCTCCCGTCCTATATAGGCTCAAGAAACTTAAGCATTGACTAACACCGACAACCTTACATGTCGGGTAGCAATAATTCAATCAATATTATTCTCCACGATAACGCGCCATTAGTTGTTCTGCTTTTTCATCGTATCCATCCATTTTTAAACAGCTTGCAAAAAACAAATAACTCTTAGGCTTGTTGAATTTATAAGCTGGAATGAAACCTAACAAAACCCCTGCGGTCATTGCTATGAAAAACAATCTATTAACCTGAAAATTGTCAATATAACCACTCAGAATAAAGGCAAAAATAGCTAATGAAGTTACCCACAACACAAGTGCCATTTTCCGACTATGCATAAAGGCAGTTACTATTGGCAATCCGCATGCAATACCACCAGCTATAGTTTGCCAATGCATTACCGAATTATAAGTAATAAAATTAAAAACGGTTGTTGCCAGAATAAAGCTGTACCCAAAGGTCAGCGGTCTAAACTTAAAAATATTCACTTTCCTAATCGCCTTGCTCTCGCTGTCTTTCATCGAATACACCGCGCCAAAATGCTTCTAGTTGTTTTTCTAAAGCATCAATATCGACAGTTCCATGCCCTTTTACCATGCCTGTAATCAACCGATCTTGATGTTTATTTTTAATGTCCAGCAGAACCTCTTCTGATTCTTCCTTCAAAATGTCTCGCACATCAAACCCCAACAAGAAAGCTGTTACCAATTCAACGTTCCAATCGAAATCTTGTGGAACATAACTTTCCCAAAGGCGATCTTGATGAATTAGTTGATACTTGTTCATCAAAAGAAAAAAATCACTCGCGTCCTTTGAATTTTCATTTCCGCGCTCTCCCCAGGCTATGAGTTTCATCAACGCAATGCCCGGCAAAGACGCAACATTGAATGTCAAACCATCAATAACAACCTTTATAGAAGATTCAAACGCCTCTTTGAAGCCAATTACGGACATGGTTTCTTCGTGTTTAGGTGGCCACTGTATGCGTCGTTCATCGTCTTCTAAGTCACCGAATGGAAGAATATCTACTGGATACCCCGATTTAGGCTCTCGTAAACGATGAACCAAATCAGTTTCTATCAAACCAGAACTTATTAATGAAGTCTTAATGTCTTCGAACTGGACCCAAGTGTTAACAAAGATTGCTGTATCAATATCTGCTGTAGCTCTACCAGGTGCGTGTCCAAAAATTCCATGCATAACGATGTCTCTTGCGGTTGCACCTGCAATAAAGTACGGGATGTCTAATGCATTAGTAACTTTAACAACATACGATAAAGCTTCTATAAACTCTTGGTTAAGGGAGTGTTTTAAGGTGTAAGTACTTGTCATTAATAATCTCCGCAACTTCCCTATTCCGGCCGTCTTGAGTTGCAAGCAACTCAGCAATGGTAAGTAATGCTCTACCCTTATCAGTTATCGTCAATCCATTCCCCCAAAAAGGGCGACAAACCTGTAATCGAGGCGCATTTGAATCTGATTTATTGAACTCATAACCATAAACTTGACTATTCGAATATAGAAAAAGCGATTGTGGATGAAGATAGTCTGTGAGCTCTGCTGCTGCAGTCTCACCACCCCAAATAGCACCGTCAGGTAACTCAATTGATTTCCAATCTAAAGGAGGTGGACAAGGAATTGTTCTTTGCTTAGACCCAATATGTTTGTAATAGCTCAACAACCAGTCATACATAAGAGTGTTTTCATCGAAAAATCGACGTTTGACTTTATCCTTTGGTATGTAATTTTTTTCTATTAAGAACTTGATGGCTTTGTTTGCCATGCTGACTGAGATACCTGCTTTCTGAGCAATTGACTCATAGGTTTTGCTTAATAATAAAGGCTCACAAATCAATGCGAAGACACATTTTACGATACCTTCTGTCATTACTACCGGTTGCTTTGTTATCCCTGCACTTACATTTGGCTTAGAGATGAAGATATATAGGTCATCAGACACTATCCTCACATTTCCCGCTTCATCAATAAAATTAATCCCCATGTTCACACACTCTTCTTTTAAGAAATCTGTAAGGGCATTAGTGACTAAAACAAAGCGATCATCAATAAGGTTATTAGCTTTCACGCTACGTAATGTGTCTTTTCTATGGATTCGCTTGAAATCAACCTTAAAGCTGTATGTCCGATCGTTAAGCCAAATCCGCAAGGTGCCATCGTAGTTCTGTTTAGGGTCAAACTTAAACTCAGACTGCCAAGACTCAGGCAAGTTATCTGTGAAGTTTAAAAATTCAAAATCCATAGCCATATTTACACAAAATCAAAATTTACATGAATCATGTAGAAACTATAATCGTGAAAACAGAGCAAGTAAAGATAAAGGTTTTTGATTAACAAAGGTCAATTCAAGCAATCGTAGTTACGTTATATGCAATAAGTAGGGTTAAAAAGCTGTATAAAATAAGATCAATGAAATCAATTATCATTTACGATCTCATTCGCAATTGGTTCGGGCAATGAGGTTAATGATGGTTAGTGTGTGAGTAGAATAAAGTTTCATACAAGTAATAGAGATTCATACTAAGTATTAAACTGTCATATTATAAGGCGGCGTTCTCCAATCGGTACGCTGCCTTTTTTGATTACGGATGTTATGGCTCTAAGAAAGTTCTGCCCCATTATTAGTTTCACCAAAGCCCTACCAGTGAAGTAGTAAGTTTCCCTATTTTGCATAAATACTTATTTGTCGAAATCTGATACAACACTACAGTTTTGCTACGATATTTGATATTGTGGCAAAAACGATTATTGAGTGAGTCAGAATGATTTCAGGGTTAAATGGTGGAAACTGCATTCTTAGCTCTATGGCGAAAGAAAGAGTTAAGAGTGGCATTCTAGATCAGGCGCATGTTGTGGGCTGCAAAGGTGAATACACGGTCGTACTTAACGGTATGGATTGGAATGGTGAGCCGCTTGTATTGAGTAGTTCAAGGAAGCCTTATGAGGCTCGTATCTTCAAGAGCTTAGACGGTGCTATCGCTGAGTTGTTGCGTATTGGGCTTACAGAAGCATCTATTAAAATTACAGCTAAATCAGACAACGATTAATCACAAATCATTGAATTTGGAACAAAGATGAACATTAAAGAAGAGACAGTATATTCAAACGTTGAGACAGCCAATAGCAAGCAGCTTGCGATTCTCAAGAAACACTTCCCAAATTGCTTTGATCGTGATGGTAATTTCATTCAAGAGCGAATGCTTGAAGTGGTCAATGACAGTGAAGTTGAACTCTCAAAAGAAAGCTATTCGTTGAACTGGTTAGGTAAATCATACTCTCGTTTGTTGGCGAATTTACCACCTAAAACTTTGATTCACGCAGATGTAGAGCACAACGCTCAAGAGCAACATAAAGACAGTAAAAACTTGCTTATCAAAGGTGACAATCTCGAAGTGTTGAAGCATTTGGTTAATGCCTACAGCGAAAAGGTCAAGATGATCTACATTGACCCACCATACAACACTGGATTAGATGGTTTCGTCTATAATGATGACCGTAAATTTACCAAAGAACAGCTTGCAGAGTTGGCAGGGCTTGATATAGATGAAGCCGAACGTATTTTGAGTTTTGCAGATCAAGGGTCTAGTAGCCATAGTGCTTGGTTAACTTTTATGTACCCAAGACTATATGTCGCTAAAGAGTTTCTGCAAGAGGATGGAGTGATTTTTATCTCTATAGATGACAATGAGGTTAATCAATTGAGACTCATTTGTGATGAAGTGTTTGGAGAGTCGAATTTCTTAGGGACTATCATCTGGAAGAAAAAAACTAATGGAAATAATGTGGGGTACATTCCTCCTGTTCATGATTACATCTTAGCTTATGGTCGTGCAAATTTAGAAGCAGCAATAGCAGGTGTGCCATTTACACAAGAGTATATAGATAAGACATACTCCAATCCAGATAATGATCCCCGTGGACCTTGGACTACGAGTGATTTATCTGCCAATCACGAAGGTCCACATTTCCCAATTATTAATGAAAAAACAGGTAAAACATATTTGCCACCATCTGGTCGTTATTGGGTGTTCAATGAAGAGGAGGTTAAGCGCAGAATTACTGATGGTAGAATTATTTTTGGTAAAACTGGTAACGCAGCTCCTATACAAAAAAAATATCTATCAGAAAGGGTTAGCCAACGAACTAAAGCTGGTTCGTGGTGGGATTCTAATGGCTTGAACTCTGATGGGACAAAAGAGATCGCATCCTTGCTAGGACCTAAAATATTTGAACACTCTAAGCCAACTCAGTTGATCAAAGATTTGATTCGAATGAGTACTGATAGTGGCGATGTGGTTTTAGATTTCTTTGCTGGTTCAGGTACAACTGCACATTCAGTGTACTTGTCGAATATCGAGGATAAGAAAGATAGGCGTGTAATATCTGTTCAATTAGAGGAACCTACCGATCCCAAAAAGGGAGCATATAAAGCTGGGTTTAGGACGATTTTCGAGATAACGAAACAACGGATTAGTGAAGCCGCCAAGAAGTTAGGGGAGCAGAACACTGACTATAAAGGAGACTTGGGTTTTAAGCTCTTTGAAATTGTTAATGATTTCCGTATTGAAGAAGATGACAAGGAACTAACCTTGTCCAATCTTACTATGTTCAATGATGTTCTTTTGACTGATGAGCAGTATCAAACGTTACTCACGACTTGGGCTTTGTATGATGGCAGTGAGTTAACGGCTCCTATTTACGATATTGACCTCGATGGATACACGGCACACCTGTGTGATAGACGCTTGTATATGATTGCTCCAGACTTTAGCAGCAATGCGCTCAAAGCTTTACTTCACAAACTTGATGATACGGATGACAAAGATTTTGACCCAAACAAGATTGTTTATTACGCCAACAACTTTGACAGCGTTAAGCAGTTGGAGTTGAACGAAGCACTGAAGAGCTATGCAAATAA
Source organism: Vibrio sp. 947 (assembly GCF_033339115.1). Lineage (NCBI taxonomy): Bacteria > Pseudomonadati > Pseudomonadota > Gammaproteobacteria > Vibrionales > Vibrionaceae > Vibrio > Vibrio sp. 947. Next base: position 56,428 of record NZ_JAWOTX010000032.1, on the reverse strand, counting down.
GAAATCTATCGAGATTGATGTGGTGGTACGTAACTAATGAGCAAAGGATTCACTTTTGAAAAGAATCTGCCACACCAAAAAGCTGGTGTTGATGCAGTTCTCAATATGTTTATCGGTGCAGAGCCACAATTCGATGACGATCAAAGTGTTAGGCTTTTAGCGAATCCAGAACTCGTTATCACCAAGCCACAACAACGCTCAAACATAAAGGCTATCCACGAGTTTAATGCTATCGAGCACAGCAAAGAGCATTACAACGAAAATAGCAATGTGATTGATGTCTCGATGGAAACTGGTACAGGTAAGACTTACACCTATACCAAAACGATGTTCGAGTTGAACAAAGCTTTTGGTATCAACAAATTTATCATCATTGTACCAACGCTTTCGATCAAAGCTGGTACGGTGAACTTTCTTAAAAGTGATGCGCTCAAAGAACACTTTAGAGAGACAGAGCGTGAACTTAAAACGTATGTTGTTGAAAGTAAAAAATCATCTAAGAAAAACACCAAATCGTTTATGCCTCAAGCGATTCACGATTTTGTAGAAGCAAATAACTACAACAAAAAATACATTCACGTAATGGTGATTAACTCAGGAATGGTTAACTCCCCATCTTTGACGGAAGTATATGACCGTGGCTTATTGGATAACAGGTATAACACACCGATTGAAGCAATTGGTGCTGTAAAGCCGTTCGTTATCATTGATGAGCCGCATAAGTTTCCTAAAGCAAAGACAACGTGGAATAACATTGAAAAGTTTAATGCTCAAAGCATCATCCGCTATGGCGCAACGTTTAATGAGGATTACGAAAATCTTGTCTATCGTTTAACGGCTGTTGATGCATTTAATGATGATCTCGTTAAAGGCATTAATACCTTTATTGAGGAGATGGTTGGTGATGATGTTGCTAGTTTGACGCTCAAAAAATCGACCACAAAAGAGGCAAGCTTTGAGTTAAATGAAAACGGTTCAAAGAGCACCATCAAAGTTGGTAAAGGTGAATCATTAGCCAAGGCTCACACTGAAATTCACGACCTATACATTGAGTCGATGAACACAAAAATGATCGTTCTGAGTAATGGTGTTGAGCTAAAAGTTAATGAATCTATTAACCCATACTCATACTCAGATACGCTCGAAGATAATATGATGCGTAGGGCGATTAAAGAGCATTTCAAAGTTGAGAGAGAAATGCTCACACAGCGCCCACGAATCAAACCTCTGACTCTGTTTTTCATAGATGACATCGAGGGTTATCGTGACGGAAATAACATCTCTGGAAGCTTGAAAACCAAGTTTGAAGAGTGGACTTTGGCTGAAGCTAAGGCACTACTAAAAACCGAAAAAGATGAGTTCTACAAGCGGTATTTGGAAAGAACTATTGCTGATATAAGTAGTGTTCACGGTGGTTATTTCTCGAAGGATAACAGTGATAAAGACGAAAAAATCGAGCAAGAGATTAATGAAATTTTGCACGATAAAGAACTGCTTTTGTCTTTAGATAACCCTAGACGATTCATTTTTTCGAAGTGGACGCTTAGAGAGGGTTGGGACAACCCAAATATCTTCACCCTTTGTAAGTTACGTTCAAGTGGCAGTACAACATCAAAGCTTCAAGAAGTGGGTCGAGGCTTACGTTTGCCAGTGAATGAATATATGGCTCGTGTGAATGGTGAGTTTAGGCTGAACTACTTCGTAGATTTTACTGAGAAAGATTTTGTTGCCTCTCTAGTTCAAGAAGTGAATGAAACATCATTCAAAGAGACTGTCCCATCTAAGTTAACTCAAGAGCTTGAGGATAAAATCTTATCTAAATACTCTGATCTTGAGGCTTTGGATTTGATGATGGACTTACTTGGAAAAGGGATCATCGACAAAAGTAAAAACTTACTCGGCGCAACGGCTTATACGCAGTTAAAAGAGGCGTATCCTAACGCTTTCCCTAGAGGTGTTAAGAGCGGAAAAATCAAAGTTGCCACAGAGGGGAAAACTCGTTCCAAAATGCGAGTTGGTAAGTTTGATGAGCTAAAGCAACTGTGGGAAATGATCAATCAAAAGGCAGTATTAGAGTATAAGATCGCTAGCGAGAATGATTTCCTAAAACTCTTCACTACCTATTTGCTTGAAGAGTCTGAGAAGTTCAAAAAGACTGGCGTTCAAACACGTATTGAAAAAGTGTATGTGAGCAATGATACGGCAATGTCAAAAACAGTATTTGGTGATGATGATGACTTCACCAAGTTCTGTACTATGACCTACAAAGAGTTTGTTAATCGCCTATCGCAAACGGCATTTATCAAACCATCAACGCTGCATAAAGCATTTGTAGCCGTGCAAGGCACGATTAATATTACTGATTATTTGAACATTCAAACCATCAGAAAGATAAAATCAGGCTTTAGTAAATTCTTGTTGCATAACTCATTTAACAAGTTTGGGCTAGGATATAACATAATTTCCAACAGCCTACATCCAACTAAATTTACAGATGAAGCAGGTCAAGCTCTGAAGGATGTTACAGCAAGTGATCTCGGTTTACATTCGGATCATTCTTTACCACCACTGGACAGCTACCTCTTTGAAGATGTGTTTTATGATTCTGAACTGGAAAAGCTCAATATTACCGATGGTGAAATTGAATCTGTATCGGTCTTTACTAAGATCCCTAAAAACTCAATAAAAATCCCTGTAGCAGGTGGTTATACCTACTCTCCTGACTTTGCTTATGTAGTTAAGACCAGTGAAGGGGATTACCTGAACTTCATCATTGAAACTAAAAATGTTGAAGGAAAAGATACACTTAGAAAAGAGGAAAAGCGTAAAATCAAGCACGCTAAAGAACTGTTCAACCAGATCAGTAAAGAAGTGAAGGTTGAGTTTAAAACTCAGTTTGCTGACGATGTAATTTATGATCTAATCAAGCAATCTGTTAGTGCTTAGAGTTTGCTGTTTAAAGGGGAGGTGAAGCCTCCCTATTCATAATGGTTAAATTTATATTCAAATTTATCACTCACCCTCTTCAATATTAGAGTTATTGTTCTAAATTGTTTTTGTCCAGAAACGTGTTTGAATGGGACCGATCAATCTGTGGATGCCCAAGACAACCAGTATGAAACTTTATTCCTCTCCTACAGTTAGTAGGTCCAAAAGCGTTTTTATTCTGTGTTATTCACTGTTCACCGTGCAATCTAGCTTTGCTGCTAATCAAGGTTCTACCACATTACCTTCTGATACCTATCTACAGAACTCGAAAGGTATGTCTATTGGTTATTTTAGGTCCGAAGTTCTACGTACTGATCAGAATAACGTTGCTACTGGCGAACATGATTACGAAATTCGACTACCTGCTAATGCCCTTTTTGCCATTAAAGTGGATGGTCAAGAAGTCAAACCAGGAGAAACTTTTAATTCATCGAAAACCCTAAATAATGGAATTTTGTCTCTTGATATAGCTCCACTAAGGAAAAAGGACATTGGAAAGGTTGAGTATGAGGTTTATATCCCTAGTCTATATTCGATCGATGACCGCTTTTGGGAGGTGTTTGATCCGACTTACACAAAGTGGCTCGACTCTGGCCAGAATGTTGAGCATGAAAGTTGGCTTCCTCCCCTAGCCCAGCAGATGACAGACTTTACTCAAACTCGTAAATACAAAGATGTTTATACGAGAGAAAGACAAGACCGCGACAAAGACACAAACGTCGGGGAGATCCGCAATCATGGTGACCCGGTTACTGAATACGATTACCGCCCAAATACCGAATCAAGAGATGTAAAAGCATCGGTGGACGCATATGTAAATACTGGTGAACTGCATGACTGTGGCGATTGGGTACCACCAGCCTCTGAAACTTATGAGGGATTGAGTGTCGACCAGACATTTACCTGCCAGCAAGATCAAACACGTACTTGGACTTATAAGGTAGGTAGCTATGTGATTGGCACTCACCCTCAACTACAAAGTATCGATGACATCAAATACCGGACTGTGCCAGGCACTAAAAACCCTTGGTTAAGTACTGCATCCGCGTTCGGTGAATGGTCAAATACTGGAGAACCATACCAAATATCTTCTTGGGAACCTCCTATCGTCGCTCAGACGGCCAATTTTACGCAGTCACGCAGTTACAAACAGAATCAGACCCGGACGGAACAAAAGCAGCAGAAAAATGCAGTTACTGGAGAAATCAGAAGCGTTGGTGAACTCAAATATCCAATTAAAGCGGTTACGGTCAACCAACAACGGACAATTGCTGTCTCAGTTAGCGGATGGAGTAACTCAGGAAGCGCCTACAACTGTGGTGCTTGGACACCTGCAGCAAACACTGTAAGCAGTGGTACTCGTTTTACACAAACTCAAGGCTGTACACAAATGCAAGTGAGAACATGGTCATATAAAGATGGTTCTACAGTCATTACTACACGACCAGAAAACAGAACAGTTAGCCTATCACCTAACCGTTCTGCAGTTGGTACAAAATCAACACTAAGACTCGTGAAGACAGGTAGCTATCACACTTATAGAGGTGAATTGAGTTATGAATTATCGTTTGCCAGAGAAGACGGCGATACCATCGTAAACTCTAGTGCTTACGACTCTCAAGCTGGCAAAGCATGCTCACCAGAAGGACATGGTTACACCTACTACACGATAAAAGACCCTAATGCATATTTTGCACTGTATAAGTGCCAACGATAATTATACAAACAATCGATAAAATGGGGCTTCGGCCCTATTTTTTTGTAACGTTCAGCTTAACTCTTCACGAATAGAGTTTATTTCCCCAACGCTATGTCAGTTTTTCAGAGAAGAACACCCCCGCAAAAGATGTTGTGTGCGTGGTTTGGAGGTGGATGTAAGATTTTGAAAGCAGTATGCGAATAGCATACATCAGAGTACTTTAATTGGAAAGTGGCGCTAAATATTGCGCCACTTCTTTATTTGGTTGATTTACAACGACTCTTATACAGGTTGCTTCTTAGGCTTGAACTTAAGGTATAAGAATAGTCCGATGGCAGCTACCACCAGCAAAGCAAACAGGTATTGTGTCAGCTTGTATCCTACATAGAGCGTGATTATCGCCACCGCGACGTAAAACAATTGCTTAAGCTTTCGCACTAGATTCATCCCAATTTTGTTGTGTTGAAGTCTCGAACAAATAATTTCTCAATTCATCCGGTTGGTAAGCATATTGTGCGCGACATCTGTAAAGCGGCAACCCCGCACTTTTACAAGCAAGTTCAACAAATTCATCCCTATCCTTTCGTGACTTCTTCTGGTGTGAACTGTCATCAAGCTCGATTGCAGCTACATAAGACAAGTCAGTACGTAAGCACAGAACAAAATCGAAATGCTTACTGGAAATTTTGGCAAATAGACGGGCAGAATCTTTACGATCGAGCCCTTTTGTAGCGTAAAGCACATCTGCAATTCGAACTTTGCTCATTACTACCAGTTCGTCAGGTACCACAGTTTGCAGTACACCATAAAAGCTTCTTTCAGCTTTCGTAAGCAATCCGCTTTTCAATGAGTAATCAACAAGGTTCCCATCAGCATCTTTAAGTCTGTCATCGCGTGATACCGAAAGTTTCAGCAATTTTTTTATTTGCTCCCAGGCAAACATAACAGCCATGCCTATCAGGGCCAGTATTAGACATAGGATAGGATTCATGAACATTAATCCCATCGTTGCGAGGGCAATGATCCCAAGCCCCACTTGTAAATTCGATATATTCAATATTTTCTCCATAAAAATACCGCCCTCATGAGGACGGTACTTGTTATTTTTTACGGAAGCCAGTGCATCCATTCTTCAAATGGTTAGGACATCCCCAAAATGGTTTGCCTTCGTGTTTCCCCTTCGAAGCAATACGGGTGACCATAGTCAATCCACATTTTGGACATTTGGGAGCTTTCGACTTTAACCTTGCCTTATTGAAAACCAAGAGTAGGAAGGCGATCCCAAGGCCAGCTATAACAATTAATGACTGTCCCGCCAAAAAACCAACTACATCAAATTCCATATTAAGACGACGCGCTGATCGCTTTACCTGATTTCAGCAACTGCACTTTATGCTGCGTGATAGTTTCAAGATCCTTAAGTGGCGTGAAACCTTGCTCTTTAAATGCATTCTGTGCCGATTGATATGTAGCACCGATAATGTCTAGTGGAACAATACGAGGTAAGTTGTCTGTTTTGCTAATACGCTCAGAAAGGTAGCCTTCAAAGTATTCGCGGCAAGCATTTTCGTCTACGGTATTAGCAATCAAGCTGCCAGAGCAACGGACATAACTAGCAACACCTTTCGTATCCATTTCTAGGATTGGACCCGGTTGCTGCATCGATAACCCGAATGCTGAAACGGCAACAAGAGTACCAAGTAGGAATACCCCTTTGCGCTTACTAAATGAATACCACTTTTTGTCGTTGTCCTCTTGTGACATTGCGAGTGAATTTTCTTGAACGTTTTCCAAGGTAGAGCCCTCTTTTCATACGTGTATAGACAAAATTGTCTAGTTAGATAAAACCTATATGCAATTCATAACGCTAAAGTTTCATCACGGAGTTTTTACAGATATAGAAGTCTGATTAAATTTACCTCATTCTATAACGCTGAACATTGAAATTGTAGTAATATCTAGCAGCACTTAATTTTGAAAAGGTACGATTGTGAAAAAATCCACTACTATCCTACTTGTAGGAACAGGTACTGCCTTGGCCATTCTTGGCGCCGGCACATATGGTTACATGGCTATAAACAGTAGTTACGAATCTACAATAGCGAAGTTGGAATCTATCGATGGTATTTCAGTAGAAAGCCACCAGCTCTCTATTGGTTTAACTGACAGTAGTGCAAAAACCGTCATAAAGATTTTGCCAAATGCGTCAGGTGTTTTAGGAGAGCAATTAACATCTGGTGAGCCTATTGTTCTGGAAGCAATACATAAACTTGGATATTTTTCATACCCTTTCGAAATTAAGCATGATCTACAGTTCGATGAACATACTTCTCAGCTGGTAGCCGACAATTTGAACCTAGAAATCCCTAAAGGGGAGCACATGCCAATTCCGGGGCAAATTATGACAAGGCATAGCTTTAATGGTGACTTTGATGTCATAGCGATGACTGATCACATCAATTACGGTGAACTACTGACGATCAGCCCTACCCGCGTCTATTTCACATCTACTAGCGATGGTAGCGACGCTATCCTAAAGACCAGTACTGACACAATTAAAATGACTAGCAGTGGCAATACTGGCAATAAGATGGAATTAGAGGGCATCAACTATCAATGGCGTGGTTCACTTACCGATTGCAAGACTATCTGTGAAGGTAGCCAAGAGATTAGTTTGGCGAGCTTTAAGCAACTTGATTACAACGATGCTATTAATTTGTTGGCAACTAACCTTGGTTTTTCATCAAGTACCTACATACAAGATGAAAAGTACCATTTCTCATTCAATGCCATTGCAAAAGAGCTGGAGAACAGCGTGATCCAGTGGAAGGATGTTGGACTTACTACAAGCGTGAATGATGTTAAAACAAGTGCAGTAGAAGAGTTTAGCGACGAATTGAAGGTTGTCATGCAAGCGGACACACCAAACTTCCTCGCTTCAAGTAAAATGGAAAAGATGTATGCACGACTGCTTGAAACAGGTCTGAAATTCAACATTGATAAAATGGTCGCATATACTGACAACGGCAACATTGCGACTCAACTGCATGTTGAATTGCCAGAGGGAAAAATGCCTAACCTAATGCTGAACCCACTAGGGCTAATCACAGTGATTAAAGGTGACTTAGACGTTCAGATACCTGCAGCCGAAATTGACAAGGTGTTTGGTATAGGTGCGGCTCAGTCTGCAAGCCGAACTGGGTTTGCTTTGTTAGGGAACGATGGAGTCTTCAAAACTAATATCCAGGTTTCTGACGGCGAAGCTACTGTTAATGGACGTTCAATTCCACTTTAGAAGCTTGTAAATTGATAACATATTTATGGCACGTTAATCGTGCCTTTTTTGTGTATAGAAAGTATCGAGCGTTAAATAACCCCCTATAAATCGTGGCACTTATACGATATAGCATTCATACAAATTAGATATATTTGATGGACGGTTTTCAACTGGCCACAATTATGAACGCTTCTCTAAACAACTTATCAATATTACTTCAACTCACCCTAGCTTCATTGCCTCTTGTATCCAACGCGGCAAGTCACGGCACGATTACTTTGCCATCTGATAGGATGCTAAAAGACAGTAAGGGTGGCCCTGTTGGTTACTTCAAATCCGACGTATTACGCACCGCGCAAGAAAATATCGCAACCGGTGTTCATGATTTCGAGATCAGATTACCTGACGATGCCGCATTTTCTATTCGGGCAGATAACAAGGTGATTAAACCAGGTGGCACCTTACCAATGTCAAAAGAACTCAATATGGGTGTACTCCAATTTGAAGTGGCGCCATTGAGAAAACAAGACATCGGCAAGGTAGAATACGAAGTCTACATCCCTAGCCTCTATTCAATCGATGATCGCTTTTGGGAAGTCTTTGACCCGACTTACACTCCGTGGGTCGACTCTGGCCAGAATGTGGATTATGAGAACTGGCTTCCTCCCCTAGCTCAGCAGATGACCGACTTTACGCAAACTCGTAAATACAAAGACGTGTATACGAGAGTACGACAAGACCGTGACAAAGACACAAACGTCGGGGAGATCCGCAATCACGGTGACCCTGTTACTGAATACGATTACCGCGCTGCTTCTGTATCAAGGGATGTGAAAGCATCGGTGGACGCGTATGTGAACACTGGCGAACTGCATGACTGTGGCGAATGGGTACCACCAGCCTCTGAAACTTATGAAGGTTTAACCGTTGACCAAACATTTACCTGCCAGCAAGATCAAACACGTACTTGGACTTATAAGGTCGGTAGTGAGGTTATTGGAACTCACCCTCAACTACAAAGTATCGATGACATTAAATACCGGACGGTTCCAGGCACTAAAAACCCTTGGTTAAGCACTGCTTCTGCATTTGGTACGTGGACAAATGTTGATGCTGCCCATTCCTATACGTCATGGGATCCAGCAATTGTTAACCAAACGTCCAATTTCACCCAGTCACGCAGCTACAAGCAGAATCAAACACGAACTGAGCAGAAGCAGCAGAAGAATGCTGTAACTGGAGAAATCCGTAGCGTTGGTGCTCTGCAGAACAACACCAAAATACTGACAATAAACGAAACTCGGACTATCACAGTTTCTGTATCTGGATATTCAAACTCAGCCGGCGTTTACAGCTGTAGCGGCTGGTCACCGGGCACCGGTTCAGTTAACAGTGGTTCTCGCTTCACACAAACTAGAAGCTGTAGACAAACTCAAGTGAGAACGTGGTCATACAAAGCAGGCTCAACCCTGATCACAACTAGACCTGAAAATCGCGTCATTAATACAACTCAGAGTAGAGGGGCTACAGGGACAAAAGTAGTAACCAAATGGGTTAAAGAGCGCCAACAAGTACCTCAAAGTTGTGATTACATGAGAAACTGGGCAGCTGCACGTGGAACTATCGTGAACAGCTTCCCTGTAGCAGAAGGTGCTGCATGTAACCAACCGGGCAAGGTTTACATAACAATGGACCAAACAATGCAAGGACAGTTCTGCGGGATAACATTTTTAGGATGTAAGTAACTAATTTAACAACTTACGAAAAAGGCACCTTTCGGTGCCTTTTTTATTCTTCGTTCAGCTTTGCTCTTCTTTTTGACGGTCTAAGAAAAAGCTTTCCATGCTCGCTTTCGTGTTCTTAATCCATTCAGCATTATCACAGCTAAACGATTTTTCGGCAGTAGTGAATAACGCATCTAAGTCTTTATCTGGAACAACGTGAGTTAAAGCAAGGAAGAAACCAAAGTAAGCGTTGGTTTGACCAATATTCATGATTTCTGATTCTGTGAATGCAACACCACATTCATTTTCACGTTTAAGACCAACCATTCTGATAGTTCGGGAAATCGTTGGGCTAATCTTAGCGACTTCTTCAAGCTTAGCCTCTACCGCAGGCGAAACCGTTGCTGCTGGCTTTTCCTCTGCAGTGCTATCTACTTTGCTTGAGCAACCCAAAATTGTACTGGTGGCAAGTAAGGCGACGAATAATGACTTAAATTTCATGTTTAATCCTTAGAGGTAAGCTTATCGACTTGAACTCGGTAAATAAGCGCGTCAGTAAATTGTTGCGCTAAGTCTTTTAACTGAGCACGTGATTTCAGTGGGCCAAAAGAATATTCAGCCATAACGGGTTGAGATTGAGATTCAAAGTTGCCAAGAGGGTTTCGAAAATTTACCCCGAACCATTCATGGCCAAGAATCGTAATGTCACCTTTCTGGAGCTGTACGAATCGCTCTGATTCAAACGTGTGGCAGTTATCAATGGCAATTTCATCATCTAACGGTTGCTCTACTACCGCGAGATTGAACATGAATGTTGTTCCACAACTTGGGCATTCCATTACTGAATATGACCAACCTATCCCCTTTTCAGGTTTACCGACATCGAGGTTAAGCCAATCGCCATCCACACCCTGAACATGTCCACCACACTCTCGACATGGTAGAGATACTTCACTCGTAGGTATTACCGTCACACTGTCAAATGTATCCTGCATTATTCAGCCTTAGTATTTTCGTATAGGTAGTAACTTGCCGGGGCAAGCATTTGGTTCTTTTCGGGAGGGAAAGCGAGTAGTTGATAATTTTCAAGCAAACGTGATTGCTGGCCGCTACATGCAAGCACCGTCAGGTAGTTTCCATCGGAGATACCGCCATCAGCTCCATCTAGCATGCCCTCGATAATCAATGGACAATCACTGAATCGAAGCTCGTTTGGTTCAACAATGAATTCAGATTTGAACCGCACCGCGTCATTCTTATAAAGCGTGATGGAATCAAACTTTAGAGGGATCAACTTGCTTTGGTCATAGTCTGCAATGTCACCGGAATAACCGATGAAAGTGGACCTAAATACGCCTATCGGGTTTTCAGACAGCAACTGCCCAGTCGCCATTGCTTCCTGAGCCTGTAACTTTATCCATTTCCAAACGTCTTTTACTGAGGACGTATTCAAAGCAACACCGGCAGTGATGATCAATGCAGCACTAAGAGCGACCTTGTGCTCCTTTAAAAACTGTATTGCTTGCTCACGCTTAGTTTCAGATACTGCACTTTCAATTTGCCTTAGTAAGTGGTCAGTTTCCTCAACGCTTTTAGTCTGATTTTGCAAGCGCTCACCTGCATTTAATTCAGAAGCCATCTTATACGCTCCAACTGCTGTTTATTTGTGTAGATACTAAGTTGTTGGTAAACTTCTTGCAACTTCAAAGCGCAGCGTATTAATAAAATGACAGATTTAAATGACGAAGAAATCAGAAACCTAAAAATTAAACGCGACCGACTAGCTACTGGATCAGTTATCGGTTTGTATTGTCTATGTATTTTTTCACAGTCGATATACGGCTTGCTGTTCTCAAGCCTTTTCCTGTTCCACTTCGCGGCTCTCTACATGATGATGGACCGAAAAAAGTTATTCGGCATAGACATCATGTACCTACTACTTCCTCAATTAGCTAGTGGATTTGTAGCGTTCTTCCTATTGAACTCCAACGTAACAGGTAACGCCTTTGAATTGATGAAGGAAATTGATTTGACAATTTGGTTTGCGTGCGGCCTCGGCCCTGCATTCATACACCGTGGCTTTAACCATTACTTAGGATTAACCAAGAATGGTCATTGATATATCCCTCGATGACGTTGCACGCGGTACTCCGGTTGCACCAATGGTTATTGAGCAGTGTGTAGAGAAAGCAGCTGATAAACTCGATTTCGACTCTACATTGATGATGGCCATTCTTGATGTCGAACGGGGAAAGAAAGGAACAGTTTCTTATAACGAGTCCAATGGTTCGTTTGATCTCGGTCCCGGGCAGGTGAACACAATTCAGTTTGAAGAGTATTGGTTCAAACATGAGTATCCTGCCGTAACTTGGCAGAAGCTCAAAGATGATGTTTGCCTCAACCTTGAGGTTGCTGGCCGCGTTCTAAAGCAAAGGTTGAATGAGCTGAAAGACGGTCAAAGTGTTTGGAATGCTGTTGGCCATTACCATTCAAAGACTAAGAAATACAAACTAATTTACCTGCAGAAAGTCATGAAAGCGTACCGCATCCGTGCCGAGAAGGAAGGTACTGGTTTTAATATTGTACGACAATGAGAGGTCACTATGCTCAACCCTTGGTTAGATTCAACTCTGCTAGGCTCTCCGCTATACCAATGGATTGTTCCAGTTGGTGCTTTAGCTATCGTGTTTCTTATCGCTATTTCTGCGTATAAAAATAAAAATGACTAATTGCATTTGTGGTTCAACAGCTAAGTACGAAAATGATTCATGCGGTCGTGAACGGCTTATCTGCAATGGGTGTGGGATAACCTACGAAACCGATGGAACTGAGGATATTCTTGGTGAATGGGATCAGATAATGTCCCAGTCCATTCAACGAGCGAATATGACGAATGAAAATATACAAGGTACTTTTCAACTTGGTAGAAAGCATATGTTTACTCAACCACCAGCATTGCTGGTTAAATGTTCTCTAGGAGAAAAATTGATATTTAAAAGAACTCTTGATGAATACATTGCCTCTCCTATTACCCAATTAGAGGTGTCTCAATTCAGGTATGAATACGATACCATGCACAAAAGAATGTCAAAAATTTGGAAGGTATGGGGAATTATCAGTACGATTATTGGTATAGCTGCGTATTTGTGGGTTATATACCTCAGTCCAACTGTAATAATTGGAAAATTCATTCTTGGTGTAATTTTCGCATTTTTTGTTTTTTTGTCAGGGATTATGGTAATCGATAAGTTTGCTGAACGTCGCTACCCCCTAACCTTTAAAGTACACAACACAATATTGACTGATGTGAAAGAGTCACTTAAAGAAGTCACTCTTGACTCTGATAAATTAAAAGGATCTGAAAGGGCCATCAAGCTTTACGAGGCAATAGCCAGAACTGGAAGATCACCCTATAGCTTTGAGGTAGATATAATGAGAGAGCTTTGTCGGTTTTAAATATAAAAAAGGGTGGCCTGAGCCACCCTTTCTAGTTCCAGCTGTTTCAATTATCTATCGAGCAAATCATTAATTTTTGCATTCTTCGCGGCCAGTTCGATGTCACGACTATCGTTACTTTCACTAAAAGTCATCTCGATAGCACCAGCGTTGCAAATCGCACCACCTAAAGCCTCCCGTTCAAGGTTGCTAAACTTAAGCTCAGTAATAACCACTACAAGTGGGCTAGGTAGAAATTTAGGTAGTTCCTTAGCAGTTTCAGCGATACCTTTCTGAATCAGCTTCTCTAACGCGTGTCTATCGTTATGCAAGAGATCGAGAACAGTATCATCTAGCGCAATACCATTCTCTTGCCCTTTCCATTTCATTAAAATCTTAGATTCGTAGATGTACATAATAAAAGGATCATTTCTAACAATCTTGTTCAAACGGTCTGTAATACGAAACAAGATCGACAAAATTGGCACGATTAGAGCAATGATACACAGTGAACCCATGCTATCCGTTAGCTGTGTTTGTTCGATAAAGAAGTGAGTGTACTTTAATTCGATATATGTCAGTACAATTAGGATAGACATTGCATCAAGAAATGTACGATTAATTTTCAACGTTAAATCTCCAGTAAACTACATGATTGATTCTTTAAGAGCCTTCCCCGGCTTGAAGTGCACTCTGCCGCGGTAACCAGTAGAAAGCGTATCCCCAGTTCGTGGATTTCGTTTTGTACCAGGTTTATATATTACGGGTGAAAATGTTCCAAACCCTCTAATCTCGGTTCTTTCACCACGTTCAATACCACCAGCAATATCATTCATGACAACCTTGATCGCCTTCTCGAACTCTTCGACGGTAAGTTGATTATTTTTCTCTGCCAATTTGAGAGCTAATTCTTTCGTTGATACTTTTCCAATTTGATACATAACACTTCCTACACCAAGCATGTCTTTCGAATTCTACACCTTGCGTTTTAAATAAATCAACGACTATGTAATATGAAATTCAATAACTTCTGGTCAAGCCATAGTTGGCAATTACATCGGACATTACTGAACAAGCGATAGATCACACATAACTCATTGAGATGCTGTTGTACTCCTTGTCATTCACTAACATGGTAAAATCTCTCTGTATGTCATCTACATCTTGAAATTACCTATGTTTCAAATGTATCCTTAACCACACATTCAATAAAAAGCGTTTTTAATATGAGTACAGAGTCCTCAACCTCAACAAGTTTTCAATTTACTAAAGAAGCTAAGTCAAACGTTGACCAGTTCCGTCAAGCGACTGGTTTAACTCAGCCTTCTATCATCAATAGAATTTTGGAAAAGGTGTCGGCTGATGATGTAAAGACTTGGTGTGCAGACTTGATCGAAGAAAACGAAGCAAGAAAAGAAGAATCAAAGATCCGAGCGAGTCAAATTTCAGAGTTAAGTAAACTTCCATCAGATGTACTGCAAAGTATCATTGCATCGCAGCAAGTTAATGCATAAAGATGTCACTTGCTGACGAAAGAAAGCAGTTCTTTCAACTTGCTACAGAGGCGGGAATGACAGATGACTTGTCCCTATTTGCTAAGTACTTTGGTCGATTTCAAGGCGCCTCAATCGAACTGGCAGACGGTCGCACTGCCAGTTATGAAATTCCAAGAAATGTGCGTATAGCACCAATCAATGGATACCAACCTACTCAAGAACCATCACCTGAACCTTCAAACATTAAAAGTTTTAGTAACAAAACTTTTAATGATTACGCAAAAGCTAGGCTTAAGTAAGCCTCTTCCTTTTCATTATTTCTACTACTGCTATATACTCGCTATCGGACATAAGTAATTATTTTCTATAGAGGTGAGCAAGGTGGCTAATCCAAAAGAAGCGGTAGAAGACTTTCAAGCTGAATTCTTGAGTGTCATGAGCAGAATCAGACGTATGCGTAAGTATCTTAAGGGCTCTGATTCAACTTCGATGATTGCGATGAAAGATCGCTTAGAAGAGCTTATTCTTGAGCGCGAAATTGAAGAAGAAGAAGAACGCAAAGCCCAGGAAGAAAAACAACGTAGTATTGAAGAAGTCAAAGAGATGATGAAAGCCAAAGGGTTATCAGAATCCGACCTGACTGGCACTGGGTCACAAGATCAAGTGGTAAAAAAAGAAGGCAAGAAACCGCGCAAACCAAAGTACTTACATATTGATGATGAAGGCGAAGAACATCGCTGGAACGGCAAAGGTAGAACACCAAAGTATTTTGCTGACCTCATAGAGAAAGGGGTCAACATCGATAAAGATTGTCTAGCTCGTAACTTAGAACCAGAAGACGAAGAATAATTCCTAAATGCCTCCCACTCGGGAGGCTTTTTACATCCCTACCCGATAATATTTACACTACAATTCTTTTTGATTAAGTATCAAGCATGCAATAATAACTACACTTTTTGAATGCGTAGTATGGTGTAAATTTGATATTCAACAATTCTGTAAATCGAAGACCTATTCGGTACTCATTTCTATTGCTTGGTACTTCTCTTAGTTTGCTATCTACAAACAGTTTTGGTTTTTCATCTGAACAAACGGAAGATTGGCAACAGGAAATTCTTGCTCAAGTTCAACGTCAAACTAAAGCTGCACAAGATGCTCAACCTCAGCAATCTAAAAGCACAATGAGTCAAGAACGGATGAACCAGATACTTGGCCAAGTAAGGGACATCGCATCCGTTAAAGGTGAGTTCCAATTACATCAGGTTCAGAGGTACTGCCAAAATGAGATCAGTAGTTTCTGTACTTCAAGTAGTGGAGATACACAGCACTTACTGAAATGCTTGATCAAGCATAAAGACCGGGCATCAAAGCAATGCTCTAAAGTCCTATCTGATAACAACAGAGCCCAGCCTTCCTTAGCTGATGAATGGCGACATGACATCCTCATACCTGCCGGCAGCACCTATTACGTTGACCCGGTAGACAAAAGCTTAGGAGTAAACCTATCGCGCCCTACTCGGTACATGAACATCCCTATTGTTGGTCAGCTTAGTTGGTACGAAGGTGGATCTATTCGCTCCTATGTACCAAGCAAAACCCCAGTGCAGTACGGTCAACTAGTTTTCGCACCTAACCAGGAAATTACATTATTTCCTAACGGCCAGATTAAAAGAGGCGTCCTTCACCAACCAGTTACCATCGGCAACCTGAGCTTTAACGCTGGACAAATCATTACCCGCGATAGTGATAAACAACCATTTCAATCACTCAAATAGTTATCCACTTTTTCTGTGCAAATACCTGTGAATAGAACCCGGAGTACCAATGAAACAAAAGCGTCATCATGAGTTACTTGGCAAATTGTCCAAATTATTAAAATCGATACCAGCTCCAACTGAAAGCATTAGTGAAGTTGCAAACGCTTTTCTTACGCTCTGTATGGGGATTGCTTTCTCTACATACCTATTTAACTGCTGGTTTGATGCCAAAGATCTTACTGAGTTAACTGCACCACTTTACCTTACGGTAGTGTGCTTAATGAGTTTCAACTTTATTATGCGCCCAATCATATCTATGCTTTTGGGCGCCAAACTTTCAAAGCACAGCTTGATTATCCAGTTCTTTGCGACGTTCTTGTTAGTTAATGTCATAGAGAATGATGCGACTACAATCATCGATAAAATACTGGCTAACCAGGGACTGTCGTTGATGGTTCTCGCAGGTGTTGTGATCGCATTTGCAATAAACTATGTGATGCCTATTCGCCTAATCCATACTGAGTTCCGTGAAAGTCGCATGGGTGAAGCTCGGTTAATGAAAGCTCAACCTTCAATCTCGCCAACCGAACGGGACATTAACACGGCAGCAATTCATGAGGCTGGCCACGCATTAATTTACTCTGCAGCAGAAGGTATCCCTGATTCTTTCAAGGTCGTACTCAACGATAAAAATCGATCAGACGCTACTCTTGGCCAAGTAACATGCCCTCGCTCTGGCCACTTTCTAAATACTGGTACTGAATTGGATTTTGAAATGCTACTTAAGCTTGGTGGACTAGCAGCAGAACTGGCAGTATTTGGCGAACACGCAGATGGCGGTCGTAGTGACATAGACAGTTATCAGAATCTAGCACGACATTACCTTAAAGCGGGTTACTCTGAACTACCCTACTACAATGAGCCAGAATCACAGCTTGAAGTTGATGTGAATTGCCAGTCAATAAATGTCTTAAAAGAAGAATACTTAACTAAGCTGGTAGCATTTATGGAAGCCAACAAGCTGCTATTGGTTGAGTTATCAGAAGTACTCAAAGATAAAGAAATGCTACAAATCGAAGATTTACTACCATTCTTTGAAAAATCAGTTATCCCGGATTGGATGCCAAGAGTCAATTTGAGCTAATAACAAAACAGCCTCCCACGCGGGAGGCTGTTTCATTAAGGGGATTAAAATTAACCTTGCCTGTAAATCATGTTCTTTTTATTGATTACAACATTCTCAGATATTTTTTGGTCACAAGAGACATAGAACCGGATTGCTTCTGGAAGGCTCATGAAGGGCTCTGTGGTAAACGACATCTCTTTATCGGTGTTGCTTTCTAAGCTAAACCTATGAGCTTCTACAGGCAAGCTAAGAGGCCTTACGTGGCCAATTTTGAAATTGTAGCGATCGTCATCACTCAATTTATAATAAGCGGATGAAAGGATAGCTTTGGTAGCATAGAAAAATTGTCCCTCTGGAGCCCCCTCTAAGGTGTATTCATAGTTAAGGGCGCAATTTGTCAACTCTATGTTACTGTTATTTGAAATAACCGCTTTAAACTCCGAATGTGCAGCCATAGTGTCAAATATGACTAACTTTCTAACTTCCATTGTTGTACTATGAAAACTTGTACTCCTCAACTCTACATCTGGCAACTGTTGCTGGGTTATATGCGTATTATTTACAACAATTGGTTCGTCACTTGAAGAAAAGCCAGCAATCGAGGCTGTATCTCCCAAGAAACCATAAGCTGAAAGTAAAACAGTTAGAACTAAGGTAATTGTTATTTTAGTGGGTTTGTTTTTCATTTTCTGTCAGTAATCATCATTAATTATTAAACCGGCATTCACTCTTAATAGAATAAATCATGCGGTAGCAATTGAGGTGGCTTGCCCTTGCAACACTTCTTGTATTTTTTACCAGACCCACAATGACAAGGTTCATTTGGCCCGAGCTTTTCTTGTTTAACATGTGGGTTGAGTTTTTTTTCAGGTTCGAGATCGATGTATTGTTTCGCAAACTTATGAAGCTCAAACATTCCATGCATCATCATGCCCCTTCGGCACCCCTCTTGAGCTGCTTCCTCAATCAGTTCATGCGCCAGTTTTTCATTTTTAGGTAAATATTCTCCGCTTATATATTCCATTGCCAACGTAGATTTAGCACTTTGGGCTCCTTCATCAACAGCCCTATTTAAATAGTCGTATGCAACTTTCTGATCGAAATACGGATTTGCTTTATCGTTATAGAATTGGAAAAGGGAAAGATATACGCCAGGCTCTACACCATCGATGCTCATTTCAAAGTACTTTAAAGCTTCATCATACTTGTGCTGGTTGAAATATAGTTCTTCTGCGTAAAAGAGCTGTGCTGGTTCAAACCCGCGTTCAGCTGCAGCTTTTAGCCTTCCTACTTTCTTTTCGATATTCGCATCAGTAACCAATTCAGCAGTCAGTGCATAGTTAAACAGCGCCTCTAGGTCGGCATGCCTTTGAATATACAATTCTTGTGAGTTGTCATCGAATTGACCTAAGAGTTCTTTTTCCATCGAAATGTCAGCGCTTAAAGTGCAGCAGGCATCATAAAGACTCATAGCGACCGATCTCATTGACTCTGAGTGGGCTTTATCATTTGCTGAAACTACTAAGCTGCCACGTAAACTTTGCTCATTGGCCGCGTTATCGACCAATAGAGCTGCTTTCATCTTTGCTTCAAAATCAGAAGACAGGATTCCTTGGGCAACGACCTGTTGAAATTCTTGGATAGAGAGCTCTATCATTTCAACATCACCTATACGGATGCTGCTATCTTCTAAGATGACCAAATCTTCAAAAAGAGAAATTAGCTGCTTACGGCCTTGCTCAACCAACTGAACCATTTTTTCTTTCTGTTCAGAGGAATCACGAACAGCATTTCCGTCATTTGGTAGATCACGCTCGATATGTGCCCCTTTGTTTCCCAGAATCCTTACCTTGTGAAAACTATCTTTGGTTGTCTTACTGATGATTTGTGATTCAAATAGTGTCTCAATTCGCGTAATCAAGTCAGTTCGGTCGAACAAAACATCATGTTTGTCGGCCAATTGAGTAAGCGTAGAATCTACGATGTGGCGATACTGAATCAACGAGTAGTCAGGCATATTTTTAGCAAACTCAATCGCCTTGCCATAAAGTTCACCGACTTCTGATGATACTAGATAACTCAACTCCAAATCGGTTATGACAGTCTTATTGTTCATTGATGTTCGATTCCTTACTAAAGCATTATTTTATTACTTTAATCTCAACTCCAAATCACACAAGATCTTAAGAGCCAGTTTATGAAGTTAGTAGGTATGAACGTTCATTAGTAATGACTTGGTTTATGATTAGTCATCATTGCTTTCAACTAACCAAAAGATAAAGAATGCTTACATCGCACATGACTTACGCTGAAAAAATATTATAATACTTCACATTCAATATTGAGCGTTTCCAACGTTTAAGTAATGCAGCCGTAAGAGAAAGCTATGAAAGAGAAAATCGCCGTTGTACCAGGTGCATTTAACCCCCCTACTGTCGGCCATTTAAAGTTGATTGAGAGTTTGAATCTATATGACCGTGTTTTTCTAGTACCTATTCAGTCCTATGCCCGAGGGGAGCACTTAACTCCATACGAAACACGCATTGATATGCTTCAAGCCTTCCTTAAGGACGTTCCTACTCAAAACGCCTCTGTGTACGCTGTAGAGCATTTTATTCACCCTGATGGCACTTACGTCAAAACTAGCCAGTTAATTGAATACATAGAGTCTGAGAACCCATCTGCAGATGTGACTCTAGTCGTAAAGCCAGAACACATTGCTAAGTTTTCAACATCGAGTGATACATCACACCTAGTGGGTCGAATATCTTTGTTGGTGAACCCCGAACTGACAAACATCAGTAGCTCAATCGTCCGGGAGAAAAAATTCCGCGACATCGACATAAGCGATGATATTACCCCTTCTGTCCACCAGCTTATTCACGCAAAAAATCTCTATGAAGATTTGGCCGACACCTTATAGAAATACAGAATTTTAGACATAAAAAAAGCTCGGAATACCGAGCTTTTTTTATTTGCGGAACGCTTATTTGTTTACTGCATCTTTCAATGCTTTCCCAGCGGTAAATGCTGGAATAGTGGCGGCTTTGATCTCAATAGCCTCACCAGTTTTTGGATTACGACCTGTACGAGCGGCACGCTCATTTACTTTGAATGTACCAAAACCGACAAACTGCACTGGCTCTTTAGCTGCTAAAGACTCCGTAATACCTTCTAGCATTGCGTCAAGTGCGCGGGTTGCTGCTGCTTTAGAGATGTCAGCTTTTTCTGAGATAGCTTCTACTAGTTGCGTCTTGTTCATTGTTTTAGTTCCTTGTTATGAAATCATATAAATCAGTGGAGCCTATTTAAACGCTAAATTTTGAATCATGTCAACGAATACAATAAATCTAGCGTTTATCAATTATTCAATCGTACTTAATGTGTTCAATAGTGCACTTAATCGGTCCATTAAGTTAAGCACGTTAACACCATATGAAAGATAATATGCTTCTTCAATTACCAGCCTTTCATTCTTTAAATACAGCTTAATGTTTGGGTGAGCTTCATTCATGGCCATAACAGTGTCACTATCAAATGAGACAGTACTAGGCATCACTGAACGGAGAAGAATAAAATCAGACTTACACTCTAAGTCCCATTCAATATGCTGACTCAAATTAGACACTTGAATCTCTACACCAAGATCAATGACTCTTATATGCAAGTCTCGACATTCTGGCATAAAAGAATAATGTAGGCCACTTTCGCCAAATTCAGATGCTACGCTTGAAATCAGGCTAATCATGTCCTCGGGTGAAGCTTCTTCTAAAACACTATCAGCATCAAATTCCTTAAGGGCAAATTGAGGAATGATCCCCTTAATGCTGATAACCCCCGTAATGCTTTCATTAATCATGCATTATCACCTTCTCAAAATCAGGTTGTTATTAAACCTTGTAATATGTTCAAAACGTCATAACCAAGCCAAACGGCAATTGCAGCCGTAGCTAAAGCTGTCGTAAATAAGTACTCAATGAACCCTCCTGTCCTAAAACATATGGGGCTTCTAATTTTTATAGTTAATGGCCAGAATAGACGAACTCCTGCTGGTGTTAATGCATCTCCTATTAAGTGTGCGACGAATCCAAAGCATACTGCAGCTGCTATACCTATGTGGCCATTTAGAAAGTAAAAGCAAGCGGCAAGTGCCCAAATTGAATGTGTGATACCCCGACTATGCGAATCCTCATTCCAAGGAAGCAAAGCCCGGTCCCCTTGTAGCCAACTTAATGGTACTGATATAAATTTCACTCGCCGGCCTAGCAAACTCTCAGGATGATCGATGTCTGGAATCAGCGAGCCGAACAATACCGCCAAGAACATAGCTGCTGATTCAAGCGGTTGCGGTTGGTAATTCAAAAGGTACGGTTCAGCTAACAGCCAAGCCGCACCAGCACTGATCACATGATTTCTGCCAAGCACGGTTAAATCTTGCTTTCAACGGTTTGAATTAAAGAAGAAGCTGATGACGTCAATTCATTAGCACGAGATTCTTTTTCTGCAGATGCCTGCTTAGCTGCAGCTGCATCGGCTTTAGCTTGTACTTCGGCTTCAACTTCGGCCTTAGCTTTTGCAGCGGCGGCAGCTTTATCAATCTCTAACTGTCGACGCTCTTCTGTGCGGCGGCGAACCTCGGCTTCAACTTCTTCATATGCTTTTGCTGCGGTTGCCTGTGTAGTGTCACCTGCTTTACGAGAAAGGATCTTTGCTTGGTTCTCGTATGACAAATGCAAGAGTGTGTAGACGGTGTACTTACCATCGATAAGCACTACCTCGTTTTTTACCGTTGTGACACCAACAATGTCTGCAGAGTCCACAAACTTCGTCACTACTGATTCTGCATCTGACTCCACGTTACCGTTAGAACCTGCACGCATAAAGGCACGTTCACGGCCTGACACTTCCTGACTCAAAGTTTTTGCGAGCGTGAATTCTGCATTGAGCTTAGCGTGATTCATTGTGAACTGGAGATTATTGCTGGTGGCTGTACCTACAGCATAAATGCCTTGATCATCGTTCTGCGGTGCATTTAGGAACCAGCTAGGGACAGAGTTAAATTTCTGCTCTTCTTTGCTGTACTTCACTTCTTTCTCTTGTTGAAGCTTTTCCTGATACTGTTCGGCAGGCGTAGTTGAACAGCCAGCCATAACAAGTGTAGCGAGTAGAGAAAATGCCATAACGTTAGATTTTACTAATTGCATAATTTTTCCTTTCAGTTGGTTTACTCGACTATCATCGCGCAGGTCACAGATCCCGCAAGTCCCCAAAAACCAACTTTTTTTAATTTTTTCTAATAGCTTGAAAGACCATCAATCCTTCCAATTTAGTAGCCTAAATCGGGTGTATATGCTCAACGGAATGTAAGCATTGTAACAATCTTGAATAAGCTAATATAGCGTAAATATCACGCTTTCATTGTTGCGCGTTTTGAACTTATAAATATTTTAAATAGGTATATTTTAAAACTGGATTGAGATATGAAAAGTCATTACCAAAACTTAATGAGTGATATACGTGGTGTGTACGAGCTATTTTTAAACAACGCTACTTTAAACACTGACCTTGAGATCAAATATTTACACAATTTAATCCCTGATCTCGAACGTAGCCATGCGATGACAGGCGGTACATTGGAAAGTCTAATCCAGGCAATAAGTCACGCAGCCAAATTAGGACTTACGTTATCCCCAGATAAAGGCTTAGCAACATTGTCAGCAATAACTACATCTAACAATTCACTCGAATATTACCTTGATGTGCCATTGGCTGGCATTGAAGTTACGATGTCACGTATAACTGAGTACAAATTGGCGTATCTTGATGTTGTAACAGGTGATGATGGTATTGGCTGGAGTGGTGATGTTTTCGGTACCAACTGTCCGGTAAAAGCACCCGTAAAGAATGAGATGATAAAAGGTGCTATCTGCATTATTGAAGTACCTAACGGAGATAGTCTGGTTACCACCATTACTATTAGAGAACTTAAAGAGCTTTCTCGTTTAAGTTCTGGCGATCTCAAATCTCTATCCCCTGAATTTGCAAAACGTCATGTGTTTAAACGGGCATTAAAGAACCTAATCGCCCCTCCCCACTCTCTCATGTCAGAGTTGCAGCAAGCAACAAAAGATATAGACATAGCCTTGTTTAACCATAACAGAGAGTTTTCCACTCAAGCATAAGGCTCTGCAGACTAGCGCGATCTAAAACATAGGGTTTAATTTGGGGAAAGAGAGGAATCCAGCATGAAAAAATACCAGTTCGCCATTAATCAAATAAAACATGACTACAGCAATATCGTGCAAGAAAATGGTTACGATCATTTAGACTTCGGTGTTGAATCCCGTATAGCTTTACGATTGATTGCAAACTCCCACAGTCGAGTTCCTTTGTCTAAAACAAGCCCTGAAAGTGTAGCGCACGCTTTATTTAACGCGGGTGCTCTAGGGTTGTCTTTATCCCCATCACTTGACCATGCGATGGTTGTAGGTGAAATGAGTGCATCCGGGCAAGCAATTGCAAAATTGCATGTCACCTACAAAGGCCTACTTCATCTATGCGCGGAAGCTAAAGCTCTAACTCACGTAACGACATGGGTTATCCATGAAAAAGACACTGTGAGACTGAGTAACGACTTAACAAGTAAACCTCAAGTTGATATTCCAAATTTATTTGGTGACCGCGGCCCAGTTGTTGGCGCCCTTTGCTGTGTATGTACCCCAAGTGGTGATTATCTCACGACACTCATGAAAGCTGACGAGCTTAACCAAGTTGCTTTGCTTAGTGGCAATGAAGCGTGGTTCGGAGTGTTTGCAGATGAATTTCGCAAAAAACAGACATTAAAACGAGCGCTACATTCATTGGCAAGCGCCCAGCACGGTCGTCTATCAAAGGCTGCGAAGTACTTATCAGAAGATGATTTAGATCTTTATGAACGAACCGAGCGACGCGCAATCGTCAATTCGTCACGCCAAGTGGAAGCTAAAGCAAACCACCGCACTCGAGCAGAAGCATATTTCAAACGTACTCCACAAACTGAAACCGTGGCCACACCATCTATTGAGCCAGAAGAAACAGCAACTACACAAGGACTGTATTTTACGTAATTGCCTAGTTGCGGGATTAGTACTTTAAACGATTATGTATTAAAGCGATAAATTGAGGACTTAATAATGCAACGAACAGCTCAACAGCATTCTGGCTACACTGCAATGGATCAGGGTCAACACCACGGTCGCAATAATGACATGCGCCCACCGATGGAGCAGCAACGTGCACCCCAAAGAAGTGGCCAATCACGTTCTGTTCAAACACGACCACAGCAGCCGGCGCAACGTGCTCAAAGTCACCCACAAGAACAACATCCGAATCAGCCACCAGCTCAATGGCAAGCACAGAATAATCAACGCAAGCAACAGTCGAGAAATACATTGCCTGCAGCAAACTTCAATGAAATTGGCTCGGTATTAGATGGCGCTAAGGATTCGTTTGAGAAAATTGCAAAAAGCTCGGGACTAGACATCCGGTTTTATGAAGAAGCGATTTATGCGAAGCAACTGATCGAAGCTAACTTCAATAATTCAAATAATAAAGATTTTAGCCTTGCGTATGCTACTCACGAGTCAATTAAGAAATCCCTTGTTCTGGTTGCCAATAGTGGCCTGACGCTCAACCCGCAGCTTGGTCTTGCTTACTTGGTCCCACGTTGGAATAAGAACCTTAAGCGCGTTGAGTGCCACTTAGAGCCTTCATACAAAGGTCTTCGCCGTCTTGGTATAGACAGCGGCGCGATTGATAGTGCTGTTGCCGAACTGGTTTATAAAAATGATGACTTTAAATGGGTAGACCGATTCACAAAGCCTATTCACGAGTACAACCCTTTTGATAGTAAAGCTCGTGGTGAATTAGTTGGTGGCTATTGTCTAGCTCGACGCCCGGACGGAAGTTTTATCTGTACACCAGTCAGCATGGATCTAATCAATAAAGTGCGCAATTTGTCATTTGGTGCAATATGGAACGATTGGTTCGAGCAGATGGTTTCAAAAAGCATCATTCGCCAAGGCTTTAAAGATTGGCCAATCAATAGCACAGGTCCAATCGCAATGCGTTTAAGTGCAATGCAGGATTACTTGAAAGGTGTCGATGCCAATACAGATACCGTTCCTGAATATGACACGCAACCGGTAGTAAATGGGCACGATGAACACTTGCCTTATCACGAAGAGATGCCTTACTACCAACCACAATACTAATTAACCAGCCCCGGTTCGCCGGGGCAAACAAAATGAGATATATCAACTATGCATTCAAACTCTCAAACAGAAATTCTTGCTGAAAAAGCTATCGCCCTATTTTTGAAAACATCAGGTGCCACGACAGCTGCCGACGCTCAAAAAGCGTTAAACAAACTGGTTGCAGTAGCTTCACAAGCAGTTGAGACAGTAGTAGGACATGATGCTGCTATCGACATGCTCGATGGCGTTAAGATTAACTGTTCATTCAAACACACCAGTAATGCCCTAGCTGTTAGTGCACCACGGCATTTGAACATCATGGCCTGCGCGCCAGGCATTCAATAAGCTGAGGTAAGAATGGGAGTCAACAAAGCATTAACTGTTGCACTGATTACTAAAGATGGCCAAACATTAGAACTTGAGACTAAGCGAGGAAGCCAAGGTCACATTATTGAATTGACGGAAGTGATTGCCGGTGGACAGCTTAAGAAGAGTTTTCACCCAGCGACTCCAAAGCCAATTCCATCAGACATCATCTTTGAGGTGTTTAAGACTGTTGTGAATGCCTATATCAAGGAAGGCTCAATCGTTATTGATTCAACCATGCCATTCAAATTTGAAAACAACGTGGATGAATCAAACTTCCCACTGACAACTGATATAGATGCATGTAATGAAGTTGAGTTAAAAGAACGCTTTAATAACGCTGACTACGCGATCCAAGTGGTTCCTGCGTATGGTGTCGAAGCACTGGTCAGTTTTGACGCTGACGCTCAGTATGCAATTTCGGTAATGAGCCCTGCAGGTATTCCTATCTGTGTGAATCAGCGAAACATGGCTGTCCTGTGCAAAATCAATCAGTATTTAGAGGGGCGTAAACTTGTTGTAGATGTTGAACTGGCAGTTGATGGCTCAGTGTATATCAAAGACATTTACTATGACGGTTGCGACAGAACCAAAGATAATCTTACGGATCGAATCGGATACTTAAACAAGATTTTTGACCGAGAAATCCCCTACACCTATGTTGTAAACCCTCTTGTAACCGAAGAGGAAAAGCACTTCGCATTTAAGTCATGTGAAGTGACTGGAAATGAAATTGTCTTAGTACATAAAGGCCATGTACGAGATTCTAATCAGATAACAAGAGTGAAGCACAAGATGGATTTGAAAAACGAAACTACGCTCCAGGTCATGACAGTTTGCAAGGTCACGAACACAGTAACACTCTGCGCTTATGTCGATGGTATTCCTATTGAGTTGGGTAAAGCGAACAACTCGCTAGAGCTCGACGTCGAAGAACTAGATAATGTAAGGGTAAAATTTAGTTCTGCGGCGACAGGAGAAATCAAAAACATTGAGATTATCTCAAAACTTGAAGGTGATGAACCCGCGTTATTAGATCCAGTCTTAGCTCGAAAACTTGGATTCAATCTTCACCCAAAAAGCATTACTGTGCGTGAATTGTATTCAAGCGAAGAGATTGGGTTCTTAGATAAATTGGAACAATGTAAAGACTGATATAAACTACACGTTCTAAATTGAGCGTTTAAATATGAATATAGTATCAAACTACCCAGCTGTCCTACTTCTCGTGGCGGTCGCTTTAATATCGATATACCACATAGTAAAAAGAAGTATGGGAAAGAATAAGCCAAAAAAATCTAAATCGGATGCAAAGTATCTCACTAGAACGATCGGTGAAACAGAGTCCGAAATGCGGCTGTACTTGGATGTGAATGAGCAACTTGGTGATTGTTACCTAGTCCAGTTCGGTACGAGCTTAAAGACAATAGTTAGCAAGATTGAGCAAGATGTGCCTGATGTGGCAATTGATATACTGCTTCTGGACCCAAGAACATTGAAACCACAATTGGCATTCTTTGTGACTGCTGGTGGCCGAGACTGGTATAACGAGTCTGAATCAAAGACGCTTGAAGCGCTCGATTTGCTTAGTAGTCTCAACATCCATACTTTATCGATGCCGAAGCAAGACTACTATAAGGCGGATATAGTCGTTAAACAAATGCTAGATATGCTTAATGACACTGATGGTGAGACGAAAGAATTTTACTAAGTTACTGATCAGAAAAAGGCTAGATTGCATTTGCTCTCTAGCCTTTTTTCATTTCGCGTCGCCCAAGGTATAAAGCGACCAATTTTGATATAATCCCTGCCACAAAGATAAGGGCGAGGTATACCAGAACCTCTTGATTATTATTGTTTGTCCATTCGAAAAAAAATGCTGCTATCGAACCGATAAAGCAACCGTTACCAAAGTTAGAAAGGAAACGGATATTTCTATAACGAATACAAAGGGTAATGATAATCAAGGTTACTACTACAACACTTAGGATGACAATCATTCTGCTCTCCTACCAATACCTGCCTTTCACTATAACACTAGATTTTTAAACAACCAAGGTCTTGCATGTTCAATATTCGTTGTATAATGGATAAAAACCTAACCAGAAAGACAGTATTATGAGTTTAAGTTTAAGACACGATAATCCAGCAAAGCTTGCGCACGTCGCGTGGTGCGCCCTTGTCGCTCTTGGAATTGCGCGTAAGTACCCTAACCCACCTAAAAACCGTGTAGCAGCGAATAAATTCATTGGCCAATGGGCGATTCAAGCGGCTAAATCTGGTCGATTTGGAAACGCCTTCAAAGACGAACTGGACATCTGGGCTTCAAACGGCATAAAGAACGGAATGCTGAGTAACATGGAGAAAAGTCTTGAGTCAGTTATTGAGGCTTATCAGAAGAAAGTTGAGCACGCAAAACGATTCCCAGGCAGCTACAAACGCCGTATCAATAATGCCGGCGATAAGCTAAAAGAAGCTGGTTGGGAAATTACATGGGGTTTGGACCGAGATTGGGAAACAGAAGGCACATACGAAGCTACAGCCGAGAATACTGCTTTCATTATGCGCGAGCATTTTGAATCCTTTGATAACCTTGGCCGTTTGACAGCTCCAATCACGCTTTTAGTCGTTAGCAACAACGTTCAAGAGCTCGTTGACGCATTCTATGACTCAGGCATCGTTTTATTCCTGCATCAGAAAAATCGTCATAAGGGTCGAACACAGTATGCTATCGAGATATGGCCAGATAATAATGGAAGCCCGGACAAGCATATGCCGCAAACAAACGTGTAACTCCCCATATATTTGAACCAAAAAAAAACCCGTAGGCGCCTCATTAGAGGACAACCTACGGGTTTTTTATTTACTACAGCCTTTTAACTATCAGAGATAGCCAAAATAGACCAAGGCTGATTGCGATAAGAATCAATCCGACAGTTAAGCCGATATTGTCTCCACTCGTAACCGCTATACCTATAAGTCCAGCTGCCGCTGCGTTAGCTGCAGTAGCAGATAGGAAATTACCCAAATCTGCTTGCTGCGACTTTCTCAGCTGTTTGTTTTTCTGTTGACGTCGTTTATCGTTCTTTTGAAGAGCGTTTTGGCGACGTGTATTTCTGTTTTTTCTGTTTTTATGTTTCGCCATAATATTCACCTATACGTTATTGAAACCCAGGTGAGAGACACAGCGAACCCATATGGGAGGCTATGCTCCCAAATGGGGATATTTTGATTTAATTTACTTTCTTTTTTACAACAAATACTTCTCGAAGCTGTGGTGTTACGATGCGTATATCAGCAATGATCTGAACACTCAGACTAATGAAGATAGACACTGCTATAACAGACCACATAGGCTCTACTGCGTAGGCAATAAATACCTTCAGAACACTTAGTACCACTAGTGGCACAGCAAGCGTAACTGATGCCTTAGAACACCACTCCTTAACAAACTGAGGTTTAATAAGTGCCAGAGCACTTAACCCCATTACAATGACCAAAAACGATAGAGTTTTTACGTTTGCCTCAAAGACATTCGTAAATTCAGAACCGTCAGCTGCTGAAATGACACATGCCACTGCAGAAACCAAAATTAGTTTTTTAGCTGAATTAGTATTGTTATTGCTTTTCATATTTTTATTGTCCTTTTCCCCTGCCCTAAACTTCGCACTTCTTTAAGTTACTGCTCCATTTTGAAAGAGGTTGTGTGTTTTATTTCAGGTCCGTAGAACTGAAACTGACTAGTTATTGAAATAGATAGTTAAGTTGAATTAGATTTCGTCTAACTCGTACTTTGATGCCAGTTGGCCAACGCACTCTGCAGGTGTTTCATTCCCCGCGAAGCACGACTCAACCATTTCAGGTCCAACATCATCGATACCTATCCCAAATTGTTGCTGTAACAGTTCCTCAACCTTGTGAAAAAAATCACTTTGAGGCTTGTTCGCTATAGTCATATTTTCTCCCCAGCCTGAACAAAGGAGTATCCCATCCGGGAAACTCCCCGAACGGGCATTAGTGTGATTGAAATGTGGTGTTAGATATTCGCCGCTACTAAATCAACATGATCAGAGGGCAACCAACCTGACTCGAAGGAATCTCGCAAAGAGACTTCATCGATGTCACCATCGTTCACGCCAAGGCGTGATTTCAATAGGTTTACTACTTCTTTTTTAAACTCGTTGTATGTAGAGAATTTCATAATTGTTTTCCTGCTATTAATTGAAAATTTAGATACTTGCACTTGAGTGAACAGATACTGAATTGTCTAAGACCATTCCGCTCCATTTAGCCATCTCAAGTTGCTCTTTAGCTTCTTCGGCTTCTGCAATTGCTTTTAACTCAGCTGCACGACGTTCGCTTTCTTGGCGATCTCGTTCAGCTAAAAGTGCTAATCGCTTTTGCTCACGAACTGCTGCAAAGAAGGCCTCACGCTCTGGTCGTTCCATATCGAGTAAAACTCGACATTCACTTACCAATTCATGAATTTGCCCACGTACTTCGCAGCGAAAAGAAGCGTTAAAATCTTCATTTATTCCCAATACGCAACCGCCTAAGTAATTTGTAGCTAAGCTATCCAGAGCATCGTAGTCCTCAAATTCATCTAAAGTTGTCAGGTCAAAAACTTCTACCTTCAAACTGAAAAACTTGAGTTCACCTTTAATGATGGATTGCATTACTTCGGTATCGTTTTGGATGTCCTCTTCGGCATCACAGCCAAAAAGGTCAAACCAATCTTCATTGCACTTGCTAACAACCACACGAAGGCGCCCCAGGTGACGTGTAGACACGATTTCAGGTTCATCTTCGGTTGGTGTAGCTTCAAGAAACGCATAACCCTCAGACTCGAACCTAGCGGCCAAATCTGTAAGGTCTTGCTTAATAGCTTTGACAAACAAATCACATGCCTCTCTTTCGAGTGGCGTAGGATCTGATGACATTCTCCAATCTTCATACTCGGCATCGTATTTACCACCAGCGGAAAATTCGATGTCTTTATCAATAGCTCGTTTCACGGCTGCGCGATGTTTACCCGTCATAAGGCGATCACATAATGTTTTCGCATCATCAGAGTGAAGTTTTGCTTCCGGGAAAAACACACCATCGCCTTGGCAATAATTAAGTGACCAAGTGGTGTTATTTTCTCGAGCAATATCGTCGTAACCTAAGCTTTTGAGTTGAGAGTTGAAATAAGCAGTTAGTGTTTTTGTAGTCATAATTCCTCCACAGAATTGTTATTCAGGAGGGACTATCCCCAAAAGGGATAATCACACTCCCTTTTAGGTTGATGGTTTAAAGTTGAATCGGTTTAGTGAGCGTAACGCTGAATGTATGAACTACGGATGCCGGCACGATCGTAATCGCACAGGTTGATAGTCCATACCTTAACAACGTTCTTCACTGGGTGAATGTAAGGTGTTTTGGTTAGAAACTCCTTCACCATTACCGTAGACGTAGCTTTAAGCAACTCAGTCGGTACCATTGGGTAAGTTGAGCCACCAGCTGCAGTAATCTGAGCATCAGTAAACTTACCACCCCAAGGGGCGCGAGTCGGGTTAAAGCAAATGTCGTATTCATCTTTAGAATTGTTTTTGAAACCTAAGATGACACCAAAGCAACCGGCAGGAGCTTGGCTATCAAAAGAATCAATTACTTCAACAAAATCACCAGGCATTGGTACGTCATAAACATCGTTTAGTACGCATGCAGGTGTATCTGAAAAAGTAGTGTTGTTGTTTGTTGCTTGCATTTTAATTCCTCCACAGAATTGTTTGTGAGGGGAAAGCGAACACAACTAGCCCGTGAGGGAGTTGTATTCATCCCTCATGGGTTTGGTTAATTACTAGATAGAAACGTCGTTATGACGCTGTTTGGAGCGATTCACACGATAAGAAACGAAGCCTGTCTTTGTTTGAAATAAACAAATGAGAAAACTCCGGGAAAGTTCTAATCGTATGGAACATCGGCGGGTACGCGGCATCATCACCGGAATACCGTTGAATGGCTTCTACAAGATCCATCAGTTCAGAAGCTTTCACTTCCATAAGAGACAAATACTCTCCACTGACATCACCGATTACCGTTTCAAGGGTTGGGTCAATGTACGTGTCACCAACTTTAAGCCAGGCATGTTCAATAGGAATGATGCTTTGATACACCCCTAAGACATAAGTCGCATCGAGATGCATGGCCAATTGAATGCTGTTATCAAAGCATCGCTTTGGTAAAACAACTTCCTGAGCAATCTCACGTTGTTGTTCATTCATTGGTTGCACTGATACAGGTACTAATTCAGCCGGGTTAAGGCCATAAGACAATTTCACAAAAGTAGATAAAGACATGGTTATTCCTCCACAGAATTTATGAAGGAATAGCCCAAAGGGGTTATCCCTTCGGGGTAGTTAAAATGTAAGTACTAAGCGTTGGTGCCAATATTCAAAGAGCCAAAGAATGCGCGATCTTGCTTAACATCTCGGCTTAGAATTTTTCCACTGCTTATAAGTTTGCTGCGGGCACAAAGCATCACATTATCGATTTGCATACGAACTGCTCTTTTGTAGAGAGCTAATGGGTTTTTGCCCAAATCCATAATGAAACCTTCAAGAGCTGTGTGCTGCACCGTTTCGCCATCCCACTTCAACTCAAAGCACATAGTGAATAACTCACCATCACGTTGATATATTTTTTGAAGTGATAAAAGCTCGCGGTCAAAGTTCGCGTAGTCCTCAATCTCATAATCCAAATGAACTTTACGGATCTCTAACTCACATCGACCATGCTTGATGGTACGTAACATGTGTGTCTCACCGTGTCTTGAATTATGGATATACAGATTGTTGGCCAGCTGTTTTGCTGCAGCTTCCAACTCATTACGAACTTTAGCAATTTTCGCTTTCAATACTCTCGACACTTCCGGGATCAAGTATGAAATCGGAGTGTTAGTAACGACAGGACGACAGTAAATTTCATCGTCTGTTGGTACAACAGAGTTCTTACCAACGATTAAATCAAAATCATCAATGTTATCGAGCAACGTCCAAAGGTTTACACCGGTGAACAACTCACTGATCAAAGAATACTTACCTTGAGAGCTAAGTTTCACTTTGTTTTTAGGAACAAAATCAAAAGCAAAGACTTGTCCTATATCATCAGCTTCAAACTTCACAAATGACGCGAGTTCTGAAAGATTTGCATAGTTGGTTTTGAATCGATCTTCGATAAAACGAGCGATAGATACGCACTTATCTGACATGGGTTAATTCCTCCACAGAATTGCGAGGGAGCTAACCCACAGAGGGTAGCCCCTCTGGGTTATTGGTTGTTATTGATTAAGCGACTCGTGAAAGTCGTGGGCGACTGTAAAATTCATTCAACATTTTGATAGCGCGAGTCATAACTTGCGTCATGACGTCGTTATTACCGTTGAAGAATGACAGCCATTCACTCCAATGAGTGGGTGTTGTAGGGATTTCCTTTGTCACAAGACCACTAGAGGCAACATTGCGATCATTAAGTACTTTCCTCACCTTAGCGATCAAGTCATCAGAGTTAAGTATCAAGCCAAATTCAATTGGTGGCTTACATATCAAAGACTCAACATCTTTGTGCTTTAACTCCTTAAAGGTGACTTCATCATACCCTTTGACATGAAAGAAGCGTGCAGTCGAATCTTGACGCATGTAGTACTCGAGTAAGAACGGTGACGCGCCAATCCGTAATGGAAGTAGCAACGAACCACACTCTCGAAGCATCCATACGTACTCACGGTTGCCATACTTCTTCAAATTACTGAAATCAATATCCAAGTCTTCCTTGTAAAACTTAGGAAGGTTGACTGATTCAGCGTGTTCTTTCATCTTTTCAATAACAGTTTTAATAGACATAGTGATTCCCCACAGTAGTTGGTTGTTACCAAAGGGAATACTTTCCCAAAGGAAGCGTTACCCTTTGGGAGTTGGTTGGTTTTACATTATTTGATTTTCGCGGAAGGCACTAAAACCAATCCGGCCGATTTTGGCTGGCTTGGTTCTGGCTCAGGGTCTTTACCTTGTAAAGCACATTCAATCATCAGGTTACTAAGTCGCTTGGTTGCCCTAACGTAAGTACCGATAAATATCATGTTCATAATAGGGTCGACCGGATTTAAAAACGAATCTCCCCATATAAGCTTCTCTGTGATCATCATTGTGAAATTAATCGCAAAGTAGGCAACAACGAACAACATCAACATTGTCCCTTGATTAAAGCCAGAAATTACAAATAGCTTACGATAAAACCTCTTTTCTTCTTTGGTTATATCAATAGCCTCGCGCATCAGTTGAACGGTGCGGTGAGTACTTAATGCATGGTTAAATTTTTTCATGTTATTGCTCCACAGAGAGATTGGTTAGGCAGGTTGTGACGTTAAGAATTGGTCCAGGCATCTGTTGACCGAAGAGGTAACAAAGTTATGCCCTTCAACATTTCTAAGGCGGCGGCGTACACTTAAGCGAAATCTCGCAATAAGTGAGTCACGAACTCGCCAGTCGACTAACCCTTCTTTATCAAATTCATCTGCTACCACTTTGGCTTCAACAAGAATCAACTCACGAATAGTTGAGCTCATTTCGTCTTCACTTTGTGGCTGTGCCGTACATGATTGTGTATTTTCTATAAGTGATTCTCCGACATCCAAGGCAGCGATAATCGCTCTGGCATCTTCAAATTTCTTAGCACCCGTCATACCAAGTTTTGCCAGAAGTTTACCGGTAACGAAATCCAGGTCAGTGTCAGAAAGTTGCTTCTTAACAATGAGTGAATCCGCGGTTACCTCTTCAAACTGGCCCTCATTCATTAGCTCGTTAAAAACGTCGTTTCCCCTTCCCTGTTGGCGACTTCCTTGCTTGAGTAATACTCGGCTAATGGAAGTAAATTGCTTTTCAGGTTCAAGGCCAGCTCGCATATCGCGGAAGCTTTGGCGTTCTTCTTCAATGGCATGAACAATAGTTTTTGATTTACGGTCTAGAAAAATACGTGTTGTTGACATGAGTGTTTCCTCCACAGGAATTAAGTAAGAGGGAAACACTGACCCATGAGGGTATTGTGTAACCCTCTAGGTTGGTTTGTAGTTTAAATTAGCTGATCGCTGCGTTTAGTTCTTCATCCAGTTCGGCATCTAAGTCGCGCTCGGAAACCAGCTTGAATGATTTATCAATCTGAGGATTATATTCCACAGTGAAATTCTCGCTGTCTTCCATAAGAGCATTAAACATAGATGGTTCGATGGTCTTGAGCATAGTGGCATTACCACCAGTGCAGCGCTCAAATTGGATGACCTTACACTCTGAACTATGCTTATAACCAAATAAGGCAAGTACTTCCTTACTCAGCGGCGCGTCCAATGAGCTAGTGGTTGATAGAACTTTATAACGATGTACGTGACGTTTATTGTCGTAGACATTTACTATGAAGCGGCTTTCTAGCTCAGGCCAGAATGTGTTACCTACATTATTGAAATGAGGTAAGTAACCAGTGAAATATTGCTTGAACAACTCTCTCACTTTCTTCTGTAACATCTTCGACGGAATCATAGCGTCGTTTGTAAACAGGCATGTTCGGTGCTTAAACTCAAACGTATAATCCGAATGAAATATAAGCTTTACGCCAGATCCATCAATGTAATCATGGATTTCTTTTACAAACTTATCAGCATTTAAAACGATTAATTCAATAGACATTGGTGTGTTCTCCACAGGTTTGGTTGGTTATGAGAGAAAACACCACACCCAAAGGTGATGTTTACCCTCGGGTGGTCAAATATTTAAAAAGATTAGTATGAGAACATTCTACGCTGTTTGATACCAGGGACATTCATCAGATAGTCATCGAATAACTTCTGAATATTTTCTGGAAACTCGCGTTCATCTTCTTTCAAACTTTTCTTTAAGGCTTCTTTACGCAGAACGGCTTGGCGGTCTTTTAACTTAGCGAGAGTTGCAGTTAACTGCTCTTCTTGCTCTTTAAGAAACTTCCACTCTTGACAATCAGACTCAATGAGAAGATTTTCTGCAGATTTAGCCGCATTATTCTCAAAAGATCGATGTACTTGCTGTTCTTCTTCACGGTTCAGCTCTTGGATGTTTCTTTCCATTATTCCGGTAAGAGCGTCCTTGGCAGCTTGAAGAAAATTCACTTTGTTAAACTCAGTAGTAACAGTATCACGTATAAGTTGCTGTCCTTTTTCATTTCGACGGCGGCTTATATGAAGCGAATACGCGAAGTTAATATCGATGCTTAGGCCACGTCGAGAATCGATGTTGACGCCATAAGACACCTCAGTCCCTTCGACTTTGTTGTGAGAATAACGGTGAGTGGTAAAGAAGTTTTTTGGTAATTGATCTTCCGTGATTTTAACCGCCACTGATTTAGTCAGTGTGTAGCTAGAATCTTCATGCTCAGCTGTCTCGAAAACCTCAAAAAGAGAATCATCAAGAGTATTCAGTGAGAAGTGGTTAGTCTCAAATTTACCAATAGTTTTATTTACGATCATGTGTATGTCCTCCACAGACTTTATTGAGTTGGTGGACATAGCTTCCCTACCGGGAAGTATGCCCGGATTGGGATTGTTGCGATGAAATTAACGGATAGCGATACATTCGCCTGCTTTGATAAAACCACGGTATGAAGCCCATTTGTGAACTTCTGCTGAGATTTTTTGGCGATTGTTGTTTGTGCGTGAATGAATCTTGGTATCAAGAATAATCACATCACCGGTATCCAGATAAACAGTACAGTCCACTGAGTAGAAAATACCGCGTACACCGCTACGAGATAACTTTCCTAGTTCTTTCCATTGAGGTGCGTTTTTAGAAACGGTTCTCTGTGGCTTAACAGGTTGTTGAGCTTTTGGAGAAAAGAATTTAGGTAAGATAGATGATAGTTGCATGGTTGTGTCCTCCGAAGACAGGGAGCACAACCCCATAAGGTTGATGCAACCCTATGGTTTAGTTGGTTTGGTTTAATGAATAATCGAATCTTAAGCCGAAGCATTAAGACACGCCTTATGACCGTTCTCAGCATTCCAAATTGGATTACTGGGTTCAATCTTCAATTCTTTA
Source organism: Vibrio sp. 947 (assembly GCF_033339115.1). Taxonomy (NCBI): domain Bacteria; kingdom Pseudomonadati; phylum Pseudomonadota; class Gammaproteobacteria; order Vibrionales; family Vibrionaceae; genus Vibrio; species Vibrio sp. 947. The sequence continues at coordinate 19,230 of NZ_JAWOTX010000032.1, read as the reverse complement.
TCCAGTTCGACACACACTATTTCAGCATGAGTACAGTAAGGAAGGTAAGGCAAGCTTTCACGATCGAGAGAAATACAATATTCACGATTAACGTCAAATGCAGCTTTGATTGAAGTTTCGACCTTAGCAGCTCCCAGAAAACGATTTCCATAATAGAAAAAGGCAACCGGGGTGTTAGGTTGAGTATTGATAGTCATAGTGTTTCCTCCACAGAATCACCGAGAAGGAAAGACAATTATTCAGTCCATCAAGGAATGAAATAATGCATTCCCTAATGGTAATGGTTTTTGGTTTATAGCCTATCTGGTCGTGGTTAACGAGCAAACAGTTTAGTTGTTCAATACGAGATCGAACGTAATACAGAACTTTTTTGAGTAGTGTTCTGGGCTACTATGAACAACCTAAGTTAAAGCAGAAAAGTATCTGTCAAAACGTCGGTTGTTGACCCAAAATTCAGTACATCACTCAGCAATCCAAGACAGGATGTGAGAGGAAGCAAAAGCTTCGATATGTAAAGAGTTTAGGGGTTTGGTAATTCTTAAATAAAGCAATTGTAAAACGAACAGTACCCTATTCACTTTAGAATGGCTTTACCGGTTAGACACAAGCCATGAGTGCTAATGCACTCATAGTTTGTGTTGCCAGTAAAAGTATCTTACTACGATAACTGGTCGAGGTCGATCATAAATTAACGCTTGTTTTTGAACACGAAGTCAGGTCAAAAGTCAGGCGCCCAGGTCAATTCTGAAAACATCTCTTCCGAGAAGATTTCCAGCTTATCGAAGTCCCAAGCAGCTTTCCCAAATAACCCACTTACGGTTTCAAATACAATTGCCATTTTGTCTGGATTTGTCGGTGACTCGTAGAGGCGAAACGAAAGGAGTTTATCTTCCCCGGTTGCACAGCTCGAACCAATTAACTTCCAGTATTTATAATGGCCATCATGCGGCTTTTCAGTAAACACAACACGAGAATAGAAATCCCTACCCTCTAATCCAACATGCTGTTTAAGCATGCTAGATAAGCTGTAAAGGTCACAGTGGATACTCCAATTGAAGTCATCCAGCTGCTTGTTTAATTGCTCACTATGTGTTTTACAGGTACTTGATGCCCACTGCCATTTGAGTGCAGCAATGAACGTTGGCTTAAGCCAACCTCCACGGCAAACGCGACTTTTGGTAGTGACAAGACTTGATTTGGCGATCGGAACTAAATTAAGCACTTTCAGTTACTCCCGCATCAAAACCAAGAACGTCTTTGCGTATAAGACTGTTTACTGTGGTTCGCGTTGATTCAAAGCCATCACTTATTCTCACAGCTAGTCCCTGACGCTCAAAATGCTCAGTAGCAAGTTTTTCAGCCACAGATTTTGAATCAGCGATCGCATAACGATGCACTGTGTCAGTAAAACCTTGACCGCAATTTACGTGAACAGTGTCTTCGAAAATTACAGTGACTAGAAAGATTGATAGGCCTGATTTAAGTTGATATTTCATCTGTTGTTCCTCCGAACATAAATTTCAGAGGGACTAATTACCCAGAGGGCATTAGTTACCCTCTGGGTTAGTTGGTTTATTTAAGTTTTTCAATACGTCGAATGACTTGAGATTGAGTGTTTTTACCACTCCACTCTAAGTTTCGCTCAGCGGTGACAGCGTTACGAATGGTTTGCTTTAATGGTTTACCGTCGCGCTCTTTGTGTTCTCTACAATGGAGAGCTTCAACACCCAGCAAATACCGAATGTCATTTAGAGCGATAAGATAATTTTCCTTTAGATTGGCATTTTTGATGATCTTTTTGCCTACGACAAATGTAGTCAGGCTTGGGATCGTTGCCGTTAGGATATGACCACCAGCTTTTATCAGTTCGACTAAAACTTGTGTTTCAATGTCCATCGTTGTTCCTCCACAGAAAAAAGCGGAACAACACCCAGCGGTGTGTCCCGCATGGGTTGGTTTATTGGTTTATTAACTCAGAGAACTTCCCAGTGAAATATTTCCTCTTCACCGGTTGGCTCGCCTTCACTTACATATAACTCTAATTCCATAGTGCCTTTGGTTTCAGACACTTCATTAAAGCCATAAGAAACGATATGGGGAATGAAGCTATGTTCCATTTCTGGTTTAGCAATTCCACAGTCAGCGAGTGCCTGCCCTTCTACTTCATCGTCGCATACAACGCCAGGAGCGCTGCAGTAATCAACGATGTCATTAGCAGCTTGCAATTTGAAACGTCCTTTTTTGCCATAAGGGTCTGTTACTTCAATAAGGAAGTGACCTGTTAGGCATTCGAATTTCTCTTCGTCATTGCTGATCGGTACCAATGTAGAACCTGCTGTTTGATAACAGGTGCCATCCTCTTGTTTCCAAGATTTTGCATGTTGGTCATAAGTGAGAATTTCAGGGGTTTCCGCTAGCTCTAGGCTGTTTTTATCGGAGTTAATGGTTGGGTAGTAATAGAACTTCATGTTGATGCCTTTAAGTAGCGAGAGCTCCCCCAATGAGGTCGCCCTCAATGGGTAGGATGGATTACGCTAATGCCTTACGTGCCAATGTGTACTCTTTTGACTTTACGCGGTATGCGTTGCGCTGATTGCGAAAGTCAGAGATCACTTTTTGGCGGCACGCAAATGGCACAGCAACCATCGAGTAACGCACTAACTTGGTCCAACTACTTAGTTTCGTTGAATCTCCGAAATAGAACGGCCAAATATACTCAAATGAGTGACCTTGCGTAAGGTATCCATGCAACATGTCAAAAACTGTCCCTATAAGCTCATACCCCTCATTCTTGGTCAAACCAAGGTGGCGTTGTATGGCTTTGTTTGCAGGAACAGCAAGGACAATTAGTAGGACAGCAAATGGCAAAGTAGGCAGATCACGGATTAGACGTTTAAGAAAGGTTGAAGCTTTTTTTAGCGGTCGAACTGTTAGCCGATCGTATTCCTTTCTATAACGAGCATGCAGATCATAACTATCCAATACACTTTCGTCTTTTGGTAAAAGAGAAAGCAAGTATCTACGTTTTAACTTTCTGTCACGTTCGGAGCTCGTATTGATGAAATCCATAAATACTCCAGCTACCCGATAATCACGAATCAATCTAACAACCTTTACCCCAGCAATTGCTCGGTTAATACCGACTAACTCCAAGGCAAGGTTTACGTCGCGGGTCTTCACATAAAAGGTAACCGCTAGGTATAGGTAAGTCGTAATACGTTTGACTAAGTTAAACAGTTTTGATGGTAGTGTTTTCATTGTGTCATTCCTCCACAGAATGGTTGAAGTGACACAACTTCCCCAGTAAGGGAATGTTGTGTCCCTTATGGGTGGTTTATTAATGGTGGTTTTGTTAGCCGGCGGCTTTTTCCAGTACATCAGCCAAGTTAAAGTCGTTGCCGTTGTATGAATCAGTCACATGACCTTCCGTACTTACGTCAACAAACTCAGTCCAGGTAATCCCGGATTTGCGGCGATAATGGATACTGACAGATTTACCAGCGTATTTTCCTCTGAGTGAAGCCATTAGCTCTTGGCCATTGGCACATTCAGTGTCATTTCCATAGTCAGCGATCTTGAACATAAAGCTTTCCTTAACCTTGAGTAACATCATTGGCAAGGCCAACTTGTCTATCGTGCAAATTCAATAAGTCCCTTTTTAAGTTTTGGATAGCAGGATCATTCAGATACTCAGGAGCATCAAAATCAAATCGCTGCAATGCGCGAGTCATATCCTCGGCCAAAAACAAAATGGAACCTAAAACATCAGTGCTACCTGACTTAGAAACTACAGCGTCCTTATTGAAGAGTCGGTCTTTATAGACTTTCGCTTCCATGATGGACTCTCGTAGGTCTTCCATAGCCAGGTGTTGATATTTCTTCTGAACGGATGCTTCAATATCTGGGCGCCACTCTCTAACGAAGAGTGCGATGGCAGATACATCAGCTTGTCGATAGTGAAAGTACTCGTGAAGAGCCGGCATTTGACAGCACAGGTAATTGCGATCCAATTTAATTGAATTGCCTGCCATGACTGTCCCGCGCTTTTCCTTCCTGTTATAAGGTTCAGCGTTATGCTTCTTAAGATGATCAAGTGCCATCTGTTCCGCTTCGGCCAGTGTTATTGTCGATTGACGAACTTCATCCAACAAACCGGTTTTAGTATGTTGGTCGATGCTCCACTGATCCATTGACTGTAGAACTTCTTCTGGGTGGTGGATAACAACTCTGAAACCATCGCCATCGATGATATTCAGATCAGCATCCGTTAGGTGAATTGCAATTTCGAGTATTGGATAAACCTGCATACCGAGTTCGCCATTCTTTAACTTACCATCCAGACCACCTGTTTCTATATCTGCCCAAGCAAAAATAATTGAACGGATAATTTGTGCATTATTCATGTTCGACTCCTTCTGATTCTACTTTTGCTTTTGAACGTTTAACCATTTCTGTCAATGCTCTAAAAAAGCACACGAAACAGATAAAAAGACCAAAAGCGGGTAAAAAGCCGTTGTCCGAGTAGACGTCAAAGATTTTCGACCAGCAAAACCAGATAAGGGCGATCAGTAGAACTAATGCAATGATTGGTTGTTTTCGTATTAATTTATACATGTGTTCCTCCGAGAACATAAGGGATAGACCACATGCGCCAATGGCGTTTGTGGCCAGTTGGCTTTATTACTAGGTTTCTATCTGAGTGTGGTTGGCAAACAGACAGTTTGAGGGTGTCATAACGTTACGTTGTGACCTATTTGAAAGCGATTTTAGAGTAGTGCTTATCTTCTACTTGATGCTGCCCGGTCAGTTTCAAAGAGTTTTTGAATCTTACTGGCTAGCGAACCTAAGAACTAATCATCATCCAGGCATCCAAGAAGGAAGTGGAAGGCAGCAAAGCTACGATATGAAAAAGTTTATAGGGTATGGTTTTTCTTTCAGCGCGCATGACACGCGGTGGAGTCATATGATGACACATTCGGCAGTACTGAATTCAATACTCTCGAATAAGCCACCAGCAGGACGCTACTGCGTCCTACATAAATGGTGGTGCCAAACCCTTAATCCAATAAGGAAAAAGGGTCAGGACGAAGCCACGGTTAGTCGTAGCTAATTTCATAGAAGCTCTCAGGGTCTGCAGGAACCTCAGTGATGAAATGCCCCATTCGATTCACTCTGTGGTAACCGTCAGAGATGAGAAGAACTGTATCGTAGTCTTCTTCATCATCTTCATCGCAGTCAACATCATCGCTTTCTATAAGGGTCCAAACACAGTTAGGGTCAGCTGCCTGAACTTTCGATAAATCCGAGCCATGTAGACCAAACACATAACAAACATCGTCAACTTGCACGAAGCCGTCACCGGTTGGGTTTGCTACTGGTTTGAATTTTTCGAACCATTCTTCAAATGTCATTTCAATTGGAGCGCGTTGTACAGTCATATCTTGATTCCTTGTCTTTGCTTTAGTTGGTTTTCTATGTTGATGAACAACAGTGAGTGTTATTTGTTGTTAAATAACAGCCTCCCGAGCCAGTGCCATTGAATCTGCATAACCGCTTTCCCATACTGCTCTTTGGTTACTTAAAACCGGGTATGGATTAGCATTACGTCCTTTCTTATCTGCATGAGCCTGTTGGCCAGCAGAGTAGATATTGAAGTAGTAATCTGAAACATGTTTTGAAGCTTGCATTGTGTATTTCCTCATAACAAGGAAACACTTATCCCGCAGGGGAAAGTGTTCCCCTGTGGGTAAAGGCGATGACAGAGCATCGCAGTTAATTTAAAACGCGTTGATACCTACGCTTTGACTCAGTTCGATAGGAAAACCTACCGCACCTTCTTCTACGTATACGTCCAGCCAGTCCACAGAAGTTTTACCTTCTGGGATTTCATAGTCAGGTACGAATACTTCAACCAAATAGCCCTCTTCTCTCAATCTTTCAGCCAATTCTTGAACTGTCGTTTGACCATCACCAGAACGATCGTTATCACCCCAAAGAGTAATAAGAGTACGGTGCTTGGGAACTCCCTGAACAACTACGCCACTGGCAAGTTTCAGTAATGAGCTCGAGTAGTGAGGACGCATTGGAATGCCGGTTGCTTCACGAATTGCCAAAGCAGTTTCCATCCCTTCACAGTAGCCGATGATAGCCAAATCAAGGCCGTCTTCTGCTTCGTAAACGATTGGATCATCCATAGCAATGTAACCACCTCGAATATCCCACGGTGGAGACATAAGAAGCTTGGTTTTCTTTTCCGGTGCCTTTTTGCCATTCGAAAGAAAAGTACGATGCAAAGAACAGTTCTTTCCATCTTTATCTCTGAATGTACCAAGCATTGCGGAGTACCAAGGATTACGGTTATCACCTTCTTCGCGGAACGAAGTTGGGTAACGTAATCGGTTGTGATAGCGAATAGTGTTAGGCAATTTTGAAAAATCACCTTTTAAACCACGGCTACGTAGATATGCATGTAGCTCTGGAGCTTGTGCTGCGGGAATAGAAGTTTGCGCCACGCCACGAACTCTGTTCATGCGTTTTAGCTTTTCTTCTTCATCACAGTACTGCTCACGAGCTTGCTGCATTTGTTGTTGTTTCCATCGGATTTGTTCATCAGACACAGTGGAAATATCGCCACCTAAAATGCTGACGATCGTATCCATTGCTTCTGACTTACTGCATCCTTCAATCCAGCTAACCACCTCAATACCATCAGGCATAGCGCCATCTTTATTGTGGTATGCGCCCCCAGTTTGAACCCAATCTTTAAAGAATCGGAACTGTGTTGAGGATTTTTTAGCATTTGGTGAAACTGGACATGGAACTTGTTGCGGCGCCTTCTTGATAGCAGTGGATAGTTGAGGGAAAGCCCCAAATACTACGTCCCACTTACCATCCGCGATTGCGCGAACTTTTTCTATTTTTGATTGGCGTTGTGCGTACATTGGTTGCCTCCGAATAATCGTACAATTGAATTCCCGTAGGGACTCCAAAACTCCTGTTACCGGAAGTTTTGGTAGTCCCCACGGCAACAGTTGATATGAAAAAAGTAAGTGGCTTACGCCACTACTTCTTCACGTTGATTACTCGGTGCAACAGCTGATTTCTCAAGCTTCATTACGCCCTTAATCTTGAATGCCGAACTAGACATTTCAACAATCGTTACACGATCCATACCGTCTTCGAATTGACTTAAGAACTTGGCAAAGCCAGGACCCGAAATCATTCTTCCAGTTAAGAATTGTTCACGACCGTCAATGACAGTAGTTGCAGCTTTCATATACACGCCGTATTTAAATGTCTCAATGATAGTCACTTGCATAATAATTCCTCCACAGAATTTTTGGTTGTAGAGGATTGACACACACTGATCCCCAAAGGGGTCAGGTATGTCGCCCCTCTGGGTTTGGTTGTTTTTGCGGTGACCTTGGTTGAGGTCTATCCGCGGTAGTATGTTCTTAGGTAGGCGAATAATGAATTTGCTAATTCATTCGCACTATTAATCGCAAAGTAAGGTCGATGTTCGAAGCCGGCCAGTTGACCTGTTCCGATACCGATACCAATAACGGTGATTCCCATAACATCACATTCTCGCAAAGCAGCTTGTACCGTAGCACCGCTGGTTTGTCCGTCTGTAATTAGGAAAAGCACCTTTTTAGGTTCTTTGCGTAAACCTAAACGAGCAGTTGCACCTTGAAGCGCTTCGGCAGTCGGTGTGCCGTGGTCGGCATGGACGTTGAAGCTTCTTTGGGCAACAGAGTTCATTCGCTCAGTAAATGACTTAGCAATGTGAACATATCCATCTTGACGAACTGCGTCGTAAAATGGGTAGTAAAGCACTTCACACTCAGCGCCTTTGATGAACTCAATAGCTTGACCGATTGCGAAAGCTGCTACATTGGCCATCTCCATGTTTGGGCCTTGCATTGAACCGCTTCTATCAATCAAGATTGAAAAAGCAGTATTAGGCGACTTAGAGATAGTTTCTGTTTTGAAAACGCGGTTGTTACCTGCAGAAACACCCCAAAGAGTGCCAGCACAGATTTCAGTACCTGAGTTTTCATAGCTACGCTTTACACGGTTGCGATCATTTAGAATGCTGTTAAGCACCAATTTTACTCGCTGTGATTGCTGTCTAGCCTGTGACATCCATAATGGAATGCCTGCGGCATCTGGTGACTTATCGCATCGGTAGGCCATAGTAGGCGCCGAATACTGGTTACCATATTCCTCTTGGAATTCTTCCAAGTTTTCTTCGGCCTTATCTTCCATCATGCGGCGAATACCATCATGCATGTCTTCCAATAGGTCGTCGTCGTCGGCATTGATAGCTTTCTCAATTTCTTGAGAGCTTACCTGATTTGAGAAGCTGTCAGTTTCTGACTGACTTTCAGAATCATCGCCGTCTGCATCATCATTTGAATCAGTGCTTGATTGACCAGATTGTTCATCATTGCCTTGGTCATCAGAGTCAGATTTTGAATCACCAGATTGGTTATCATCACCTTCGTCGTCAGACTCTGCATCTGAACCACCTTTCTGTTCATCATCACCTTCGTCATCAGAATCAGACTTTGAATCACCAGATTGGCTATCGTCACCTTCATCGTCAGATTCAGCGTCAGAACCACCATTCTGTTCATCATCACCTTCGTCATCAGAGTCAGACTTTGAATCGCCAGATTGGTTATCGTCACCTTCTTCATCATCAGATTCAGTTTCAGATTTACCAGATTGGTTATCATCACCTTTATCATCAGATTCAGAATCTTGGTCACCAGACTGATCACCTTCACCCTTATCATCTGAACTTTCTGAGTTATCAGAGTCATCAGACTCGGACTGTTCTTCATCATTTTCAGAGTTAGAACCAGAGTCACCAGATTTATCATCTTGGTTTTCATCTTGATCCTGTTCTTCTTCCTGTTGCTGTTGGTCTTCAAACTCTTCCTGCAAAACCTTTAGTACATCTTCCGCACGACGACGAGCATCAGCAGTTGAATGGTCATTGGCAGAATCAGTAAGAATGGCTTCTAACTTAGGAAACGCATTTGGTAATGCGCGACTTAGGTAAAAAGCAGCATCTTGAGAGAAGTCTTTGAGTGGGTATTGGTCGAGGTGCTTGTAGCGGCCAGTGTACAAGATGTACTTCTGAACCAATCGTACAAGGTCATCCTCATGAGATGGTGCACTAAATAAACCGCGTTTAATCGCAATCTGAACCAGCTTTAACAAGTTAGTTTTAGAGCCAGGGTACTCATGCCCGACAAGTTTCTCGATTCGAACATCTTCAAAGATATTCGTAAGGCGTCTGACCATCTTATTGTTGATGCTGTACCACTCTGAAAAATCAGTGTGCTTACAGTGACCATTTTCATGATCAATCATGCCCTCAAGCATGTCTAAGTACTCAGGGTCTTCCATATTACCTAGCGGCAAAGTGGTCGTATTTCCCGAAGTACAAGCTTTGGTACCTTGAATTTTTACACCAACGCTGCGGCCAGTATTCATCGTTTGAAGCAAAGTAAACTTACGTATAAGTGCCTGTTTACGACGCATTACTAACGCAGGGTTTTCAGGTTTAGCGATTGCAGTATCTGCAGTATTAATTGACATAGGATATTCCTCCACTGTGGTTTGGTTTTTGGTCAACCCACAGGGAGAAATACAACCCAAAGGGAAGTATAACTCCCCTCGTGGGTTAGGTTTTTTTAAAAGAAGAAACCAGATGTAGTCACGTTTTGTGGCTCAGCTACTGGAATCTCAGGTGTAACAGTTTCAAATGTATCAAGTGCATCAAGGTCTACTGTAATACCATCTTCTGCAACAACCACATCGTCAAACGAAGCATCAGCTTGTTCTACTTGAAGCGGTTCTTCCATAGCGACAGGTACTTCAACCATTGGCGCCGGCATTTCTACAGGTGCTTGGTCAACAGTAGGTTGCTGTTCGACAACTGGCTGTTCTGCAACAACAGGTTGTGTATCTACAACTGGTTGTTTTTCAACAACTGGCTGAGATTGAACTGCCTGTGGTTTTTCAACAACAGGTGTTTCAACAACTGGAGCTTGAGCTTTAGCAGCTTTATTACGACGAACTATTTCTAGCTGACGCAGTAATTCCGCTTCAACATCATCGATGCCGGTATCAACTTGAGGCGCGTTATCTGCAGCCGTTGTTGATTGCTCTTCTTCCTCTTCCTCACTTTCAACTTCGGCTACCTTAGCTGCAATCTGGTTAATACCCGATGCATGTAGCTTAAGCTTGTGTGAGTCAGTCATCATCATGACGTGAGCCATAAGATTACTGAAATGCGATCCTCTGATTTTGCCTGTATTCGGTAGAGCCTTATCCAGCAAATCGTCAAACATATCGACAACGCCTTCAAATACCGGGTCAAGCATGTACAGAGAGAACACTTTGTCACGTAGGCGACGCAGTGGACGTTTAATATCTTGAGTACATTCTTCTTTACGTGAACCTTTCGCTTTACCATCTTTGATTGTTAAAGAGTCTTTAAGGAGTGCTTGCGCTTCCTTAGCGATGTCTTCGAACAACTGTGCTGCAGCTTCACCGACAATATCTGCCAGATCTTCTTCAACGCGTGGTGTGAAACGAACAGGTTTGTAAATGCGCAGACGGAAACGAGCGCGAACTTCCTCAACAGTCATGTACCCATCACGAATGACAGATTCCAATCCCGGATGTGACTGACACCAATCTGTGATCAGTTGTTCATACTTGCTACAGAAGTTATCAACTTCTTGCTCATACTCTTCAACCAATGGTTCAGCTTCTTTTAGCAGCTCGATAAGAGCAGAGTCAGATAGTAAATGGTTACCCATAAATCTAACGCCAAACTTATTGAACAAGCGGCCAAATCGAGAAGCGAACTTATTACAGAAACTAAGGTGTGTTCTTGTATCCAGAAGTGACTTACGACCCGGTGAAACTAGATCGTCAGGTAGTTCAACAGATTTACCGCCTGAATCAAGCGCTGTTACTTTACCTTCACTAAATGTCTTCTTACCGCTCCAGTTACGCATTTCGTAACCGATAATCACACACCCCTCTTTGAGTTGTTTGTGGTTATCCAACAGCTCTTGAGTAGCAGCCGTTGCATGATCGATAACAGACGAGTTAGTAGTAGTTGATAGTGACATGGTTATTCCTCCACAGAATATTGGTTTGGTTTGGTTTGGTTATTCAAATCAACCCAGGGAATACCAGTCACAGATCAACCCCTATGGGGAGATTGTAAAAAGCATCCCCATAGGATTAATTTTTAGGTTTGTTACACAAAAGCTCGAGTCAAAGAGTTAAAGGTTTTTTGCCCCATTGAGACATAACCTTTCCCTTCTTTTTCAGTGATCTTCTTGCGAACATAAAATTCACCTTCAATGTTTGACCCATTAAAGTCAGTGACTAAAGGCTTGAAGTAATAAACAAGTTGGGAACCGCCCGGCTCAGTGAACCAGGTATGGACACCGCGTTGATCTTGGCCAATTGCCCAAGTCTTTTGCTTGCCATCCGGTCGGATTGCTCCATAGCATTCAAATTTGACGCTAGAAACATCCTGTTCAGGGGAAGAACAATAGTCCTTCTCCTGATCAGTTCCCTTACTTACTTTCCCGATGCATTAGCCTCGTTCCAACCATCAGGGTGGTCGAAAGACTCTCCGAAGATACGATGAACAATTGCATAAACTGCAGGTTCATCCGCTTCATCAAGGCTGTTACCGAATACAAAGTCGAAAGACTCTCTCAACGGAACATTTTTAACACCAAAGATTGTCATGTAATCTGCCCATGCCACTAGAACACGAGTAGAGAATGCACAAGACAGACGTTCATCTGGCAGAGCCAGTTTCTTAAGTGCTTCCGGTGTGGTCGCTTTGGCTTCCAGCTGAGGTGCACGAAGTGCAAGTCTCATTTGGCCAGCCAACTTAATCATCTTGTGTCGAGTGCCTTTGCTGATGTCAGGGTAACTTGCAGACAAGATACTATCTTCCACAGCAGCTGATGGATAATCACATTCAACGAAAGCAAAACGACGACGGAAAGCTTCATCAAGACGTTGAGAGGTATGGTATCTACCTGTCATGTCACCACCACCATTCGTATTCGCGGTTGCGCAAAAACGGAAGTTTTTATGTGGGGTAATGATTTCGCCTGTATCGTCTAATTGCCAAGGTTTGTATTCAGCAGGAGTGTGAAGCTTACTCAGGAAATCACCTGAACCTTTATCACATTCATCCATAATCTGACACCAACCATATTTCATAGCGCTTGCCACACTACCGTAACGGTAAGGTGTTTTGCCATTAAACAAGATGTAAGAGCCTTGAGCCTTTTCAGGTCGCATACTCTCATTCACCGCGGTTAAAGACACTGGCCAGTTCATACGGTCAGCAAACCATAAAAGCATTTCAGTTTTACCAGTACCTGTTTCACCAAACATGAAAAGCGATAGCTTACGTGTTGGAGCACACCACCAAGCAAGGATTGCTCGAAGTACATCACGTTGAGGGATGTAAGTCGGATTCGAATCGATGCATTTTGGATGACGGTGTTTAGGGCGTTGGATCTTGAACATGCCTTTCGGAATGTGTGGTGCAAATACTTCGCCGGCATCAACCAGTTCCAATTCGCTCCAGCGAGGGTCACTGTAAACAATGTCCTCAATCATTGGGTTTTTAAGCTCCAATAACTTAACCAATTGCTCATTAGACATTTGGCTAGCTGTTTCACGGTTGATAACTTGAGTTGGTTGAGCAGTAATAGTTGCAGTATTAGTCATTTTAAAATTCCTCCACAGGATTTAGAAACCCGCAGAGGACAAACACAACTATCCCGTAGGGGAAGTTATGCCGTCCCCTTTGGGCATGGTTGGTTTGGTTTTTGGTTGTTTAATTAAACGTCGAACTCAGAATCTTCTGGATTCTGAATAAAGTACATTTTTGGTTTGATACGGTTGATAACGCCTGCCATGTCCATACCGATTTTACTGGTTAGTTCACGTAGTTCGTCACAGTGCATCAATGTTGCTACCTTTGCCCACTTAGCTTTGCTGGTTTTGCATTTGCGAAACTCAGACAAGAACCAGTCGGCTAATTGGTCTTTAAAACGACGCGAATTACATTCACGCGGTGAAAGGCCAATTTCATTTACTTCATCTACAACTTTGTGGTCCAGCTTCACAAGCATGTTAATTACTTTGCGAGTCTGGGCGGCACTGTCGTAGTTTTGAAGCGCTTCAAGAACACCATCACGAATATCGTCAGGTTGGTAACCAATCGCAGCACACAAATCCTTAAAGGATTCGCTTTCTTGCCACGATACGATTTCCTCACGAGTCGCTGAGCCAGGTTTAGTTTGACGTAGCTGTTTAAGGTGTTCGTGTAACATCCCATCCCATAGTTCAAGCAATGTGTTTTCATCCCAATCAAGTAACAGTTCATCAGTTGCAGGATCGTACTCAGGGCAAAGCAAAAGCATGTGATCAGGCATAGACTGTGACGCATTGGCATGGCGCATTGTGATACCGTCTTTGTCTTCAACCATAGCTCGAGGTGCAGTGACGCGTTTCTTAGGCGCGGTGCTCTTCTTCGCTTTAGGTTTAACTTGACGTGGTTTAGGTTGAGAAGCAGTTTCGATAGAACCAAAGATGTCGTATTGCATGTGTAATTCCTCCACAGAATTTTGGTTCTGCTTAAACGAGGAATACACTTCTGCTTTGGCAGGAGTTATTCCTGCTTAGGCAGATTGGTTTAATTAAAGATTGGTTTAGTTACTAAATTTACTCGAGGCCAAGTTCTTGCATACATTCCCCTTCGATAGCGCATAGACTTTTGCCTAATTGCTCTTCTCTGAGTTCTGTAAATTCTCGGCCTTGTTTTGTTTTCTCTTCTGTCATGACAAACCGTTGCCGGCTATCAAGAGAAAAGTAGATATGCATCCGTTTAGGAGCATTCTTATCCCCTACCGTTCGGTGCCGCTCGATTCGACCTTTGCAGGACGACGCAAGTTGAAACATCAAACTAGCCATGACATCACCTTAACAAGCAGCAAAGTAAATTTCGTTTGCGCGAGTTACTGCACGATCGGCCATATGTATAAGGCGTTCACATGTAGAAGCATCACGAGCAAAACGAGCTTTCTTACGTAGACGCGTCGAACGACGTTTCAGGTAAGCTGCTGTTTGTTTAGGATCGGTTGAGTTACAAGAGTTGTTAGTAGACATGGTGACCTCCACAGTCGGTTTAAAAAGGGAGATCACTGCCCCATTAGGGAGTAGTAAATCTCCCAAATGGGTTTTTAAGTTGGTTAGGTTTAGGTTTTAATTTCAATGGCAATGACAAACAGTCAGTTATTACTGTTGGCGGCTACCATAAAAATCTTCTTCGTCCCAATCTCCACCTTGTTGTGGTGGAATTTGGTCATCAGTGTACTGCGGTGCATGTTGCGGTGCAGGGCTCTGAGGGGCGCTGTAATGCTGTTGCTGCTGCGGTGCACGTTGAGGTGCGTGCTGCTGCGGTGCATGTTGCTGAGGTTGACGATCATAATGACCTTGGCCACCAGCTTGTTGAGGTGCTTGTTGAGGTTGAGATGAATAATTCAAACCAGCCTCTTTAGCTAACTCTCTAAGTGCTTTAGGAATATGAGACACTATAGATTCAACTTGAATCTCAGTAATCACATGACCCTCTTCACCTACATTGCGCTGAACGAGAAAACCATTTACAGAGATTTCATCACCAGAAAAAAGACCGCCATTGCGTTCAAGTTTCTGAATTTGATAATCGTTAAGTTTTAAATTCATCCAAACTTTACGCTCATTGAATCCGGGTCCATCTTTTTTGCGCCATGAAGTAGTTTGACAAACAGACACAACGCCAAAGCGAGGTCCATTATTACCACCAAGTATCTTCAAGTCACGACCACATGTACCACCAAATCCAACAGTGTTTTCGTTTGTTTTAATCATTTTGTTGCTCCACAGATTTGTTTATAAACAAGCTAAAACGCTTGCTATTGAACGTGTAAGCGGAGCATATAGTATCTTACCCAAAAAGGTAAAGGACAAAGCTCCACCCGTTCGGGAAGTAAAATCTATCAACAAGTGGTTAGCTTGAAGACAGGTTGAAGACCATTTATATAGCTGGTCAATGACTAGTAAACATCTCTTTTTAGAGTAGTGAGATTAGCTACTTGGGGTGTGACTTATGCTATTACAGGTAATAGTGTCAGTTAGGAAAAGTATCCAATTAGACAAGTCACGATAGCACTTAGATCATCAACATTCCCGATCCCAAAATATGGGGAGGAAAGGCCAAAAGGCAAATGAATCAACTAAGGTGCAGGTAAAAATTCGGTGGCTAGTCAGGTCTTACAGTTGCTGCCTAACGCCTAAACTGTCGGTGTGTGACCAACAGCTTGATTGAATTGGTTTTATTAATGAACTGCTGGGGAGAGTAACCTCCCCCAAGCAGCTTGCCAGGCTTGTTATAAAGATAACGAACTAGGACGAACTGAAACCCTGCGACCTATATAGAAATTGCAACAACCGCGCACTTTACTGGCTGCTCTGTGTATCGAGCCCAGCGGTGCAAATGACTTTTTCTAGCCATAGAATTTATAGTGGTTGATGGTCTTTTCTTTCGGAAGCTCACTACGTTATCGCGGTAATGCAATGAAACGTTTGATTCAGTATCGAGTGTGCTGTTTAGAGTTTCAGGTGTGGTTTCAGTCGTCATGGAATGCCTCTCTTTGTATTCAGATCTACCCTCAAACGCTCTCGCGTAAAAACGCTTGAGGTGGTAGACCTGAAAGAGAAACCTAGCAAGTGTAAGCCAAAGCCAATGCCCAAAGGCGTTAACTTCAACTTACATCTAGCTAGATATGCTCCATAACGGTTATGACAAAATCACTAAGTGAAAATGTGCATAACACTATAAGGTACGACCCTTACAGTACGAGCTTTACTATGACAACAAAAGAATGACGTCAGTAATAGCTTCGATAATGTCTAAAAGTAACATGGTATTTTCCTTTAATTGAATAAAACAAAACCACGTCACCTAAAAGGCAATGTGGTTACCTACTAGGTGTTAGACGAACGTATAGTCAGAACGACGAGCGGCAAGAATCACACGAGCAAGTTGCACGTATTTGTGATCTTCATGAACCATCCAAGTTAAATACTCAGTTGGAACTTGTGCCCATGTCTTACCCTCATGCTTACCAAATCTCACAGTTAGTTTTTCTAAGTTGTGAACACGTTCAGCATCAGAGTGGGTATGAACTAGGAAGCCACCAATTTCTGGTACAATAATCGCTTCTTCTTCTAGTTTCTTTTTGTGTTCAATAATCTTGTTTTCGATAGCAGAACCACCGGTGTAAAGCAAAGCAATTACACAAACACCAAGAACGAACAATCCTAAAAACGCCATAATATTTCCTCCGAAAATTTTAAATGAATAAAATTTGCACAAAGGAATACTATGAGTTTTTCCCGTAAGGAGAGTCATAGTCTCCTTATGAGAACAAATTTTGTTAATGACTACAGAGAAGCTGGCAAGCTAATCGGCAGTATATTTAGTTACTTATGCGAACATAAGATTTATGTATTTATCACGATTGAAAGTTATCAAACGAGCTTACTTTGGATTCAGTTGTGAGTAAAAAACACAGCTCTTCTTGAAACAATCCAACAAAGTCTCTCAAAAGAGAGGAAAGTTGTGGGAAAGGGCTAATGCCAAAGAAGAAATTTACCTTGTAATAGTAACCCACGTTGAAAGCGTAAGCACCTATAAATACCCTTACCAGCGGCGATTAAATACGACTTTGTAGACCCACTTAATCGCCACGGATTTTATGCTGCCTCTTCCTGTTCTTCATCTTTTCGTTGTTTGGCCAATAACTGTAGTTTTTCCTCAGCTAAGGCCAATTCTTCGGGGAATCCTTCTGCTAAGAATTGAGATGGCTCTTTCTTCTTCGCCGTTCCCGATGAATCAGGATCGCTGTTAAAAGATAGATAAAGTTCGTCAACTGCTCGAGTCATTCCAACATAGAACAGCCTACGCTCTTCCGGGACACCGCCCGTTGATTCTTCCTCAAGCGAGTTGTTAGATGGACATACACCTTGATTTGATCCACAAATCCAAACCTGCTCCCACTGCAATCCTTTCGATGAATGAAGGCTGGACAGTGTAACAACTCCACGTTCTGTATCTTCATCCCCACCCTTTTGGCTTGGTGCTAAGTTCTTTGAAAGCAATTCAACCCGGTCGACAAAACCACCTTCCACTTTAAGGTTGATTAGGATGTCTCCTACCAGTTCAATAAGCCTAGCTTCTCGACTTTTCCCACCGCGATGCATCTTAAGAAAATCGACTATCGCTTTAACCCGCACATTCAAATCAGACTTGGTAATTGTATCACTCCCCCAGTCTTTCCAATGGAGGTGTAATTGCTCAGAGCTCTGGCGCCAATCCAACCAAGCTGGTGGCATAAAGTCACCAAAGGAAGTACGTTTTTGAGCTAACGCTTGAGTCACCATTTGAATCGCTTCTTCATCTTCCCCCAACCAACCAAGGATCTCACCAATGAAGCGAGTGTCTTTCGGACGTACTAAACTCCATAGCAACTTGAGGACAATATTCGCAACATTATCATCCCAAAGCTTCTTACCGCCTAAACGACGATATGGAATATCGTGCATTTTTAGGTAACCTTCGGCTTCATCCAATATACGGTTGGTACGGCCAAGGACAGCCCATTGGCGATTGTCCGATGTAATGGCTTGTACCATGCCCTGAAATTCATCCGCAGCCGTTAAGTATCCTTTGAGTTTAACTATGCCGCCCTCTTCCCTACCGGACACCATATCTTTGTATACCCGGTCCTCGTTGTACTCGATAACTCTTTTCGCGGCTGCGAGTATTTCTGGCCGACAGCGAAAGCACATTTTCAAAACGTAACCAACCGCATTAAAGTCACCCTGAAAGTTGACCATATTCTGGTAACCTGCAGCCCCGCGCCACGAGTAGATAGATTGGTCGTCATCGCCTACCACCACTATTTTTGCACCCATTTCTCCATGTATCTGGATCCAGGCATACTGCATGTCACTCGTATCCTGAAATTCATCAACGAGGATATGGGTTGCATCCCACGGCGGCAACGTGCCGTTTTGCACACCCAGGTATGCTGAGCGCGCTATCAGGTTAAAGTCTTGGCAATTGTTTTTCTTAAGTAGGTCCGAATATGCTAAATAAATTAACCATCCCGGATTGCTCCCCTTCCCACCTATTGGTTCAGGCTTAAGCATCCGTCCATAGGTATCAATGGCATTCATTGCTTCTTCAATATCCATTGACAGGCCAGCGTGACGCATTGCTCTTTCAAGGAAGTTATATTGCTCACCACCCACTAAGGTTCTCTTAGTATTTCGGCCACCATTTCTTAGCTGTTGCCCAAATACAGAGTCAAACGTTGCAGCTTTAGCGCGATATTTACCACTACCTTGAATCTTCTGAGCAAGACGCTCATTAAGTTCCTCTGCAGCAGCTTTGGTGAATGTAATGAGTAGCAATTTGTATGACGGGTCTTTATTTACCAGATTATCCGCTAAGGCCACCATTGTATGGCTTTTACCACTACCAGGCAGTGCACAACACATAGTATGGCCGTCACTATCAGCCACCAGTTGTTGGTCTTCTGTTAATCCTGACACTATTACCTCACATGTACTTCTAAATGTTTGGCTTATGATAAACAAGATTGAATTATCTTACGAGTTCAATGAATAGCGTTTTCATCTGGCTTGGCAACAACGTACAGAATTGATTTAAATTTACCCCAAAAACTGAAATTACTTGTTGATGTGCAACCGTAGTTACGTATCATTCGTCGGTTGAATATTTCCAGTGCCCCTTAATTTTCTTCACCGAGCAGTATTGCACGATCTGCAATAGGCTATAGCATTTAAATATCAACGACATAAAACACACGTTAAAGGATTTACCAATGAAGAAACTATTTGTACCTGCAATGGCTGCACTAACTTTGGCTCTTTCTGGTTGTGCGAGTAACAAAGCTATCGACCCAACACCTTTGCAATTAAACACGTCAGACTCAGTAGCAATGCAAACTCTGAAATCTGGTTACGATTATGTTCCGTTTGATATTAAGGACGCAGTAGTAGCGAAAGATGTTTATGATAACAAAGTAG
>NZ_JAWOTX010000031.1:0-61573 GCF_033339115.1 Vibrio sp. 947 | reverse complement strand
GTCTACGTTTCGCGATCCGTGAAGGTGGCCGTACAGTAGGTGCTGGTGTTGTTGCTAAGATCTTCGACTAATTCATAACGAATTAAACGAAATCTTGCACTGTTCTTCTTTTTGAAGAAAGCGCATCGAAAAGGGAAGCTTAGGCTTCCCTTTTTCATTTCTAGATTACATTTAGTTATAAGTGTTGAAATAAAAGACGTCACTTTTTCGATTTAAAAACAGAGTTTTACCGGCTTTGTTTCTTAACGCTTTTACTCACCCCTCTTAACCCTTTGATCTTTTCCTGCAGCGGTAAAATCGTTATAACCAAATATTCTGAGCGGACACCATAATGCGACTGGTAACAAGAACTATTCTTGTTTATATTGTTTGTCACAGATTAGTTTTATAGGTTTTTTGAGTATGTACGTTTGTCTTTGCCATGGTGTCTCCGACAAAAAAATTAGGAAGTTGGCGATAGATGAAGGCGTAACAGATATTAAAGGAATCAAAAAGTGCACGGCATTGGGCAGCCAATGTGGTAAGTGCATCAGACAGGCCAAGGAAATTTTAGCGGAAACTAGTTACACGGAATTTAAACAAGCCAGCTAATTGCTGTAAGTATGCAGTAATTATTTGCCTTACATTTTGACACCTTCTCATTTGCTTCTACATTTAAATGAAGCCAAAGAGGAGGGTTTTGTCATGAAAGGCGATCCAATCATCATTCAACATCTCAATAAAGTGCTCGGTAACGAGCTCGTCGCTATTAATCAGTATTTTCTTCACGCCCGAATGTATAAAGACTGGGGCTTAAAGCACCTAGCAGACAAGGAATATCACGAATCTATCGATGAGATGAAGCATGCCGATCATCTAATTGAGCGTATTTTGTTCCTTGAAGGCCTACCGAACCTACAAGATTTAGGTAAGTTGATGATTGGTGAAGATACCAAGGAAATGCTCGAGTGTGACTTAAAGCTTGAAATGGCGGCTATTCCAGATTTAAAAGATGCGATTGCCTACGCTGAAGACATTCGAGATTATGTGTCTCGAGATCTCTTCCAAGATATTCTTGAAGATGAAGAAGAACATGTTGATTGGCTAGAGACGCAACTTGGCTTGATTGAAATGTCTGGTATTGAGAATTATCTCCAAGCGCAATACGTGGACGAAGAGTAACGATACTTTCTAAGTTTGCATACTCCAATAATAGTAAGAAGAAAGAGCACCTGACTCGAAAATCGGGTGCTTAACCCCGTTATCTGGTCTAATCTCTTTTATTATCGGCTTTTTAAGGATATTGCTCGCAATCTTGCCTATGAAGTTTGATTTCTATCCGATAGAATTTATGCCCCCTTACCTAAAAATAAAAAAGAGAAACGTCCATGTCTGAAGACAACCACCAAGCAGCCACTCCAGAAGAAGAACATCGCCAAAAAGCATTGGATTACCATGCTTATCCAACTCCAGGAAAGATTGCTGTCGAACTGACAAAGCCTGCGGAAACGGCGGGTGATCTTGCCCTTGCATATAGCCCTGGTGTTGCAGAGCCAGTGCGTGAAATCGCACAAAACCCGGATAACGTGTACAAGTACACTGCAAAAGGGAACATGGTTGCTGTTATTTCTAACGGTACCGCTATTCTAGGTCTAGGTAACCTAGGTCCACTTGCATCTAAGCCAGTGATGGAAGGTAAAGCGTTACTGTTTAAGCGTTTTGCAGGTCTTGACTCTATTGATATTGAAGTTAAGCACCGCACGATCGATGAATTTGTTGATACTGTTGCGAGCATTGCAGACACTTTTGGCGGTATCAACCTTGAAGATATTAAAGCACCAGACTGTTTTGAGATTGAAAAGCGTCTGATTGAACGTTGTGATGTACCAGTATTCCACGATGATCAACATGGTACTGCTATTGTAACGGCAGCGGGTATGCTGAATGCAATCGAACTTCAAGGTAAGAAACTTGAAGATTCAACAATTGTTTGTCTTGGCGCTGGCGCTGCCGCTGTAGCGTGTATGGAGCTTCTGATCAAATGCGGCGCAATGCGCGAAAAAATCTACATGCTAGATCGCAAAGGTGTGATTCACACTCGTCGTGATGATCTTAATGAATATAAGCAGCTATTTGCGAACAATACAGATAAGCGCACACTAGAAGACGTGATTGAAGGTGCAGATCTGTTCCTAGGTGTATCTGGTCCAAACCTATTGCCAGCGGAAGCGTTGAAGTTGATGGCAGATAAGCCAATCGTATTCGCATGTTCTAACCCGGATCCTGAAATCAAGCCGGAACTTGCTCACGCAGTTCGTGATGACTTGATCATGGGTACTGGCCGTAGTGATTATCCTAACCAAGTTAACAACGTATTGTGTTTCCCATTCATTTTCCGCGGTGCTCTTGATGTGCGTGCAAGTGAAATCAATGATGAAATGAAACTTGCAGCCGTTGAGGCGATTCGTGAGCTAGCAAAAGAGCCTGTACCTGAAGCCGTATTGAAGGCTGCAGGTGTTGATAAGCTAGAGTTTGGTGCGGACTATATTATTCCAAAACCAATGGATTCACGTTTGCTACCACGTGTTGCAAAAGCGGTCGCTCAGGCGGCGGTTAATTCAGGTGTAGCTCGTATCGAGATGCCTGAAAACTACATGGCAGAGTAATATATCTTTCAGATGTGATACACAAAAATGGGACGCTATTGCGTCCCATTTTTTATGTCATTCATTTGGCTCGAGGCAAGAGTTATTACCTGAAACCTCTTATCAGGCTTTTTTATTCTTCGTCGAATGACTCAAATTCGATGCCCATTTCCGTCATCAGCGCTTTTACTTCTGTTGGAATATCATCAGGACGGTCTTTACGAAGGTCTTCATCTGTCGGAAGTGGCTGACCTGTGTACGCGTGCAAAAATGCCTCGCATAACAATTCGCTATTGGTTGCATGGCGTAAGTTATTGATCTGACGGCGAGTACGCTCATCAGTTAGCACCTTTAAAACTTTTAGCGGGATAGAGACGGTAATTTTTTTTACTTGTTCGCTTTTTTTGCCGTGCTCTGCATATGGGCTAATGTATTCGCCATTCCAGTCAGCCATTGCACACCTTCATTTATGTAATCGGTTAAAAATAATTTAGGTGCTGATTTTAGCTGCATTTACCGCCATAAGCAAAGACATATAGACGTCTAGAAGTGTTGACGTCTCATTTTTTGACGAGTAAAGTGAACATAACAGCAAAGGAAGCGTGTTGATCACTTTATGTTACTCATTAGATATAGCGCATTCCTATTTAGAAGTCATTACCCGTGAAAGGATACACCCATGAGCACTCGCAAACTTGCGACCATTGCAGTACGCACTGGTATTGAATCAGACAGCCAATATCATGCTGTCGTTCCACCTATTTATCTTTCCACTAACTATGGTTTTCCTGCTTTTGGTGAAGTGCTCAAGTATGATTACACACGATCTGGTAATCCAAACCGCGGACTGTTGGAAAGTGCGCTATCTGAACTTGAGTCTGGAAAAGGAGCGGTTGTTACTAACTGCGGTACGTCGGCATTAAATTTATGGGTTTCCGCTTTTCTCGGCCCAGATGATCTCATTATTGCTCCTCACGATTGTTATGGCGGCACCTATCGTCTTTTTAATACCCGAGCTAGCAAAGGCGATTTTAAGGTTCAGTTTGTCGATCAATCAGACGAACAGGCTTTAGATGCTGCATTGGCACAAAAACCAAAACTCATTTTGCTAGAAACTCCGTCAAACCCTCTGGTTCGCGTAGTGGATATTGCAGCTACTTGTGAAAAAGCGAAACAAATCGGCGCGTTAGTTGCGGTGGACAATACCTTTTTGACACCCGTGTACCAAAAACCTTTAGAGCTAGGTGCGGATTTTGTTATCCACTCCACAACAAAGTACATCAACGGTCATTCGGACGTAATTGGTGGAGTAATCATCACCAACACAGAGGCGCATGCAGAAGAGCTTGCATGGTGGGGCAATTGTATTGGTGCAACGGGCACACCTTTCGATAGTTATATGACGCTGCGAGGTATTCGTACGCTTGGTGCTCGTATGCGAGTACATGAGGAGAGCTCACAGCAGGTACTGGCTTACCTACAGAAACAAGCGTTAGTTAAAACTATCTATCATCCAAGCCTGCCGGAACATCCAGGTCATGACATCGCTAAAAAGCAGCAAACGGGCTTTGGCTCTATGTTGAGTTTTGAGTTTGCTGGTTCGTTTGAACAGTTAAAGGTGTTTGTGAAAGAGCTCCAACTGTTTTCATTAGCAGAGTCATTAGGTGGTGTAGAAAGTTTGATTTGCCACCCAGCATCCATGACGCACCGTGCAATGGGTGAGGAGGCGCTGGCGGAGGCTGGGGTCTCTCATCAACTATTGCGTTTGTCTGTCGGTTTGGAAGATGCACAAGACCTCATCACAGATTTAGAACAAGCGTTCGCTAAAGCTACCCAGTAATAGGAGACGATAACAATGACTGTACAACGTCAGCTGCATAAGTTTGGTGGCAGTAGCTTAGCAAACCCAGAATGCTACTTACGCGTTGTGGGTATTCTCAAGGAGTATTCGACAGAAAATGATCTTGTGGTCGTCTCTGCTGCAGGAAAAACCACTAACCGCTTGATTGAGTTTTTGGAAGGGTTAAGTAAAGATGGCCGAATTGCGCATGAAGCGCTTCAAAGCTTGAGACAGTTCCAAACTGAGCTAATAGAAAGCTTGTTGGAGAGTGAAGCAAAAGAAGAGCTGTTAGCTTTATTACATGATGAGTTCAGTACTCTCTCGGAGCTGACTGCACCACTCACTAATGCGCAAAAAGCCGCGGTACTGGGGCACGGAGAAGTATGGTCTGCTCGCCTATTGGCCGCGTTATTATCTCAACGTTCTATCCCTGCGGTTGCACAAGATGCACGAGCGTTTTTACGTGCAGAAGCGGGAACTCAACCAGAGGTTGATCGCGCTCGTTCATACCCTTTAATTAAAGAGATCCTCGCGCAGCATAACCATAAACGTGTGGTAATTACTGGCTTTATGGCTCAGAACGAGGCAGGAGAAACCATCCTACTTGGTCGTAACGGCTCTGACTATTCTGCAACGGTCATAGGCGCGCTTGCTGAAGTCAGTACTGTCACGATTTGGAGTGATGTTGCTGGTGTCTATAGTGCCGATCCACGTTTGGTGTCTGACGCTTGTTTATTACCGTTACTTCGATTGGATGAAGCCAGTGAACTTGCTCGCTTAGCTGCCCCAGTGCTACACAGTCGTACGCTTCAGCCTGTGGCGCAAAGTACCATGGACCTTAATCTCAAGTGTAGCTATCTGCCAGAGTCGGGTTCTACTCGTATTGAGCGTGTATTGGCATCTGGTCGTGGCGCTAAAATTATTACTTCACTGGATGATGTTTTATTGGTGCAGTTGTCTTTCATGCATGGGCACGACTTCGAAAAAACACAGAGTGATGTATTACAAGCGTTGCAGCGCGCGCAATTAGAGCCACTGGCATTTGAAGCTCAATCCGATCAGCACACGCTACGCTTGGCTTACACCGCAGAAATCGCCGGTGGTGCATTGAAACACTTGCAAGAGCTTGCGGTAGAGGCAGAAATTAAGCTAAAAGAAGGTTACTCGCTCTTAGCTGCGGTAGGTGCAGGCGTTACGAAAAACGCCAATCATTGCTTTGGCTTTTATCAGAAGCTAAAGCACTCTCCGGTAGAATTTATCTCTGAAACAGACTCAGGACTGAGCCTAGTCGCTGTTTTGCGCCGTACTGATACCGAGGCGTTGGTTCAAACGATTCATAGCCAGTTGTTCCAAGCGCAAAAACGCGTGGCAGTGGCTTTATGTGGCAAGGGTAATATTGGTTCTAGTTGGTTAAATTTATTTGCGACGCAAAAAAGTGAGCTCGAAAAACGTCATGGTATGAGCTTTGATCTTGTCGCGGTTGTGGATAGCCAAACCTATTGGTTCGATGAGCAAGGTATTGAGGCGGCGAGTGTTGCTGAACGATTTGATGATGAAAGCATAGCAAACAATGGGGATTGGCTGGCACGTTTGGGAGCACTTAAAAGCTATGATGAAGCCGTCGTGCTTGATGTTACCGCGAGTAAAGAGTTAGCTCAGCGCTACGTAGAAATCGCACAGCAAGGCATTCATTTGATTTCCGCTAACAAAGTGGCCGGTTCCGCAGATAGTCAGTACTACCATCAGGTTCAAGATGCATTCGCTAAAATTGGTCGTCATTGGCTATACAACGCAACGGTTGGTGCTGGGTTACCGATAAACCATACCGTGCGAGATCTTCGTGAAAGTGGGGATGAAATCGTCGCTCTATCGGGGATTTTCTCGGGGACGTTATCATGGCTGTTCCAACAGTTTGATGGTTCTGTGCCATTTAATGATTTAGTCGATCTTGCTTGGCAGCAAGGGTTAACCGAACCTGACCCTCGTTCTGATTTAGATGGCTCCGATGTAATGCGTAAGTTAGTCATCTTGGCTCGAGAATCGGGCCTAGATATAGAACCAGACAGCGTTAAAGTTGAGTCTTTGGTGCCAGAAGAATTAAGAGAACTGAGCTTAGATGATTTCTTCGATAATGGAGCATTGTTGAGTGAAATACTTCAAGAGCGTCTGACAAAAGCACAGAGAAACGATCAAGTGCTTCGCTATGTGGCGCGTTTAGAAAAAAATGGTAAAGCAACGGTGGGAGTCGAAGCGTTATCTCGTGAGCACGCGCTCGCCAACTTATTGCCATGCGATAACATTTTTGCCATAGAGAGCAAGTGGTACAAAGATAACCCTCTGGTCATTCGAGGACCAGGCGCAGGCAGAGAAGTGACAGCCGGCGCTATTCAATCCGACCTCAACCGATTGGCTGGTTTATTTTAAAGTTGCGATTGACCTAAAAACCCTGGAATTAATCCAGGGTTTTTTATTCCCCTATCAGTGCCATACTGAAGTCATAACCCGTGCAAAATGGCGAGATGATGCTCAAGTAGAAACTTGAACTATCTTCATTATTAACTTGAGAAAAATTCATAATTACAAGGTTGACATTAAATCGTATTCAATACATTCTGTAGACATATAGACGTCTAAACGTCGATTTTAAGGATTTGTTTTCGTGGCGGAGTGCCGCAGGGAGAGTAAGATGGGATATACGCACGCAGGCCATATCGACGCCTTGAACCAGAATATTGCTGAGTTATCAGATAACATCAATGTATCGTTTGAGTTTTTTCCGCCAAGCAGCGCTAAGATGGAAGAAACACTTTGGAATTCAGTGCACCGTCTTAAAACGCTTCAACCTAAATTTGTTTCTGTGACTTACGGTGCGAACTCCGGCGAGCGTGACAGAACACACTCCATCATTAAAGAAATTAAAGCAACAACCGGATTGGTTGCCGCTCCCCATCTCACTTGTATTGATGCGACTCGTGAAGAGTTGATTAATATTGCCGATGATTATTGGAACAATGGTATTGAAAATATCGTCGCTCTGCGTGGTGATATTCCTCCAGGTGGCGGTGCGCCTGATATGTATGCCTCGGATTTGGTTGAGCTGCTGAAATCACGCCACGATTTCGATATCTCCGTTGCTGCATTCCCT
Source organism: Vibrio sp. 947 (assembly GCF_033339115.1). NCBI lineage: Bacteria > Pseudomonadati > Pseudomonadota > Gammaproteobacteria > Vibrionales > Vibrionaceae > Vibrio > Vibrio sp. 947. The sequence goes on along the minus strand of NZ_JAWOTX010000031.1, from coordinate 53,964 downwards.
GAGGTTCACCCTGAAGCTAAAAGCGCTCAGTCTGACTTATTGAACCTAAAACGTAAGGTAGATGCAGGTGCAAACCGTGCTATTACTCAGTTCTTTTTTGACGTTGAGTCTTACCTGCGATTCCGTGACCGTTGTGTCGCAGCAGGAATTGACGTAGAAATTGTGCCAGGAATTTTGCCTGTATCGAACTTTAAGCAAGCTTCTCGCTTTGCGGCACAGAACAACGTGAAAGTACCAGGATGGATGAGCAAACAATTCGATGGTTTGGATGATGATCCGGTGACTCGCCAGCTTGTAGGAGCTAGCCAAGCTATTGATATGGTGCGTGTACTGAGTCGTGAAGGGGTTAAGGACTTTCACTTCTACACACTAAACCGTGCAGAGATGACTTACGCGTTATGCCATACGTTGGGTGTTCGTCCTCGCGCAGTAGTCGGTGCGTAAATCTGGTTTCAAAAAGATAAAAGGCTTGCCAAGTGGCAAGCCTTTTTCGTTTTATCAAAGCAAAAGGAGTTTAACCAATCACTTCAAGTTCAGTTAGAACTTCTTCTGCCCAAGTGATCCAAGTTTCACGTAACAGTAGGTTACGGCGAAGCGTTAGACGTTCTAGGCGAGCTTGTTTATCTAAAGTTGACGGCGTTGCGTAGTAAGCCGCTTCAATTTCTTTGTAGTGAGAAACCAGTTTGCGAGACTCTTCAACTAGCTCGGCGAGTTGGTCACGGAATGGAGCCGCTGGTTGAACGGCACATGCCATCAATTTCGCTGAAAACTCATCACGAACTGTTGGGTGTGCAGTTGGTTGATCAAACCACTCTCCTAAAGCGCTGCGACCAGCGTCTGTAATGGAGTAAACCTTGCGGTCTGGTTTGCCTTCTTGGGGTTCTAATACGCAAGTAACCAGTTCTTTCTCAGCCATTTTGTTGAGTTCACGGTACACCTGTTGGTGGCTTGCTTTCCAGAAGTAACCGATGCTAGCAGAGAATTCTTTAGTGATATCGTAACCGGTTGCGTCGCGAGTGCTAAGAACAGTTAAGATTACGTGTGGTAATGACATGTCTTCAATCCAAATGGTCAATAAACTTGTAAACAAGCTACTTATACTTTCAGCTGCGCTCTTACTGGCACTTGAGTTTTTTAATGTATAAGTAACACCAACAATGTTGGTCCTGTCACCTTAAAGCCGTTTATCACCTAGAGAGATGGGGAGTCCCATCAAGGCTGGAGCAGGTATGATTGGATTTATGAGCTCTCAGCAGGCAAGTAGTATATAAATAATAAGCATGAAGTGGAATAGTAGGACAAAATTACCCTAAAAAACTAACATAATAATCAATAGTGTTAACTTGTGGTTTTTTATTCTTTTATTTTGGTACTTTTGGGGTCTATAGTGGTATATTTAACTGCCTTTGTTTTGGTGCGATTATCCTGTGATAAAAAAAAGCTGAGCATTTGCCCAGCTTTTTATTAAAAATGAAACGATTAGCCTGTGTTGCGCATACCAGCAGCAATACCAGCAATCGTCACCATCAACGCTTCTTCCAAGTTTGCAGAAGCTTCTTCGGTTTGACGCGTGCGGTATAGTAGCTCTGCCTGTAGCATATTCAATGGCTCAACGTAGATATTGCGTAAGCGAATCGACTCGAGTCCCCAAGGGTCATGCTGCATCAAGTTTTCATTGTTCTCTACATTCAGTACCGCTTTGATGTCTTCTTGAAGCTGAGCACGAAGTTTTTCACCGAGTGGACGGAGCGACTCATCCACCAATCGCTCATCGTAGTAGCGAGAGATATCAATATTACACTTCGAGTACACCATTTCCAGCATGCCGAGACGAGTTGAGAAAAATGGCCATTCGCGGCACATCTCTTCGAGCAATGCTTGGTGGCCTTTATCGATCGAGTATTGAATCGCTTCACCTGCGCCTAGCCATGCAGGAAGTACCAAACGGTTTTGACTCCATGAGAAGATCCACGGGATTGCACGTAAGCTTTCTACTCCGCCCTTAGGGTTGCGTTTTGCAGGACGAGAACCAAGTGGCAACTTGCCGAGTTCGAGTTCTGGTGTTGCTTGGCGGAAGTAAGGCACGAAATCTGGCTCGCCACGAACCACATTTCGGTAAGACTCACAGCTTACTTCTGATAGCACTTCCATCAAGTCGCGCCATTCTTGTTTTGGCTCCGGTGGCGGTAACAAGTTGGCTTCCAGAATCGCACTTGCGTATAGGTTAAAGCTGTTTACTGCGACATCTGGGAGACCCAGTTTAAAGCGGATCATCTCGCCTTGCTCTGTTACACGTAAACCGCCTTTCAAGCTTTTTGGTGGTTGCGACAAAAGCGCAGCATGCGCAGGTGCGCCACCGCGACCGACTGTGCCCCCACGACCATGGAATAGAGTTAGCTCAACGCCTTCTTCTTCAGCCACTTTAACTAACGATTCCATCGCATGATACTGAGCCCAACCTGCAGACATAACACCTGCATCTTTCGCTGAGTCAGAGTAACCAATCATGACCATCTGGTGGTTTTGGATAAAACCACGGTAAAGGTCAATCCCCATAAGCTGCTTGATGACCGATTCCGCGTTGTTCAAATCGTCTAGCGTTTCGAACAGAGGACACACATCCATGCGGTAAGGGCAACCAGCTTCTTGTAGCAGTAGATGAACGGCTAGTACGTCAGAGGCGGTACGTGCCATTGAAATAACGTAAGCGCCAAACGCTTCACGCGGTTGTGCTGCAACAATCTTGCAGGTATCCAAAACCTCTTTGACGGGTTCAGACGGTTCCCAATCACGAGGGAGAAGCGGACGTTTAGATGCCAGCTCGTTAGTTAGAAAAGCAATCTTATCTTGCTCATTCCATTGTTCGTAATCACCAATACCTAAGTAGCGAGTTAGTTCAGACAAGACGTCTGAGTGACGCGTGCTCTCTTGGCGGATATCAAGACGTACAAGATGGATACCAAATGCTTTTACGCGGCGTAGTGTATCCAGTAGTGAGCCGTTGGCTATTACACCCATGCCACATTCGTTTAGTGACTGGTAGCAGGCATACAGCGGTTCCCAAAGTTGCTCGACTTTTTGCAGTGGTGCTTTAACAGCCAGCTTTTGACCGTGGATCTTAGCATCGAGAATATCTTTGGTTTCATTGAGCAGAGTGCGTAATTGCTTCAGGATCGCACGGTATGGTTCGTGCTGATCTTCGCCAGCAAGCTCACGGACTTGATCGTTTGAAACTGTCATAGACAGCTCGCTGATCAACTCGTTGATGTCATTGAGATAAAGATCGGCGGCTTTCCAACGAGACAAAAGTAAGACTTCACGCGTAACGTTGTGAGTAACAAACGGGTTACCGTCACGGTCACCACCCATCCAAGAGGAGAAGTGCACTGGGCGAGCATCAATGGGTAAACCTTCTCCAAGGTAAGATTTTAGACGGTCATTCATCTCACGTAGGAAGTCCGGTACTGCTTCCCATAGCGAGTTTTCAACGACCGCAAAGCCCCACTTTGCTTCATCCAACGGAGTTGGGCGTTGTTGTCGAATCACGTCTGAATGCCAGCCTTGGGCAATCAGTTGCTCTAGGCGGCGTTCGGTTTTTCTGCGCTCTTTAGAAGAAAGATCGCTTAGCTCCAACTTTGATAAGCACTCGTTTATCTTGACCAGTTTGTTGATCATCGTGCGGCGCGTAATTTCTGTTGGGTGAGCCGTCAATACCAATTCAATATTTAGATCACGAACCGCTTGGGCAGTGTCCAGTTTGCTCACATCGTTTTGTACCAGTTTAGAAAACAGCGAGTTAATCGCGTCTGGCTCGCAAATGTGCTCTTCACAATGGCGTGAAATCGTGTGGTATTGCTCAGCGATATTGGTGAGGTTTAGAAATTGGTTAAACGCGCGAGTAACGGGCGTTAGCTGCTCATCAGGTAGATGTTTGATTTCTTCGATCAAGCTGTCCCTGTCTGCTTGATTCCCTGCTTGAGCTGATTTGGATAATTTACGAATGGTTTCCACTTTCTCGAAGATTTCTTCGCCATGGGCATCGCGAATGGTGTTACCCAATAAGTGGCCTAACATGCGCACATTACTTTTGAGTGCGGCGTATTTCTCGTTCATTGTCGTCCTGCCTCGTAAAAAAACTACATCCATTGTCCTTGTTAAGACTCCAATCTAGCGAAAAGCACCAGTTATAGTCAAATAAAGCAGACTAAGTTTGCAATTATTCCGCTGTCTCCTGATTTAGAGCAAATTTACGGCAGCCATAGAGTAAGAAGTGAAAATTAATTACAAAATAACAAGTTAAATAAGTGTTAAGACTAGCGCTAAATTGTGAAGATAAAAAGATGCAGCTCAATCGAGCTGCACAGACTTTCGAGCTTAAACGCGTATTAACAGCAGTACTTGACCATTGCCTTTGAAAGCACATCAATTGTGGGGTCGATAAAGTCGAAGGATAGAAACTCATCCGGTTGATGGGCTTGGTCGATTGACCCAGGGCCGAGCACCAAGGTTGGACACAACTGTTGTAGAAATGGTGCTTCAGTACAGTAGTTCACGGTTTCTGAACTGGTTTGGCAGATCTCTTCAACACCACCGATAAATGGGTGGTCATGTTGGCATTCGTAACCCGGAATAGGCTCATGCAATGGAATAATCTCCAGTCTCCCAGGCCATTTCGCTTCGACTTCTTTTAATGCTCCGCGCAACATGTTCTCTAAACCATCAAGGCTAATGCCGGGAAGAGGACGCACGTCGTAATGCAGCTCACAGCAACCACAAATACGGTTAGCGCTGTCACCACCGTGAATGTGTCCAAGATTTAGGGTAGGGCTTGGAATGGCAAAACCCGGATGGTGATATTCTTTAATCAATTTGTCACGCAGTTGCATCATGGCGAACATGACTTCATGCATGATCTCAATAGCGTTAACGCCAAGCGCTGGGTCCGATGAGTGACCGGACTTGCCTGTTACGCGAATGGCATTTGCCACATGCCCTTTATGACCTCGAATTGGTACAAGGCTGGTGGGTTCACCAATGATGCAGTAATCCGGCTTAAATGGGGCGTTTGCTGTGAAATGTCGCGCGCCCAACATGGTGGTCTCTTCGTCACAAGTGGCTAATACGTAGAGTGGTTTGCTCTGCTTGCTCCAATCGACTTTCTTCACTGCTTCATAAATAAAGGCGAAAAAGCCTTTCATGTCTGCTGTGCCTAAACCGTAGAAGCGGTTGTCTTTTTCCGTCAGTTTATGCGGATCGAAATTCCATCGCCCTTGATCGAATGGCACGGTATCACTATGGCCAGCAAGTAAAAGGCCACCTTCACCCTCACCCATACGTGCGATCATATTGTGCTTGCCTGGCTCGACTTCGATCACTTCAACGCTAAAACCCAGATCTTTAAACCAAGATGCGAGTTTTTCGATGACTTTTGCATTGCCCTGATCCCAGCTCGGATCCGTGGAGCTGATAGAAGAGGTGCTGATGAGTCCTTCATAGACCTCTAGAAAAGTTGGTAATTGCATGGATTCTTCAAATCTCCTGTTGACAGACAGACCACAAAAATGTAAAACACATATTAAATCATATTTAATGAATAAAAAATCAAAATAAAGCAAAAATTAAATATGAATAGTCATTTGAGCCTTTAAGTATATGGATGTTACACAATGCTAAAAACCACGATTATTGGAGCCAGCGGTTACACCGGCGCAGAGGTAGCGTTAATGGTTAATAAACACCCACAACTCACGCTATCAGGTTTATACGTTTCCGCCAACAGTGTTGATGCGGGAAAGAGCATCGCGCAGCTGCACGGTAAGCTAGCGGGCATCATTGATATGCCAGTTTTACCAATAACGGCTCCACTGCAAATCGCTCAAGAATCGGACGTGGTGTTTTTGGCAACGGCTCACGAAGTCAGCCATGATTTAGCCCCAACTTTCTTGGAGGCAGGCTGTCAGGTATTCGATTTATCGGGTGCATTCCGTGTGAAAAGTGAAGGCTTTTACGACACTTTTTATGGCTTCGCACATCAACATAACAACTGGCTAGATAAAGCAGCATACGGCTTAGCAGAGTGGAACCAAGAATCAATAAAAACCACTCCTTTGATTGCAGTAGCAGGTTGCTACCCAACCGCTTCACAGCTTGCAATCAAACCTTTATTAGAACATGCGTTGCTCGATACCAACCAATGGCCAGTGATCAACGCAACCAGTGGTGTATCAGGTGCAGGGCGTAAAGCCTCCATGGTTAACAGCTTCTGTGAAGTGAGCTTGCAACCTTATGGTGTATTTAACCATCGTCACCAGCCAGAGATTGCTCAGCACTTGGGTTGCGATGTGATTTTTACTCCGCACCTCGGCAACTTTAAACGCGGCATTCTTGCCACTATCACCATGAAGCTTGCGCAAGGTGTGACAGAAGCACAAGTGGCACAGGCGTTTGAACAAGCTTATCAAGGCAAGCCTGCGGTGCGTCTTAAAGGCGACGGTATTCCACGTATTCAGGATGTCGAAAATACCCCTTTCTGTGATATCGGCTGGAAGGTACAAGGCGAACACATCATTGTGATTTCAGCTATCGACAACCTACTTAAAGGTGCATCGAGTCAAGCGATGCAATGTCTCAATATTCATTACGGTTACCCAGAACTGACAGCGTTGCTGTAGTCGTTGAAAGAGGGAAATGCGATGACGCAAACCAATCAAGCTCCTTTAGTCATTAAGCTAGGTGGTGCAGCTCTATCATGCACTCAAACCTTAAGCCAACTTTTTGGTGCCATTGCGGCTTACCAAAAATCGGCACAGCGACAAATCGCCATCGTTCATGGCGGTGGCTACCTAGTTGATGAGTTGATGGCAAAGCTTCAGCTTGAAACCGTTAAGAAAAACGGTTTACGCGTAACGCCTTACGATCAAATTCCTGTGATTGCAGGCGCGCTTGCAGGCACTGCGAATAAGTTACTTCAAGGTCAAGCGATTGCGGACGGTCTTAACGCTGTGGGCCTTAGCCTTGCGGATGGTGGTTTGTGTCTTGTTGAAGAACTTGACCCAGAACTCGGCGCGGTAGGCAAAGCATCACCGGGTGACTCAGCACTATTACAAGCGGTGCTAAACACAGGTGCACTGCCGATCATCAGTTCAATTGGTTTAACCAAAGATGGCCAGATGATGAATGTGAATGCTGATCAAGCAGCAGTCGCGGTTGCGGGCGCATTAGATGCAGAGTTGGTCCTGTTATCAGACGTGAGTGGTGTATTAGATGGAAAAGGCCATTTGATCAAAACCCTGTCAGAGCAGCAAGCTAACTCGTTGATCGATGGACATGTGATCACCGATGGCATGATCGTCAAAGTTAAAGCCGCTTTGGAGGCCGCCAATGATCTTGGCCGTCCAATTGAAGTCGCGACCTGGCGTTACCCAGAAAAATTAGCACAGTTATTCGCTGGTGAAAGTATTGGTACTCAATTCTTGCCTCAATAAGCATCAGCAAAAGAATTCAATATTAGGAAGTCGTAGTTGGCACTGACCGCCGAGCGCAGCGCCAGTTAAGTTTGGAGAAAAACATGAGCAAAGTGAACGTAAATAAAGTGGTAGTCGCATACTCAGGCGGTCTAGATACTTCAGTAATCATCCCGTGGCTAAAAGAGAACTACGACTGTGAAGTAGTGGCTTTCGTTGCCGATGTTGGTCAAGGTGCCGAAGAGCTAGAAGGCATTGAAGCGAAAGCAAAAGCCTCTGGTGCTTCTGAGTGCTACATCGCTGACTTGAAAGAAGAAATGGTCGCAGACTACATTTACCCAACGCTAAAAACCGGCGCGTACTACGAAGGTAAGTACCTGCTAGGTACATCAATGGCGCGTCCAATCATTGCCAAAGCGCAGGTTGAAGTGGCACGTAAAGTGGGCGCGGACGCTCTGTGTCATGGCTGTACAGGTAAAGGTAACGACCAAGTACGTTTTGAAGGCGCATTCGCAGCACTAGCACCGGACTTACAAGTGATTGCACCTTGGCGTGAGTGGGACCTAGTGAGCCGTGAAGAGTGTTTGGATTACCTAGCTGAGCGTAATATTCCTTGCTCTGCGTCTCTTACTAAGATCTATTCACGTGATGCAAACGCATGGCACATTTCGACGGAAGGCGGCGTTTTAGAAGATACTTGGAACGCACCAAACGAAGACTGCTGGGTGTGGACTGTCGACCCAGAGCAAGCGCCAAATGAAGCGGAATACGTCACGCTGAAAGTAGAAAAAGGTGAAGTGGTCGAAGTTGATGGTGAAGCGATGACACCATACAACGCACTGGTTTACCTAAACGAGAAGGGCGCTAAGCACGGTGTTGGCCGTATCGATATCGTGGAAAACCGTCTTGTTGGAATGAAGTCTCGTGGTTGCTATGAAACACCGGGAGGCACCATCATGATGGAAGCGCTGCGCGCTGTAGAGCAGCTTGTGCTAGACAAATCATCATTCGAATTCCGTGAGGAGCTAGGTCTAAAAGCGTCTCACCTTGTATACGATGGCCGTTGGTTTACCCCACTATGTAAATCGATCCTTGCTGCTTCAGAAGAGTTAGCGCAAGACGTGAATGGCGAAGTGGTTGTTAAGCTCTACAAAGGTCAAGCGACAGTGACGCAAAAACGTTCTGACAACAGCTTGTATTCAGAAGAGTTCGCGACTTTTGGTGAAGATGAAGTATACGACCAAAGCCATGCAGGTGGTTTCATCCGTCTTTACTCGCTATCAAGCCGTATTCGTGCATTGAACAGCCAGAAGAAATAATCCATTAACATCCATCTTGGATTGAATAAAGGCCCGCCATTTATAGGCGGGTCTTTTGGTTTCTAAAAGCGGGTATCTAATTTTTGTTTGAATATATATGTAAAAATATTGAATTTATACTTTATTTTTTATCGAAATTGCCGTAACGTTGACCCATAAGAAAAAGTGAGCAAATGACCATCAAATTGGTTACTACTCATTCGAGAACGTTAGAGTAAGCAATAGTCATCAGGAGAGACGCAATGGCATTATGGGGCGGAAGATTTACCCAAGCGGCAGACACCAGATTTAAAGAGTTCAATGATTCGTTGCGTTTTGACTACCGATTGGCTGAGCAAGACATCGTAGGTTCAATCGCATGGTCTAAAGCTCTGCTTTCTGTTGATGTGCTATCGGCAGAAGAACAGCAAAAACTGGAACTTGCTTTAAATGAGCTGAAGTTAGAAGTGATGGAAGACCCTCACCAAATTCTTCGCTCTGATGCAGAAGATATCCACTCTTGGGTTGAGCAGCAGCTAATCAGTAAAGTGGGAGATTTAGGTAAAAAACTCCACACTGGGCGTTCTCGGAATGACCAAGTCGCCACAGACTTGAAACTTTGGTGTCGTCAGCAAGGTCAGCAATTATTGATTGCTTTAGATCGCCTACAAGCACAAATGGTCCATGTTGCTAAACAGCACCAAGGCACCGTATTGCCAGGCTATACTCATCTTCAGCGTGCTCAACCTGTAACCTTTGCTCACTGGTGCTTGGCTTATGTTGAAATGTTCGAGCGTGACTACTCTCGTCTGAATGATGCCTTACAGCGTCTCGACACTTGTCCACTTGGCTCGGGTGCTTTAGCGGGAACGGCTTATCCGATTGATCGCGAACAATTAGCACATAATCTCGGTTTCCACCGTGCTACGCGTAATTCACTCGATTCGGTTTCAGATCGTGATCATGTGATGGAACTGATGTCGGTGGCGTCGATTTCTATGCTTCACCTTTCTCGTCTTGCAGAAGATATGATCTTCTACAATTCAGGCGAGTCAAACTTCATTGAGTTAGCGGATACGGTGACATCTGGTTCGTCATTAATGCCACAGAAGAAAAACCCAGATGCACTTGAGTTGATCCGTGGTAAGACAGGGCGTGTCTATGGCGCATTATCGAGCATGATGATGACAGTTAAAGCTTTGCCATTGGCGTACAACAAAGACATGCAGGAAGATAAAGAAGGGTTGTTTGACGCTTTAGATACATGGAACGACTGCATGGAAATGGCAGCTCTGTGTTTTGACGGTATTAAAGTGAATGGCGAGCGCACACTAGAAGCGGCGAAACAAGGTTACGCAAACTCGACGGAGTTAGCTGATTACCTAGTGGCGAAAGGCATCCCATTCCGTGAAGCTCACCACATCGTCGGTGTCGCGGTCGTTGGTGCTATTGCTAAAGGTTGTGCGCTAGAAGAACTGTCTATCGAAGAGTTAAAAGCCTTCTCAGAGGTCATTGAAGCGGATGTGTATGACATTCTGACTATCGATTCGTGTTTGGAAAAGCGTTGTGCTTTGGGTGGTGTTTCGCCTCACCAGGTCGCTTACGCGGTAGAACAAGCGGATAAGCGCCTGAGCCAACGTGACAGCTCGGCGGTGAAAGTGCGTCCTGCACGTTTGACGGACATTGAAACGCTGGAAGGTATGGTTGCTTACTGGGCGAACCTTGGTGAGAATCTTCCGCGCTCTCGTAATGAGCTCGTGAGAGATATTGGCTCTTTCGCGGTGGCTGAGCATCATGGTGAAGTGACGGGTTGCGCTTCTCTATATGTGTATGACTCAGGGTTGGCTGAAATACGCTCTCTTGGTATCGAAGCGGGCTGGCAAGGCCAAGGGCAGGGCAGTGCGATTGTGAACTATTTGGTTGAGAAAGCGCGCCAGATGGCGATCAAGAAAGTCTTTGTTCTAACGCGAACGCCTGAGTTCTTTATGAAGCAAAGCTTTTTACCGACATCGAAGTCATTACTGCCGGAGAAAGTTCTGAAAGATTGCGATCAGTGCCCACGTCAACATGCATGTGATGAGGTAGCGCTTGAGATCAATTTAATGGAGCAAGTGATCCAAAAAACGCATGTGGCATGAACTGAAGTTGTGGAGTGATTTTATTAGCATTCAATGACATAGTCATTTTCCTGTTTACTTACATCAGTATTCGCTAAAAAAATCGAAAAAATTTGGAACCTTTGAGAGGAAGCCCGGTCTATTAAAGTACCACTGCTTTTTCTTAGAAGAATCTAAGAGAGCCCCAGAACTGACATTGGTTTTGGGGCTTTTTTCTATCTGTCACTTTTCTCTTTTTTATTGGCCTTTTTTTGTCCCTTTCGACGTTGCCAAGGCAAGATGACAAAACGCATCCATAAGTGTAGAAACAACAAAACGTTGAAAGCGAAGCCGACAAAGATCAAAGCGATCGACTCGATGCTTTGTGGATCATCTTTGAGCGTAAACCACCACACAATCCAACACAGTACAGAAAGTACCGTCAATTGATCCAAGCATCGTTGACAACGTCCAAGTTTTTTCCAAAACCAATGTTCCTCGCAGCGGCGACAAGTCATAGTGTTTTCCAAACCATTAGTGTTGCTTCAGATTATATATCTAACTAAATGGTGGAAAGCGTTTCTTACACGGGCTTAGAGCGCCATGACACAACCAAAAATGGAAAGTTAGCTTTGTAAAAGCTTTGTGGCACGTAATTGATGTATGGTGTGCTGTCAGTCTTTAACAGGAAATATAATGATGTCGACAGAGTTGAAACTTGCGCTGAGTATCGCTGGTGGGTTCTTTATGATCGGTGTTGTCGCGATTTATATGGTCAGCCGCTATGCAATGATGGCAGCGTAAGAGAGATTTTATTGCGCCGAAGTAGCAAAGCAAAGCCTCGTTGATGACGAGGCTTTGCTTTATATTTAGATAGAAGCCTGAAAGCGTTAGCAGCCAGGGCCGCAGTCAAGACAATGTTTCACCATTTCTGGCCCTAAGTGTAGTTTTGCATTCAAATCACGTAGAGCGGTGCGGACGCCTTCTTCAATCACTGGGTGATAGAAGGGCATATCTAACATCTCAGAAATCGTCATCCTATTTTGGTGCGCCCATGCTAAAAGGTGAGCAAGATGCTCTGCATTCGGGCCCATCATTTCTGCACCTAAAAAACGTCCAGTGCCTTGCTCTCCGTAGACATGCAGAATGCCTTTATTACGAAGCATGACGCGCGAACGTCCTTGATTTTCAAACGAGACTTCACCGGTTGCGAAACATCCACATGTGCCTAGACGTGTTTCTAGTTGTTTATATGTTTCTCCAACCATAGCAATTTGAGGGTCGGAGAACACGGCTGAAATTGGTGAGCGACGCAGACCCGCACGAATATCTGGGAAACGGCCTGCGTTGTCTCCAGCAATACGGCCTTGGTCAGCGGCTTCGTGCAGCAGTGGAATTTGGTTACTTGCATCACCTGCGATGAAGATGCTCTCTACCGAAGTTTGCAATGTGTAGTGATCCGCCGTTGGTACGCCACGTTCATCGAGAGCCACATTGGTGTTCTCGATCGCCAGCTTATCGACGTTTGGACGACGACCCGTTGCGGCCAATACGTAATCGACAACAAAAGTTTCTAATTCACCATCATGGTTGATGAATTGGATTTCGACCTTGTCTTCGCCGTCATTGTCTGACGAAGCAATGCGTTTCATACTTTCGACTTTTACATCTGCATCAAGGTAGAACTCTTCCTTAAAGGCTTTATCTGCATACGCCATCACCTCTGGGTCTGTCAGTGGGCCCACTTGTCCTCCAAGGCCAAAGAGCTTCACGTTTACTCCTAGGCGGTGTAAAGCCTGACCCAATTCAAGGCCGATGACTCCTGGGCCAAATACTGCCACTGACTCTGGTAAGTCATCCCAGTCAAATACATCATCGTTAATCACTAGGCGATCACCCAGTTCATTCCAAGCTGCCGGATATGCTGGACGAGATCCTGTCGCAATAACAATGCGCTGTGCGGTGACCTGAGTATGATCATCTATGATGAGAGTGTGGTCATCGGCAAACTTCGCGTAGCCCGATAGTTTGTTTTCAGCGGGAATATCATCGACACTTTCAAGCACAAAGCCAACAAAACGATCGCGTTCGCGCTTTACACGATCCATAACTTCTCGTCCGTTAATTCGTACTTCACCTTGCGGGTGTATCCCAAATCCAGGTGCTTTTTCGATTTGATGAACACTTTCTGCTGCCGCAATTAACAGCTTAGACGGCATGCATCCGACACGAGCACAGGTTGTTCCGTAGGGACCGCCCTCAATCATTACCACGCTGTTGGTATGAGCTTTTGCTGCTCGATAAGCACCAAGACCAGCCGTCCCGCCACCAATAATCGCTACGTCGACATTAACTTGTTTCATCGTGAACTCTCGCTTTTGTTCTAAGCCAAGCTAGCTACATTGAGCTTGGAGAGTGAATTGGATAGTTGAATCTGGATAAGTAGTCACCTTATTGGCAGATAACTACTTATCTAGACTAGTAGAAGAAGTGGTTTAGGGTTGGCCTCCGAGCCAAAGGCACCGGAGACCGAGGGTGTAGGCTATGGACAGCTTAGCCTAGATACGCTTCTAGCTCTTCGCTACCGCCGATGTGCTTGCCACCGATAAAGACTTGTGGAACAGTCGTGCGACCAGATATAGCTCGTAGACTAACTGTTGTTGCGTCTTTACCCAGAATCACTTCTTCATATTGAAGACCGTGGTCAATCAGATTTTGTTTCGCTTTCATACAGAAAGGGCAGCCTGGTTTAGTGAACACCGTGATGGATTCTTGCGTTTTGTAGTCAGGCGCTATGTAGTTCAGCATCGTATCTGCGTCTGACACCTTGAATGGGTCGCCTGGTTCGTTTGGCTCAATGAACATTTTTTCCACTACGCCATCTTTTACTAGCATGCTGTAACGCCATGAACGTTTGCCAAAGCCGATGTCGTTTTTATCCACTAACATACCCATGCCATCGGTGAATTCACCATTACCATCCGGGATGAAGGTAATGTTTTCTGCTTCTTGGTCTTGTTTCCATGCATTCATCACGAACGTATCATTGACCGAGACACAAATAATCTCATCAACTCCGTGCTCTTTAAATACAGGGAACAATTCGTTGTAACGAGGTAGATGGCTTGATGAACAGGTTGGAGTAAATGCACCCGGTAAGCTAAATACGATAACGGTCTTACCTTTAAATAGCTCATCGGTCGTTACATTCACCCAAGCGTCACCTTGACGAACTGGAAAAGTAACTTGAGGGACTTGTTGACCTTCTTTAGATACAAACATAATGATTTCCTTTAACTATTTTAAATTATGCGTATAGAGCTTAGCGTTTTTCGTCGCTCTGTTTCGTTTTGTTGAGCCCATTATTGTAAAAATCCTTTGATAGCTCTAATCGTTTGGTGTTATGGTTTTGATAGGTATTAGCTATTGTTAAAGAAGCGAAGCGTGAATTATGAATATTCGAGATTTTGAGTACTTAGTTGCACTTGCGGAACATAAGCACTTTCGCAAAGCGGCAGAGGCATGTTTTGTTAGCCAGCCAACATTGAGTGGGCAAATTCGTAAACTAGAGGATGAACTCGGGACCACGCTTTTAGAGCGAAGCAGCCGACGTGTTTTGTTTACCGATTCAGGGTTACAGCTGGTGGAGCAGGCTAAACGCATCTTAAGTGAAGTGAAAACCTTCAGAGATATGGCAAGCGGTCAAAGCGGAGCCATGACTGGACCGATGCATATTGGTTTCATCCCGACGGTTGGGCCTTATCTACTACCCAAAATTCTGCCGCAGATAAAAGAAGCATTTCCTGAGCTGGAGCTATTTCTGCACGAAGCTCAAACACATCAATTAGTGCGTCAATTGGAAGAAGGCAAACTAGATTGCTTAGTTTTAGCTTCGGTTGATGAAACTGCGCCATTTAAAGAGATCGAAGTGTATCAAGAGCCATTAAGTGTCGCAGTGCCATGTGACCATGAGTGGGCCTCTCTCGACCATGTTGATATGTTGGAGCTGAATGGTAAAACCGTTTTAGCGTTGGGAGACGGCCACTGTCTGCGAGATCAAGCGTTAGGTTTTTGTTTTGCCGCTGGAGCAAAAGACGATGAGCGTTTTAAAGCCACCAGCTTGGAGACGTTACGCAACATGGTTGCTGCCGGTGCGGGGATTACGTTATTGCCTCAGCTTTCTATCCCTAATGAGAAGCAAAAAGATGGCGTATGCTACGTACCAGCTGTTAACCCAACCCCCTCGCGTAATATCGTTCTCGTATACCGTCCGGGCTCACCACTACGAGCTAGGTTTGAAGCTTTGGCGGCGAAGATTAAAGAAGTATTGGCTTCTTATCCTTCATTGAACGCCGCGGCGTAAAAGCCGACATAAAAAAGGGAGAGCTTGATGCTCTCCCTTGTGCTTTTGTGATTTAGAACAGTTCTTCTGCGCCAGAGCCTGAAGAGTAAATACTATCTTCTAAACGGTCGCCAGCGTATTCGGTAGGCTCCGTGCCTTTTTCAAAGTATTCGAACATTGATGTGCTATCTACCTTGTGCGTTAGCATACCGCTGTTGCGATCAATACGAACTCGAATAATATCCTCTGGAATATTTTTACCTTGCTCCGGCGTCCCTTCTAGCGCAACACGCATGAAGTCAATCCAAGCAGGCTCTGCGGTTTTCGCACCCGACTCGGCACCAGAAATTTGGCCTTGCCCTAGGTTGCTGTTAACAGTGGTGCGGCCAAGTGCACGTGAGTGATCATCAAAGCCAACCCAAGCTATCGCAACGACACCAGGTCCATAGCCATTGTACCAAGCATCCTTGGAATCATTCGTTGTACCCGTTTTACCCCCGATATCACGACGACCAAGTTTTTGCGCGCGCCAGCCTGTACCATTCCAACCTGTGCCTTCACGCCAGTTACCGCCACCCCAAATGTTGCTGTACATCATCTCACGCATTAAGAATGCATTCTGTTCGGAGATAACTTGCGGTGCATATTGAGGTTCATCATTTTCAAGGGCATTGTCTGTTGCTAGGCCATCAATCGCGACGTCTTGTTCGCCAAATTCATCAGCGTAGCGATTTTCTGGCTGCTCGCTCATTTGCGGACAATCCTTATGACAAACACTCTTTGGATTGGCTTTAAACAGTACTTCACCGAATGCATCTTCCACGCGTTCTACATAGAATGGTTCAACGTAATAACCACCGTTCGCAAACACAGAGTAACCTTGTGCCACTTTCATTGGTGTTAAGCTACCAGCTCCGAGTGCGATGGTCTCAGAGCGTGGTACTTGGTTAATATCAAAACCGAAACGAGTAAGGTACTGACGTGTCTCCTCGAGGCCAACTTCACGGAGTGTACGCACTGCCATGACGTTTTTTGATTGAGCTAAGCCGAGGCGAAGCCGCGTTGGACCACCATAAGTTGGTGGTGAGTTTTTTGGTCGCCAAGCTGAACCAGAGCCTGCATCCCACTTGTTAATCGGCGCATCGTTAATCAAAGTGGCTAGAGTTAGTCCTTTGTCAATTGCTGCCGAGTAGATGAAAGGCTTGATACTTGAACCAACCTGACGCACTGACATGGTTGCACGGTTAAACTTGCTGTGCACAAAGTTGAAACCACCAACCAGCGACAATATCGCGCCATTTTCTGGGTTCATCGCAACAAACGCGGTGTTTGCTGTCGGCACTTGGCTCAGTTTCCAGCTCAGTGTTGTGTTGTCATCTTCATCGGTTTCACTTACTTCGCGAACCCAAACTTGTTGACCTGTCGCTAGCACATCATGCGCTGACTTTGGTGTTGAGCCTTGGCGGTTATCAGTAATGTACTTACGCGCCCAGTGCATTCCAGTCCAAGGGATGGTTTGCTCTTCATGGTTCTTAACCCATACTTGTGCCGTCTTATCATCGACTTTCGTCACAACCGCAGGGTAAAGGTCACCATAAGTTGGCTGTTTCTTCAGGTGCTTTTCTATTTGCTCATTGCCCCAGGCCGCTTCCCCTTCTTTCCAAAGCACACTTTCTGCACCACGGTAGCCATGACGTTCATCGTATGACAAGAGGTTATTTACCGCAGACGTATTTGCAGCATCTTGCAGTTTAGAATCCACAGTCATGTAGATATTCAAGCCAGAGGTGTAAGCTTCTTCTTCACCGTATTCTTTTACTGCCCATGCACGAGCCAACTCTGCTACGTAAGGTGCGGAAAGCTCAATCTCAGCGCTATGATAACGCGCCACAATAGGCTCATTGCGTGCTTCGTCATACTGCTCTTGTGTAATGTATTTCTCATCAAGCATTCGCATTAATACAACGTTACGGCGTTTTGTTGCGCGCTCAAGAGAGTAAATTGGGTTCATGGTTGATGGCGCTTTTGGCATACCAGCGAGTGTTGCAATCTCACTTAACGTCAATTCATCAAGGCTCTTGCCAAAATACACTTGAGCGGCAGCACCAAAGCCATATGAGCGGTAACCAAGGAAGATTTTATTGACATAAAGCTCCATGATTTCTTGCTTACTTAAAAGCTGCTCAATATGGATAGCAATAAAAATCTCTTTAATCTTACGCATGATCTTCTTCTCATTAGATAAGAAGAAGTTACGAGCTAGCTGTTGCGTAATCGTACTCGCACCCTGTTTAGCCGAGCCTGAAACCGCAACAACAACAGCTGCACGAGTGATGCCGATAGGGTCGATACCAGGATGCTCGTAGAAACGGCTATCTTCGGTTGCGATGAGCGCGTGAATTAAGTCTTGAGGAATTTCGTCATAAGTAACAGGAATACGACGCTTTTCACCGAACTGTGCGATCAGCTTCCCGTCTTGACTAAACACCTTCATAGGTGTTTGTAATTCAACGTCTTTTAGAGTTGCAACATCTGGCAATTCAGGCTTCACGTACTGATAGAAGCCAAATATTGTGGTGACTCCAAGAATTATGCAAATCAATGTTAAAAATAATAAACGCTTTATGAACTTCACCGGAGAATCCCTGATTGGTTGAGGCTGTGTAACGGCAAACCCTTGTACTCTTAGGTCAAAAATTTAGCACATAAGAGATATTAACTCTTATTTGGATGCTAATAACAACCTTTGCACGAAGAAATTTCGGAGCGAGAGTAAGAGATGGATAAGCTAATCGTTACCGGCATCGATATAGGCCATAACAGCCTCAAAGCCGTAGTACTTAAACCCACAGGCAACAATTACGCTCTGTTGGGTTACAAAGAAATATTACTAAAGGAAGGTATTGTCGCTGAAAATAACACCATAAATCATCAAGAAATTGTAAAGACCCTCAAGCAGATAAAAAAAGAACTGCCTTTTGGCGCTAGAAAAGTTGCGATCTCAGTTCCTGATAACTCGGTAATTAGCAAGAAACTGCAAATAGAACAAAATCTTGAAGAGAGTGAAGTTGAGTTTGCAGTGATACAAGCCTTTTCTCATCAATCGCCATTCCCTGTCGAAGAGCTGAGTTTAGACTTCGTTCGTCTTCGCGCTGAGGGCGGGCAGAGTGGCAGTGATAGCTATCAAGTGTTTGCGACAAGAAAAGATGTGGTAGAAGGCCGAGTCGATGCATTACAAAAGTCCGGACTAAAACCTGTTTTAGTGGACGTGCATTCGCAAAGCCTTGGTCATATCTGGAAGCTCACCGCCGATCGCTTTCCTGACAAAAACAAATACTGCTTACTCGATATTGGCACCTTATCGAGCTCCTTCACCATGTTTACCGAACAAGGTGAACTGTTTCACAAAGAGTTTGCTTACGGCACACGCGGAGCAAACAGCGCTTCTCCAGTCGATTTTCTGTCCGATGATGCTCAGGAGAAAACAGAGCTGTTTAACCGTCAAATCGTAGAGCGAGTAAAGCGCCAGATACAGCTCTATACCTCAATCAATGGCTCACAAAACATCAAGGGTATCTGGTTATCAGGGGAAGGGGCCTCCACTCCCATGCTCGCAGAGGAGTTGTCTCAACAATTGTCGTTAGAGTGTGAATTGCTAAATCCGCTAGGGCTATTTGAGATGAAGGTGTCTAAGCGTAAGCGTCGTGCTGTGGATTGGCAGCATTTCTCAACAGCAGCCGGACTGGCCGTTCGTGGCATTCATTGGCTAGGAGGCGCCCGTGCTTTATCGCATTAATTTACTTCCTTGGCGAGAGAATCAAAGAGAAGAGCACCGACGTCGTTTCATCAGTTTGGTCGCATTAGGCATGTTGGTCGCTGTTGGCATCCAGTGGGGTATTGGAAAGTTTTTTGAGTACCAACAAGATCAACAACAGGAGCGGCTCGATTACCTCACTCACTACATTGCCGAACTCGACCAGCGTATTGAAGCAATGAAAATTGCAGAGCAAGAGCACAGCAAAATCCTCGAACGTCTAAAGGTCGTTGAAGGTTTACAAAACGGACGAAACAAAACGACCGAGTTCATGAACTTAATGCCTGCCGTTATCCCTGAAGGTGTATATGTCGACAAGATCAAAATGAATGATCTGGAAATTGAGATCTCTGGGATCTCTGATAGCACTCCAAAACTTGCCACGATGCTGGACAACATGGAGCGCTCGGCCAAGTTGAACGACGTAGAAATGCATTCCATCGTTCACGGCAAAGCCCGTTTTGGGAAAGAGTTTCAAACATTCAAAGTGTCTTTCATGTTCAAAGTAACGGAGAAGAAATTGGAGGCTCAACGTGGTTGATTGGCAGGATCTCGAAATAGATGAAATGGCCGAGTGGCCATTGTTGCCCCAGATTGTAGTAATCGTACTTCTGATCATGGCGATTCAAGGCTTAGGTTATTGGTTTTACCTTAAACCGAAAGAAGAACAGTTGAATCACTTGATTCAGCAGGAGCAGACACTCAAGGTGGCATTGAAGATCAAAGCGAACAAAGTGGCAGCGTTGCCTCAGCTTCAATCTCAATTGGATGAACTTACCACTCGTTACGAGTTATTACTGCAACAACTGCCTGCGCAAAAAGAGCTGGCTACAATGCTCGCTTCAGTGAATGAGCTTGGCATCGACAATAAGCTGACTTTCACCCGAATCGACTGGGGCGAAAAACAATCAGAGCACTTCCTTTATCGTCTTCCTTTAAACATAGAGTTAACGGGCGACTTTCATGACATCGGCCATTTTTCTCAGGCGATAGCGACGCTACCTCGAATCATCACGTTTAAAGATGTGACTTGGCAACGTGTCAGCCAAGAGAGCGAAACCCTGCACTTTCGGGTGCGTGCTAATACCTATCAGTTTAAGCCGGAGGAGGCGAAAAATGACAAGTAAGTCTTTGTTGCTGGTACTGATGGGTTCTCTATTGATGGGCTGCCAGGCGAATGATGAATCATTGACGGATTTTATTCGAGGAGTGGAAACACAGGCGCGTCGAGAGGTCGAGAAGCTTAAGCCCGCAGACAAGTATGTTGCAGTCACGTACGCACCGGAAGTACAGCGTGCACCCTTTGAATTACCCAAAGAAGCCACTATCGCGACTCAGCCAGTTGCAAGAAAAGATTGTTGGCAACCGCCCTCAAGAAGGCGAACTGGTAAATTAGAAAAATTCCCATTAAGCCAATTACGTTTGAAAGGTGTCATGGGCATGGATAACACGGTTTCTGGCCTTGTTCAGGCTCCCAATGGCACCGTCTATAAAGTTAAGCCGGGTCAATACCTCGGACGCAATAATGGCAAAGTGACCCATGTCAGCCACTCCTACTTGTTGATTAATGAAACGTTGCCCGACGGCTTAGGATGTTGGCAAAAACGTAAAGTTAAGTTGGCTTTGAGATAGCCCCATTTATTTTTGATATTGAGTAATGAAAATGAGACAAGGATTAACACGTACACCAAGGATACTTACTGGGCTCTTCTCCTTATGGTTGTTTGTATTTTTAGCCCCTTTAGCGGCAGCTGAAGAAGTTTCGTCCAATGCCCTAAAAAGTATCGACTTTCGAACTAATAAAGATAAAGACGCCGTGATTGTCGTCGAATTGGCGTCACCGGCCGCGATTGTAGATATCAAGCGTGTACAGGAAGGGTTAAGTATCGATTTGCTTAACACTTCAGTAAAAGACGAGCAATTGTATCTCCTAGACGTGAAAGACTTTTCGACTGTGGTTGAGAGCGTAGAAGTGTTTCGCTATACCTCAACTACGCGCTTGGTTGCGCACATCAATGAAGAATACATGCATGATTACCGTTTAACGGGGCGTTTTTTGGAAATCAAAGTAGCGAAGATCAAACCCAATGAGAAAGCCCCAGATAAAAGCATTTTAGAAAGAGAAGGTAAGCTTATTTCGATTAACTTCCAAGATATTCCTGTGCGAAACGTCTTGCAGCTTATTGCTGATTACAACCAATTCAATTTGGTTGTCTCCGACTCTGTAGAAGGCAACCTCACGCTTCGTCTTGATGGTGTCCCTTGGCAGCAAGTGCTGGATATTATTTTGCAAGTTAAGGGGTTAGATAAGCGTGTTGATGGCAACGTGATTTTAGTTGCTCCGACTGATGAGTTGGACTTGCGTGAGAAGCAGCAGTTAGAAAAACAAAAATTGACGGAAGAAATGGGAGAGCTTTCATCTGAAATCATCAAAGTTAATTTTGCTAAAGCATCAGATATTGCGGAGATGATCAATGGAGAAGGAAATATCAGCATGCTGTCAGAGCGCGGCAGTATGACCATTGATGAGCGAACTAACTCGTTATTGATTAGAGAGTTACCTGAAAACATCGAGGTGATTCGAGAAATTATTGAGTCTTTGGATATTCCAGTTAAACAGGTTCAAATTGAGGCGCGTATTGTGACCATCAATGAAGGTAACATGGACGAGTTAGGGATTCGTTGGGGTTTTACATCTATTAATGGCAGTAATACAGTGGGCGGTTCTATTGAGAACAA
Source organism: Vibrio sp. 947 (assembly GCF_033339115.1). Lineage (NCBI taxonomy): Bacteria > Pseudomonadati > Pseudomonadota > Gammaproteobacteria > Vibrionales > Vibrionaceae > Vibrio > Vibrio sp. 947. Next base: position 32,212 of record NZ_JAWOTX010000031.1, on the reverse strand, counting down.
CCTCGCCACGATCGGTCTTTATAATGGAGAAGGGGGCGACGACGGTGGTGACGGTGATGGAGTGGGGATCGATGACTTCCTAAATGTAAACTTAGCTGCAACCAGCCCGAATGCGACCAGTCTTGCTTTCCAAGTTGCGAAGTTAGGATCAGACACACTACTTGATTTGGAACTTTCTGCGCTGCAACAAGAGTCTAAAGCTGAGATTATCTCGAGCCCACGTTTGATCACTACCAATAAGAAACCAGCCTATATCGAACAAGGTACAGAGATTCCTTACCTAGAGTCATCATCAAGTGGTGCAACGACGGTGACGTTCAAAAAGGCGGTATTAAGTTTGAAGGTGACCCCGCAAATCACACCGGATAACCGCTTAGTGTTGGATTTAAGTGTCACGCAAGATAGACCTGGACAAGTCGTGAAGACAGGCACTGGTGAAGCTGTTGCGATTGATACTCAACGTATCGGGACGCAAGTGTTAGTGAATAATGGTGAAACGGTCGTTCTTGGTGGTATTTTTCAGCACAGCATTACTAACTCGGTGGACAAAGTGCCTTTGTTGGGCGATCTGCCGCTATTAGGTGCGCTTTTTCGTCGAAGCTATGAAAATGTTGGCAAAAGTGAGCTGTTAATTTTCGTCACGCCTAAGGTGGTGATTCAGTAGTTCTGTCTCGGGAAAAACTGATTAAATCAAAAATAAAGTTGCAATAGTGGCACCATGCTTGGATAATTTCGGGTCTTATCACGAATTATCTGTGAGGAACTGGTGCCACAAGCCTTGTAGAACAGCAGTTTAGCTGTGTTTTCTTGTGGCGATCTTATTGAATCAATGTTGTAAATTACTGCTAAACATGGCTGAGAAACGTAATATTTTCCTTGTTGGCCCAATGGGCGCCGGCAAAAGTACAATTGGTAGACATCTAGCACAGCAACTGCATATGGAGTTTGTTGACTCCGATACAGTGATCGAAGAACGCACTGGTGCAGACATCTCTTGGGTTTTTGATGTAGAAGGTGAAGAAGGCTTCCGCAAGCGTGAAGAAGCGGTACTTGAAGACCTAACACAAGAGCAAGGCATCGTGCTTGCGACTGGCGGTGGCTCTGTTAAGAGCAAAGAAAACCGCAATCGTCTTTCGGCACGTGGTGTTGTTGTTTACTTAGAAACGACGATTGAAAAGCAACTTGCGCGTACAAACCGCGACAAGAAGCGTCCTTTACTTCAAACGGATAACCCTCGCGAAGTACTGGAGCAATTAGCTGAAGAACGTAATCCTTTATATGAAGAAGTAGCGGATTACACTGTTCGCACTGACGATCAAAGTGCAAAAGTGGTAGCCAACCAGATCGTAAAAATGCTAGAAGAGAGATAAGTCTTTATCTTTTTTTTAATTGGAGCAAACCGATGGAACGGATTACGGTCAACCTAGCTGAGCGTAGCTACCCAATCTCTATTGGCGCCGGGTTATTTGAGGACCCGGCGTACCTCTCTCAAGTTCTCTCAAACAAAAATGCAAAACAAAAAGTTGTTGTGATCAGTAATGTCACAGTGGCACCTTTGTATGCAGACAAAATTTTAAAGCAACTCGAGCAGCTCGGTTGTAGTGCATCCTTGTTAGAATTGCCTGACGGTGAACAGTACAAAAACTTGGATGTATTTAATCAAGTAATGAACTTCTTACTGGAAGGGAGTTATGCTCGTGATGTTGTGATCATCGCGTTAGGTGGTGGTGTTATTGGCGATCTTGTGGGTTTTGCGTCTGCCTGTTACCAGCGTGGGGTCGACTTTATTCAAATACCGACCACATTACTATCCCAAGTGGACTCTTCGGTTGGTGGAAAAACCGCGGTTAACCATCCGTTGGGTAAGAACATGATAGGCGCGTTTTACCAACCTAAAGCAGTGATCATTGATACCAACTGCCTGTCGACGTTGCCTGAACGTGAGTTCGCTGCGGGTATCGCCGAAGTCATTAAGTACGGCATTATTTACGATGCAGATTTTTTTGTATGGTTAGAAGACAATCTTGAGCGCTTGTATGCGTTGGATGAAGAAGCACTAACTTATGCGATCGCACGTTGCTGTGAAATAAAAGCGGAAGTGGTGGCTCAGGATGAGAAAGAGTCGGGCATCCGTGCTTTGCTTAACTTAGGTCACACCTTTGGTCATGCGATTGAAGCGGAACTTGGCTATGGCAATTGGCTGCATGGTGAAGCGGTATCTTCCGGCACTGTTATGGCGGCCAAAACGTCGCATCTACGCGGTCTGATCTCGGAAGAGCAATTTGAGCGTATTGTTGCGATTTTGCGTCGTGCAAAACTGCCTGTGCATACTCCAGACAGTATGAATTTCGATGACTTCATCAAGCACATGATGCGAGATAAGAAAGTCCTCTCTGGTCAATTACGATTGGTTTTGCCTACAGGCATTGGCACTGCCGAGGTAATTGCTGATACGACACAAGACGTACTCAAACAGGCAATAGACTTCGGTCGCGATATTTAACCTTGTAATGGCGCCTTTGGGCGTCATTCTTGTAGTGTATTAAGGTTATTAGATGAGTGTTGCTCACGTACTGGAATTAGATTCTCAAATCGAGTTGCTTGATAGATTAGGTCTACTGACTAACTTTGGTTCCAATCTAATTGCGATTAATGGTCATGATGGGTACGGGAAATCTTGGTTAGCGCAGCGATACCTTGAAGTGGGTGCCAGTAACAAGAATCAATGTTTGTTACTTTGTCATTCTAATCAAGACGATGTGCAGCATCGCGTCCTTATTTTGAGTCAACTGGTTTCAGACGCATTGTTTAATCAGCAAGAGCCTTTACTTGATAGCCTTGAAAGGCTTTTAGGTGATGAGGCGTGTGACATTGCAATTGTTGTAGATGATGCGCATTTATTGAGTGAGACACTTATCTCTGAGCTTTGGATGCTGGTCTTAGAGGCGCACCATAAGCCAAATTGGACCATCAATGTCTTACTGTTTACACAGTCTGGACGTTTAGACGGTTTGCTAGCACGTCTCAGTTATGGACAAGAGATAAAGCCTGTTGAGCTTGATATTGATATGTTGTCCGAAGTGGAAGCTCGTCGTTTCTTTGAGTCACTTGTTGCGCGCTACGTCGATGATGAGTCTGAGAAACGGGTTCGAGATGCATTTAAAAAAGTCGACCCAGTACCGGGTGACATCATGGCGTTAGGAGAGATGAAAGTGGAAAAAAGGATCATTATCCGCTCGATTGTCGGTTCACCCCTGAATATTGCGTTGGTGGTATTAGTCTTACTGTTGCTTGCTGCTGGTGGCTATTGGTGGATGCTTAGTCAACCAAGTCCTGATGATAAAGCGCAGCAAATTGCTGGCAGTTTAGAGCAAACGGCTATTCCAACTTTTGAAGAGTCAGGAGTCAGTGCAGCGCAGTCTTCACTGCAACCTGTAACCGATGGCTCTAGCAGTCTTGATAAGTCTGGTGCGGTTGATGATTCTGATTCATTACCGCCAGCTGTGACAGAAGAAGTAGCGAGCGTAGGCAGTGATGACAATCAACAAAGAGTGGTGATTGAGTCGAATGTGGTCGATGCATTGCTTGAAGGTAAAGCTGATTCAGCAGACACAAAAGCGATTGATGATGTCGTAGGTACTGAGAAGACAGAAACCGCCGATGAAACTAGCTCCCCTTTGATTAAAGTCGTAAAACCGAATCAAGATATGACGCAAGCACCTGCTCAGTCAGAAGAGGGTGAGGCAAACCAACCTGTTGTGAAGTTTTCATTTGCTCGTGAAGAACTAAAAGCGCTATCGCCAAGAGCTTATACTTTACAACTCGCAGCTATGACCTCAATGGAAGATGTACAATCCTTTCTCAATGAGCATCAACTGAATAATCAAGTGCGAATTTATCCTACCGTTCGTAATGACACCGAGTGGTATATCATCACATATCAAGATTATCCGACAATTCAAATGGCTCGTGATGCCGTCGCAAGCTTGCCAGATTCGGTTAAGTCGGTGAGTCCTTGGGCAAAATCACTCCGTCAGGTTCACCGTGAAATTGAACGAGTGAAATAAACCTGAGCTTCCCTGAAAAATATGTTACATTCCGCAGCCTTAATTTTTGGTCGATAGATAGAGCAGTAGATGAAAAAGCAACGAGCCTTTCTTAAATGGGCAGGAGGAAAATACGGACTGGTTGAAGACATCCAACGTCATTTGCCGCCGGCTCGAAAGCTAGTTGAACCTTTTGTTGGTGCGGGCTCAGTGTTTCTGAATACCGATTATGACCATTATCTACTTGCAGATATCAATCCAGATTTGATCAATCTGTACAACCTGCTGAAAGAACGCCCTGAAGAGTATATCTCTGAAGCGAAGCGTTGGTTTGTCGCTGAGAACAACCGCAAAGAAGCCTACCTACACATTCGCGCTGAGTTTAATAAAACCGATGACGTGATGTACCGCTCTTTAGCGTTTTTGTACATGAACCGCTTTGGTTTTAATGGCCTATGCCGTTACAACAAAAAAGGTGGCTTCAATGTACCGTTTGGCTCTTACAAAAAGCCGTATTTCCCTGAGGCGGAATTGGAGTTTTTTGCAGAAAAAGCCAAAAAAGCTACGTTTGTTTGTGAAGGTTATCCTGAAACATTTCGTCGTGCGCGCAAAGGGAGCGTCGTGTATTGCGATCCACCTTATGCGCCGCTTTCAAATACGGCAAATTTCACCTCATACGCAGGTAATGGTTTCACGTTGGACGACCAAGCTGCATTAGCCGACATTGCTGAAAGAACAGCGACTGAACGTGGCATTCCTGTGTTGATTTCTAACCACGACACTACCTTGACACGTCGGTTGTATCACGGTGCGGATCTTAATGTGGTTAAAGTAAAGCGTACCATTAGCCGTAATGGTAACGGTCGTAATAAAGTTGATGAGCTACTTGCGCTTTTTCATGCGCCAGACATGGATAAATCAAGCTCTTAATTCTCACACTATTATATCTAAATAGTGGATCTCCCCACTGGCTTCGGTAGAATTGCGCGCAGATTGTTTGCTCATTACTACTGAGGTCAGGTATGAAAGATTTTCTTATTGCTCCATCCATTTTATCGGCAGATTTTGCTCGTCTCGGTGAAGATGTAGAAAAAGTACTCGCAGCGGGTGCGGATGTGGTGCATTTCGACGTTATGGATAACCACTATGTACCAAACCTGACTTTTGGTGCGCCTGTGTGTAAAGCACTACGCGATTATGGCATCACAGCGCCAATCGATGTTCACCTAATGGTGAAACCCGTTGACCGTATTATTCCTGATTTCGCAAAAGCGGGTGCGTCGATGATTACGTTCCATGTAGAAGCTTCTGATCATGTAGACCGTACACTGCAGTTAATTAAAGAGCACGGCTGTCAGGCTGGTGTGGTACTAAACCCAGCAACGCCACTTGCAAGTCTTGAATTTATTATGGATAAAGTCGACATGATTCTACTGATGTCGGTAAACCCTGGTTTTGGTGGTCAATCATTCATTCCTCATACACTAGATAAACTGCGTGCCGTTCGTAAGATGATTGACGAGTCTGGCCGTGATATCCGCTTAGAAATCGATGGCGGTGTGAAGGTTGACAACATTCGTGAAATTGCAGAAGCGGGCGCAGACATGTTTGTTGCAGGCTCGGCGATTTTCGGTGAGCCAGATTACAAACAAGTGATCGATCAAATGCGCGCTGAACTGGCTGAAGTTAAATAAGCACCGATAAGCCAGCGCAATAACACGCTGATTTTAAAGGCTGCCAGCTTGTTGGCAGCCTTTGTGTTTTCTAGTATTAGAAGAAATTAAATATCCACTGCGCTGAGCAAATAATCACTTGCCTATTTTACGCCCTTTCTGTACTATTCGTGCTCCTTAAACTCAGTCAATTATCTTTAGTTCCTTGCTTCCTCTGGACGACTGAGCCATTTGTGGAAGCTGAATAATCCGTAAGGAGCAACCAATGCGTCATTACGAAATCGTATTCATGGTGCACCCAGATCAAAGCGAGCAAGTTGCTGGCATGATCGAGCGTTACACTGGTTCAATCACTGAAGCTGGCGGTAAAATCCACCGTCTAGAAGACTGGGGCCGTCGTCAACTGGCTTACCCAATCAACAAGCTTCACAAAGCTCACTACGTTCTTATGAACGTTGAAGCTGACCAAGCTGTAATTGATGAGCTAGAAACTGCTTTCCGTTTCAACGATGCAGTTCTACGTAACATGATCATGCGTACTAAAGCAGCGATCACTGAGCAATCTATCATGCTTAAGCAAAAAGAAGAGCGTGCTCCACGTCGTGAAGAGCGTTCTGAAGCTAAGCCTGAAGCTAAGTCAGAAGCTGCTGAGTAAGTTTTCTTATGGCCAATCGAATGGAGCTGAGCGGCACCATTGCCAAACCGCCCATTCGTAGTAAAAGCCCTGGTGGCATTGAACACTGTCGGTTTTGGCTGGAGCATCGCTCTACTATTATCGAAGCTGACTTACCTCGACAAGTTTATTGTCGTATGCCGGTAGTCGTCAGCGGGCTTGAGTCACAAGCACTAACTCAGAATTTAGTTCAAGGCAGTAACATTAAGGTAAGTGGTTTTGTCACTTATCAAACCGGCCGAAATGGCGTGGGAAAATTAGTGTTACACGCCGACAACATTACTCAAATTTAAGATCAGGAGATAGCCCATGGCTCGTTTCTTCCGTCGTCGTAAATTCTGCCGTTTCACTGCAGAAGGCGTACAAGAGATTGATTACAAAGACGTAGCAACTCTTAAAAACTACATCACTGAAGCTGGTAAAATCGTACCTAGCCGTATCACTGGTACAAGCGCTAAGTACCAGCGTCAACTAGCACGTGCTATCAAGCGTTCACGCTACCTAGCTCTACTACCGTACACTGACAAGCATCAGTAATCGGTTCATTTTATTAAGAAAGAGGATTAAGCAATGCAAGTTATTCTACTTGATAAAATTGGTAACCTAGGTGGTCTTGGCGATACTGCAAACGTTAAATCTGGCTACGCTCGTAACTTCCTTATCCCACAAGGTAAAGCAGTTATGGCAACTAAAGCTAACGTTGAAATGTTTGAAGCTCGTCGTGCTGAACTAGAAGCTAAAGTTGCTGAGCAACTAGCTGCTGCAGAAGCTCGCGCAGAGAAAGTTAACGCTCTAGAAGCGGTAGTTATCGCTTCTAAAGCTGGTGACGAAGGCAAACTATTCGGTTCTATCGGTACTCGTGACATCGCTGACGCTATCACAGCTGCAGGCGTTGAAGTTGCTAAGAGCGAAGTTCGCCTTCCTGAAGGTGCTCTACGTAACACTGGTGAGTTCGAGATCAGCGTTCAACTTCACTCTGAAGTTTTCGCGACAGTTAACCTACAAGTTGTTGCTGCTGAGTAATTCAGTATCAAGACGAAATACTAAAAAGCACCTCCTCGGAGGTGCTTTTTTTATTTCTAAAACTGAGAGAAAAAGGGTTAAAAAGCGAAAAGTAAATTAACGGAAAATACGCTGTCTGCTTTGCTTAAGCCTTCAGGCACTTTATCGTGATACTGACGAGAGTGCGCTAGTTTCAGTGCGATATCTTCAGTAATATCATTGGTTACACTGAGTTCACTATCAGTACGTGTGTTACTTCTACCTGTTACCAACGTAATATCAGCTGCGAAACTTAAATTATCCAACGCATGCCAAGTTGTGTTGACATTTCCTCGAAAAATGCCTTCTCTAACGATATCGGGAAAGACAATATCGTCATCATCTATTTCGTCTAAGTTTGGCTCTTGATAGCGAAAACCAGGGCCTACTTCTACCTCTAAAATGAAGTTCTCAGTGTAGGAGAACTGGTAACCCAAACCACCTGACAACGTATAGTCTTTAAAATAAGCACTGTAGCGAGAATCCACTCCTTTAAAGCTGCCATACAAATACGTCTTAGGGCCTAACTTGTAGTCACTCTGCAGGGAATAGGTGGATGAGCGTTTGTCTTCTTCACCGTCTTTGTACAAGTTGTAGTACTTCCATTCACCATTAGAACGGTGTCGACCTGACGTATATTCAGCACTCAAACGAGCATTCAGGGAACGAGAGTCCGTGTTACCTGTGTGAGCTTGATAGCCGAACTCCACCTCGGTTTTTAGTGGGTCGGGTAAATCAATATTTTGCTCTGGCTGTACTGATTCGTCAGCATACGATGCACTAGCGCACAGTAGGCTAAAGCTAAGTAACCAGTATCGGGACACATCAACCTCGAACGTAATCAAAAAGGAGGGGCATGATACTGATACAGATATTTGGTTGGGTCAATGGTAGGTTAATTTTTATTAGAGCTAGGCGGAAGAACCAGGCTATTACCCGGATGGTTCACATGATGATTTCTTAACAAGTAATTGTCGCTTCGGGGAAGCATCTCAGCTAGGTTAAGGTTATAATCGTGGGTCAATAGTAGTTATCGAGCAAAGTCATGGCGGAAAACAGAAATCGCAAACCTTCAGACAGTCAGGTCGACGCAATCAAAGTGCCACCTCACTCACTAGAAGCCGAGCAATCAGTAATTGGTGGTCTTTTACTGGATAATGAACGTTGGGACACCGTTGCCGAACGTGTTGTGAGCAGTGATTTCTATAGTCGTCCACACCGCCTGATTTTTGAAGGTGTAAAAACCATTCTTGAAGCGGGTAAACCTCTCGATCTTATTACTTTATCGGAATATCTAGAGCGTCACGAGTTGTTAGAAGATGTAGGCGGTTTTGCTTACCTTGCTGACTTGGCGAAGAATACGCCAAGTGCAGCTAACATCAATGCGTATGCTGATATTGTCGCTGAGCGCGCGATTGTTCGTGGCCTTATTGGTGTCGCGAATGAAATTGCGGACGCGGGCTATGACCCTCAAGGTCGCAGTTCTGAAGATTTAATAGACATGGCGGAGAGTAAAGTTTTTGCTATCGCCGAGTCTCGAACTAGTGAAAACGAAGGACCACAAAACGTCGACAACATCCTCGAAAAGACGTTAGAACGTATCGAGTTGTTGTATAAAACGCCACAAGATGGTGTTACCGGGGTCGATACCGGTTTCACAGATCTCAATAAGAAAACCGCAGGTTTGCAAGGCTCTGATTTGGTGATTGTCGCTGCGCGTCCATCGATGGGTAAAACGACCTTTGCGATGAACTTGTGTGAAAATGCAGCCATGCAACAAGAAAAGCCCGTACTTATTTTCTCGTTAGAGATGCCAGCTGAACAGTTGATGATGCGTATGTTGGCCTCTTTGTCTCGTGTTGACCAAACCAAGATCCGTACGGGTCAGCTAGATGACGAAGATTGGGCGCGTATTTCTTCTACTATGGGTATCCTGATGCAGAAGAAAAATATGTACATTGATGATAGCTCTGGACTAACTCCGACCGAAGTGCGTTCGCGCGCTCGCCGTATCGCTCGTGAACATGGCGGTCTATCGATGATCATGGTCGACTACCTTCAGTTGATGCGCGTGCCTTCGTTAACCGATAACCGTACTCTTGAGATTGCTGAGATCTCTCGCTCTCTTAAGGCGCTGGCAAAAGAGCTAAATGTGCCTGTTGTGGCACTGTCGCAGCTAAACCGTTCCCTAGAGCAACGTGCGGATAAACGACCAGTAAACTCGGACTTGCGTGAATCCGGTTCCATCGAGCAGGATGCCGACTTGATCATGTTCATCTACCGTGATGAGGTTTATCACCCAGATAGTCCGTACAAAGGTACGGCCGAAATCATTATTGGTAAACAGCGTAATGGTCCTATCGGCTCTGTTCGCCTCACTTTCCAAGGTCAACATTCGCGTTTCGACAACTACGCGGGTCCTGCATTCGATATTGATGATGAGTAATCCCATGAGCTATATGAAAGCGGCCAAGGCGTGCATTGATTTGTCTGCGTTGCAGCACAACTTACAGCGCGTAAAAGCTCAAGCGCCACAAAGTAAAGTGATGGCTGTCGTCAAGGCCAATGGTTATGGTCACGGATTACGTCATGTCGCAAAACATGCTAACCATGCGGATGCGTTTGGTGTGGCTCGTATTGAAGAAGCATTGCAACTGCGCGCTTGTGGAGTAGTAAAGCCGATTCTATTGCTAGAAGGTTTTTACTCTCCTGGTGACTTACCTGTTCTTGTGACGAACAACATCCAAACTGTGGTGCACTGTGAAGAGCAGCTTATCGCCTTGGAGCAAGCAGACCTTGAAACTCCGGTTGTCGTGTGGCTGAAGATTGACAGTGGCATGCACCGCCTTGGGGTTCGTCCTGAACAATATGACGAGTTTGTAACGCGGCTGAAGGAGTGTCCAAATGTAGCGAAACCGTTGCGTTACATGAGCCACTTTGGCTGTGCAGATGAGCTGGATAGCGATATTACCCCACAACAGATTGAGCTGTTTAAATCGTTGACTTCTGGTTGCCAAGGGGAACGTTCACTGGCGGCATCTGCGGGGTTATTGGCATGGCCTCAAAGCCATTTAGATTGGGTTCGTCCGGGTATTATCATGTATGGTGTGTCGCCATTCGATGACAAAACGGCGCAAGATCTTGGGTATCAGCCTGTCATGACACTTAAATCCCACCTTATTGCGGTACGTGAAGTGAAGAAGGGTGAAAGTGTTGGCTACGGTGGTATTTGGACCAGTGAGCGAGATACAAAAGTTGGTGTCATTGCTGTAGGGTATGGCGACGGTTACCCAAGAAGTGCTCCAAACGGTACGCCGGTGTGGGTTAATGGCCGTAAAGTACCTATTGCAGGTCGAGTTTCCATGGATATGCTGACGGTCGATTTGGGACCAGACGCAACGGATAAAGTCAGCGACGAAGCGATTCTTTGGGGGAAAGAGCTCCCAGTAGAAGAAGTAGCGGGTCACATTGGTACGATTGCGTATGAACTCGTGACTAAGCTAACGCCTCGCGTCGAGATGGAATACTCCAAATAAACAACGAAAGGCTAACCCAAGGTTAGCCTTTGTTTTATCTACTCACCGTTAATCGTAGCAATAACGCGGCGGCCGCCACCAAAGTCTCGATGCTCACCCAAGTAAATACCTTGCCATGTTCCTAAAGCTAATCGACCATTTTGGATTGGTACCGTCACACTACTGCCAAGCAGTGATGCTTTAATATGTGCCGGCATGTCGTCGTCACCTTCATAGGTGTGCTGATAATAAGGAGCACGCTCTGGCACAAACTTATTGAAGTGCGCTTCCATGTCCATACGCACGGTTGGATCAGCATTCTCATTTAAGGTCAAACTGGCGGAGGTGTGCTGAATAAATAAGTGTAATAAACCTACTGAAAGTTCGTTTATTTGTGGTAATTGTTGTTCAATTTCATCAGTTATCAGGTGAAAACCGCGGCTTCTCGCTTTTAATTGCAGTGTTTTTTGTGCCCACATACGTGTTCCTTTGGAAATTTATAAATTGGCGTCTATCCTATTCCAATTAGAGCCTGTCATTAGTAAATGATATGATTCTTGTCATCGTAAATGAATGTTCAATTTCAGGGCAGGGAACGTGACCTAACTCAATGTGAGTGTAAAAGCTCTCGGTCATAATTGGCGCCTGAAAAAAAATTACAAAGACTTGTTTTGTGGCAATTTGCCCAAACATCTAATTTATATTCTATTTGCTAAATCGGGGATTCCACAGTTTTCGCTAGACTGTAAGGAATGGAACCTACTGTAACATCGGGATAAAGACCATGTTGAAAAATATCAATCCAACGCAAACACAAGCTTGGAAAGCGCTAACGGCGCATTTCGAATCTGCACAAGATATGGATCTTAAAGAGCTGTTTGCTCAAGACGCAGCGCGTTTCGACAAATACTCTGCACGTTTCGGCTCAGACATCCTAGTCGATTACTCAAAGAACCTCATCAATGAGGAAACTCTGAAGCACCTGTTTGCTCTTGCGAAAGAGACCGAGCTGAAATCTGCAATTGAAGCGATGTTCAGTGGTGAAGCGATCAACCAAACAGAAGGTCGCGCTGTTCTTCACACTGCACTACGTAACCGCGCTAATACTCCAGTTATGGTAGATGGCGAAGACGTAATGCCAGCAGTGAACGCGGTTCTAGAAAAAATGAAATCATTCACTGAGCGCGTTATCGGCGGTGAATGGAAAGGTTACACAGGCAAAGCAATTACCGATATTGTGAACATCGGTATCGGCGGTTCTGACCTTGGCCCTTACATGGTGACGGAAGCTCTAGCGCCATACAAAAATCATCTAAACCTTCACTTCGTATCTAACGTTGATGGTACACACATCGTTGAAACGTTGAAGAAAGTTAACCCAGAAACGACGTTATTCTTGATCGCGTCTAAGACGTTTACAACACAAGAAACCATGACTAACGCGCACACTGCTCGTGATTGGTTCCTAGAATCGGCGGGTGATCAGGCTCATGTGGCTAAGCACTTTGCTGCGCTTTCAACAAACGCGACAGCCGTGTCTGAATTTGGTATCGATACAGCGAACATGTTTGAATTCTGGGACTGGGTTGGTGGCCGTTACTCACTATGGTCTGCGATCGGTCTATCAATTGCACTAGCAGTAGGTTTCGACAACTTCGTTGAGCTGCTTGATGGCGCTCACGAGATGGACAAGCACTTTGTATCAACAGATCTAGAAAGCAACATCCCTGTGATCCTTGCGCTTATCGGTATTTGGTACAACAACTTCCACGGTGCGGAATCAGAAGCTATTCTGCCTTACGATCAGTACATGCACCGTTTCGCGGCGTACTTCCAGCAAGGTAACATGGAATCAAACGGTAAATACGTTGACCGTGACGGCAATGCTGTAACTTACCAAACTGGCCCAATCATTTGGGGTGAACCAGGTACCAACGGTCAGCACGCGTTCTACCAGCTAATTCACCAAGGTACTAAGCTTATCCCATGTGACTTCATTGCACCTGCAATTAGCCACAACCCAGCTAGCGATCATCACCAAAAACTGATGTCTAACTTCTTCGCGCAAACTGAAGCTCTAGCGTTTGGTAAAAATGAAGAAACCGTGAAAGAAGAGTTGGTGAAAGTAGGTAAGAATGCTGAAGAAGTGGCAGCGATTGCGCCATTCAAAGTGTTTGAAGGTAACCGTCCAACAAACTCTATTCTAGTGAAGCAAATCACGCCTCGTACGCTAGGTAACTTGATCGCAATGTACGAACACAAAATTTTCGTACAAGGTGTTATCTGGAATATCTTCAGCTTTGACCAGTGGGGCGTGGAGCTAGGTAAACAACTGGCTAACCAAATCCTACCTGAGCTTGCAGATGAGTCTCAAATCAGCTCGCATGACAGCTCAACAAACGGTCTAATCAACGCATTTAAAGCGTTCAAAGCTTAATGTTTGAATAGATAAAGAAAAGGTCAGCAAATGCTGACCTTTTTATTGCCTGAGGCAAAAACAAAATAGGTTGGCCAGTGCCAACCTATTTTTTCTCTTTTATTCGAAGCAAATTTCGATAAAGGCATTTCCCCATTGGGAAGAGAAAGGCATGATAATAATTGAGCCTTCACACTTGTGGCGAATCGTATGACCTCGGCCCGAAACCACAACCGGTGTTGCCATATCAAAGTCAAAACCACTTTCCGCCAGAATGCGTTTCGCACCACCAGTAACCATGTTGGTGATCTCACCCACCATATCGGTCACTTCTTCATTGAGCCCATTTGGACGTTCACCAAGCATGTTCTGCATGATTTCTAGGGCGAGTGCTTCATCAAAGGTGATCGACATTGAACCACGAGTTTGTGGGCCTACCATACCAATCAGACCAGAAACGTCACCTCGTGCGATCTCATCTTTTTTGATTCGCGGTTTTTGTGGCTTCAGCTCAAGAGAAGCCATAGTTTTTAGCACGTTCATTAAAGAAGCTAAAAACGGGTTTACAAATTCAGCGCGCATAACGTTCTTCTATACTTTTTCTTTCGTCTCGGAGGAACAGGCCTGGCATTCACCATGAGTTTCAATAACTTGGTTGGTCAGTTTGAATCCATGCTTCTCGGCGTTTTCGGCTAACAAGGATATCAGCGTCTCATCTTCGAGTTCAACGACATCACCACATTTATCGCAAATTAGTAATTGGAAAAAGTGCTGCTGAGTATTGAAAGAACAACAAGTAATAAAGCTATTTGTCGATTCCACTCGGTGGATGAAGCCTTGCTCTAGGAGAAAATCTAATGCTCGATAAACAGTGGGCGGCTTAGCCTGAGGCTCACTCTCTTTTAGTTGCTCCAATAGCTCATACGCACTTGAGGCGCGGCGATTAGAACAAATGAGTTCAAATACGCGTCGGCGTTGCGGAGTCAGTCGTACTCCACGCTCTGCGCAGATACTTTCAATTTGTTCAATGATTGTTGGGTTCAAACCTTTCACCATAACTATCGGACGTGCTCTATGATAAATCATTTCTATACGAAGTTCGTTTAGAAATGCTTCATTTTACCCACTATCAGAACGAAAATCATGAATTAAAGCAAGTCGGTGGTGGTGTGAAGGCGGAATAATCATCACAGAATGAATCAACGAATGACAGATTCGTATTACTTCTGCGTATTCCTAAGCACTTGGCTAGTCAGCTAACCAAATCATTCTCGCTGAAACTAGCACCCAGAGGTGCTTGGGTATACAATACCCGACTTATTTTTTGAGCGTACTGCTGCGCTCGACCTTGGCAACATAAAAACGGGTGTTTATATCATGACTCATTCTTGCAGGCTCTCCGTAGCACCAATGTTGGATTGGATTTATTTTTAAAAATTTAAAAATAAAAACAGATACTTATGGAGTTTCTTGAAAGGAAGAGGGACAAGTAGGGGATAGCTCTACACACTACATTACACTCTCACTCCAATAATACTTATACCCAAAGTTTTTGTAAAAGACTTATGAAGCTGAGGTGGAATAAGTAGATGAAGCCCTCTTAATCACGCATCTTTAGATGAGACCATGGAACGTTCTTGTAATATACCGACAACAGCCGCACAGGTTGCAAATCGATTCAATTTTGCTCCTATTATTTTGCTATCTTCTGTAGCAGAAGAAGTACTTGCCATTAGCTCAAATACAGCAAAGCGCAAGGCTCGTGACAACTTATTACCTTTTCCTGTATTTAGGCTTTCTGAGTCACAAAAAGCACCGTGGCTAATACTATTCGAGCATTTTGTTGAATATGTTGAGCGTTTGGAGGCTCAATATCGTTTTGAGTTGTTGCGCCCACTCCACGTAGATGCTGTGGCTACACCTTTTTCACAGCTCACAACAATTGCGTTACTGGCGGCAAGGTTCAATCATAGCTCTGTTGTGCCTTTGCTTGGAATTACTACTGAGTACTTTGGGCTTACTACCAGTTCTGCTAAACGTAAGGCGCGCAACGACGAATTTCCTTTCTTAGTTTATCGCCAGTCACACTCGCAGAAATCTCCTTGGCTTGTCGATCTTGAGAATTTTGTTAGTTATGTTGAGTTTAAGGCATCTGAATCACGTAACGATTGGCTGAGGTTACAATGCTAAAACCAAAACCATAAGAGATACTTGGTGTTGACTTATTACATTGTTATACCCTTGATATATTGCACTTTTTTGGCTTGTTGTTTAGAAAGGTTATGCGTATTCAATGATTCATAAGTCTTAAGTAGCCTATTTTGTTGGCGTCGAACTTGTTTTTCATTATATTCTTCTTTTGCTTTCAACCATTTATCAAACTGAGTTTGCATTTGCCTTATTAGCTTTTCAATTTCCAATGCTTCAGTTGCTTTTTTATGTTGGTATTGCCACGTTGAAAGTCTGCGTCCTTTCTCTTTTTCAACGGGTTCATAGGTACGGTAATCGATACCAACATATTTTAGCACTGATTGATTAAAAGCTTGTTTGATAAGCTTGGTGCCCTTTTTCTGTTGAAGCTCTTTAAGTACGCGGCTACCTACGACTTTGCCAATCATGAGGTGAACATGATCGCCGCTGCCTCTAGCTCCTTCTTGTCTCTGTTGGTGCAGAACGGCTCGAATCTGTTGTCTGTACTGTGCAAATTCTGTTTTATTTAATCGGCATAATCTTGCTAGAGCTAAACAACAATCGGCCGTGATGGATTGCCATTGTGTGGGAGAGGGACGATATCCCTTTGGTAGAGTTAAGCAAAACTCCATCGCGTAGCTTGACAGTGGGCGTCCACCTTTACGTTGATATATTTGCTGGTTCAGTCGGTATTTTTCACCTGATAACGCAATTCGGTTTGAGGTTTCAGCGCAGCCAAAAATTGATATTAAATTTTCTGTATATGTGTGGTTGGAGTGTTTTCGGTTCAGCAGATAGCGTTCTCGGAGCATTACTCCATCTGATCCGAGTTGTACAGGTTTGGTTGTTACCGTCCAGTTTTTAAGCATGGAATATATATTTTCTATAAACATAGAAAATTATTTCCACACATTCAAATAACTAACATAACTGCTTATGTTGATGGAGGGTTCCAGATAGTACAACTCGCTTTGCTTTAATGTTGTTTACTGGCAAGAATGGAGACCCTTCTTGGCTACCCCTTGATAATATCTTTCATTTGAAATAAGAAAAAATAATTACTAATTTTTAAATAAACGCTATGAAAGAAGATATTTCTCCTAAGGAACTTATTAAACTCTTACATGATTTAGAGGATCTTGAAACAACAAGTCTCGAAGAATTGGTTGTTGAAGAGGCAATAAAAGCAGGTTTTCTTACTAAGCACGACTCTACCATTAATGTTCATCGACGATCTTGGATTAAAAATATTGTGGAACTCGCAAATGATGCGTACAGATTAGAAGAGGTGGCTACGGGTGAGAACCTAGCAGAAACTATCGACAATGTGAAAGTGTTGCTAAAGGTTAGGAAGCAAAAAGTAACGGATACTTTGGAACTACTTGCTAAGCAGGTTCTTGATGCTGCACCTCCTTACAGTGGTTGATGTTAACAAGGTACATTTCATTAAATTTGAGCACCTGTTATAGGTGCTTTTTCATAGGGTGGCTCTTTTCAAATTTAAGTATCAGCTCTAATCTATGCTATTCAATAAGCTTGATTGTATCGAAATGAGTGCTCTAAGGCGGTTTGAAACTCTAGCTCTTTGATATCTGAAATCGAAGAATCTAAGAGTAAATGCCAGTCTTTTATTGTAAAGTCATCATCTAGCTGCTCTAGCATTTCATAAAGTTCATTTACTTCAGGTAGCACAGCCAAGATAGCAGTTTTGCGGCTATTGAACACTACGGTATCGTTGTTGAGGTTGAATACCCGAATTGTTTCTTCTGCTTTTCTTTTTTGGGGTTGAGTTAGCTCGTTTCTAGGAATTACTTTACCAGTAGTCAAGAAACGCAAATATTGGCTAGGGTCATCTTGATCTGGCTTTATAAGGTCGTTGACATCATATTGACCAGCACCATTATCTTTGTAGATTCCACAGCGCTGCCAACCACCTTGTTTGGAACTATCACCACAAGAGCCGAACAAATTGCTCCAGTTATATGTTTCTTTTGGATACATATTTCTAGTTCTAAAATGCTCTATGTGCTTGCGAGATAATTTACATTCACAATACGCACAAAAACCGTTTTGTAGTTTGTCTAATTCGGCCCATATTATGTCTTTAGGAGCATCCATCCATTCTGTTTCACCAAATGTAAGTCCGTCTAAGCATTTAGAAGGGTGGCGAGTTAATTTTTTCATTGCTCTTCACCTTTAATCTTAGTTTTTTGTGCCACCTTAAGCTTCATGCTTTGAATTCTAATTTGACTGTCACATTTTTTAAGTTCATAACTATTTTCACCAAAGTGAAGTTTTATTTTGTTATAAATTGCTTGTGCATCTGTATTTTTGTCATAGCTTTCTTGCCCAAGTAATGTCTCAAATTCATTTAGCCAATGAGCTTCCTCAATACGCTGTGGCGTAGCGAATGTTCCCATAAGCTGTTCAAGCACATCAGAGTTGATAACTCCTTTTGTTTGAAAGTCAGGGATGTCTACGAGACTAGAACCATCAGTATCAATGCCATTGAAATAACGAATACAATTCTTCTCTACAGTCGATAGAACTAAAGGGCTGTGAGTTGTAACGATGAATTGAATATTTGGAAAGCAGTGTTGGAGATCCAGAAGGACGTCTTGCTGCCATTTAGGATGTAAATGTAGTTCTATTTCATCGATGAGAACGATACCTTGACCATTTAGAGGATTTTCTAGTTTTGGGTTTAGCATCACTAGTCGACGAACTAGGTCTGCGACAAGCCCTAAGAAAGTTCTTTGACCATCAGATAGTTGCTCTATGGTGATATCAATCGAGTCATTGGTTACGAATACAATATCAGAGCCTGAATCAGTCTCTACCCATATGTTGCTGATACTTGGAATCACATTACAGATTGCATTAACAACAATTTCTTTTGTCTGAGCATCAGTTAGTACATGCTTTTCGTTAGCAATCTTAAGTGTTAGTAGAGCATCATTTAGCTGCTTCTGCGCTTGAGTTAAAATAGGTTTTAAGGATGTAATACCACTTTCAACTGAAGACTCTAAGTCTTTTACTTGCTGTTTTAATTCTTCAATTTCTGTAGATTTGTCATTTACGGACTTTTTGTGTAGAGATATAAACCACTCTACAAAGTGCTCAAATTTTCCCGATCCAGTTAATGCAAAATTATAAGCGTCAAAACGTTCTTCTCGAAGAGCTGCGTTTTCTTTAGTACTTCGAGGTAGTTGGTATGAACGGTCTACAGAATAAAATGCACATAAGGGTAGGTTTAGTAAATGTTGATCGTTCACAACCCTAAATATATTAGCCAGTTCCTTTATATTCTTTATTTCACTATCTCTTTTTGACGTTGACCCTAGCTTAGCTCGAGATAGCCGAGCAGGTATACGCTTTAAACCAGACCCAAAGCTAAATTCGGTAAAAACATCAGCATAAGATGCTTCTGAGTTTCGACGTATGTCACGTTCAGCACTTAGTCTTTGTCCCTGACCATCTTCTTTTAAAATGTTAGCGTTTAGCCAGCTTAATGTTTTTGATATTGAGTTTAGAAGAGCCGTTTTACCTTGCCCATTGTTACCAATGATGACTGTTAATTTAGGCTCAAATGACATACGCAAGTGTTTAAACTTTCGAAAATCGAATAGTTCAAGTTGAACTAAGTTCAGCTTGTTCTTAGGAGTTAAGTCGTTATCTGGTTCAGCGGCTATTGCTTCTATATACTCAATACATTGCTTAAGGTAATGATTAGATATATCTACGTTTGGCTCAACATCGTCAAGTCCATATTTATAGTTTTGGTATAGCTGGAAGGTCGGTAAAAGTTCATTCTTTCTAGCTTTTCGCTCAAGATCCTTTGTATTTTTGGTTTTATTATTCATGACCCGCCTCGTAAATTCTTTTAATTAGCTCGTTCGTATACTTTTCTTTGAGCCTATCGATAAAAATTGGTTCTATGTGCTTTGCAAAAGAAAGCATACCTTGCAGATGACGAATTTCAGAGTCATCCAGTTTTCCGTATTTGAAACTATGTACTAGGTGCTTGATGTATCTCTTTCTCTCCCTACCCAATGAAAGTGTGCCCTTATTACTGAGAGTAACTCCTGTTACATGTCTGTTATGTGCTTTGGATGAGAATACAGTCTTACTGCGATTTAACTTGAGTTCAGAAGCGAAGATGTAATCCAGCAAGGATTGGATCAAAGGGATTACAGTATGTAAAACGTCTTTCTCACATGTTGAAAAAGTTAAATCATCTGCATATCGAGTGTAAGATATGTTTTGCTCTTTGCAGATAAGGCTCAAGTATTCATCGAATTGGTAAAGACAGAAGTTTGAGATTGTAGGAGAACTTGGAGCACCAACACTTAAAACCAATTTACCACCTTGAAGTTTGCTCGGACGCCAAAAAATCAGCCTTTCTACTAGATCTATTTCCGATGCTGAGAATTTGGGAGTAGTTATAGAGTTAGTTTCGATGCTTTTCCAAAAAATGCTAGGCGTAATCGAATTAAAAAAGTTCTCTAAATCTGTTTTTAGTAGGTAATGGTTTTTTACGTGTGATAGGGCATTATCTTTTATACTTTTCCCTTTACAGTAAGCTGTTGCCGAGCTGTGAACTGGAAATGTGTATAGCTCTAGAAAGGCTCTTTGGTATTGCTTCAACTCTCTTGTTGGTTGAGCGATAATCCTATGCCCATATGAGCGTTTGGGGATTTTATACACTCTGTATTTATTGGGAGCGTCGGCTAAGAAATGTATGACTTCAAGTTCACTTTTCCCAAGGTGTCGTGCCAGTCGTTTCACTAAGTTCATATTTCTCTCTACAAAAAAGCCCAAAAGCAATGATGCTCTTGGGCTTAGCTCTTTACTAGAGACAGCGAAATGCTCGTACATCTTCGCAGCCTAAAGGAGGAACGAGTTTTGGCTGCGAAGATGTACGAGCATTTCGCAACCCAATCCCGTTCAATAAGTTAGAGTCTGGCTAATCACCCGACTAGACGAAATTCGTCCTAAGCTAAAGAGCAATACAATGTTACTGCAACACCCTCATATTAACAATGTTTATAGAAATAAGCGCGTTAGTTTGGTTCCATCAGGTTGAACAATTCCAGTTAAAGCAATGATTTGAATCTAGTAAA
This sequence comes from Vibrio sp. 947, assembly GCF_033339115.1. Lineage (NCBI taxonomy): Bacteria > Pseudomonadati > Pseudomonadota > Gammaproteobacteria > Vibrionales > Vibrionaceae > Vibrio > Vibrio sp. 947. The sequence goes on along the minus strand of NZ_JAWOTX010000031.1, from coordinate 11,535 downwards.
GATTAACAGTGTTGAGCGTAAGAACAGTGTATAAATACGTATCAATGCAATATGAACTAACTCGCTTTGCTTAAATTAGACAAGGGGGTGACAAGGTGACGCACATATATATGTGCGTCACCTTGTCACCCCCTCTTTGTGATTAAATCAAATCACCATCTAGCAAAGCTCTAACTTGTCACTGTAGTAATTATGTCATTTGCTTGAGCCTTTTCTCCAGATTGTTGGACTGTAATTTTGCCTGCTTCGACGAGCTGATCTAACTCTCGACCAAACTTTTTTGTTATGGAGTTAGGTTTTAACCCTTTTGGGGTGGGGAAGATAGTTCGTAGTTCAGCTCTCGTACAGCGTCCATCAAAAACCTCGTTCAATCCAATCAACAAGACATTGTTTTCCCATGTTTTGTCTGTTGTGAGCGTGGCAGGAGCAAGTAAAGCAAGAGAGGTAACTGGTTCCCCATCTTCGCAAGTAATGCCTAAGTCTATAGGCTTAAACTCAAACACCATGTCTGCTGCCGCTTCAGCGTCTTTCTGCTTCGTATTACTGAGAGTTGTGAACCCCGTCTTGGAGTCGTGTTTTACTTGAAACTCAAAGTCACACGCGCCAACAAGTGCTGAACTTCCTCTACCACCTCTGGAAGCATCTTTTCCACTGTGATGAACACACAGAATAGATGCTTTGGTGACTTCTTTTACCAAATCACAACCTCGAATGAACTTACCCATTGCATCAGAGCTATTCTCATCACCTTCAAAATTCCTAGCTAAAGTGTCTAGGACAATTAATTCGACTTTGACGCCATGTGTATCTTCAATTTGACGAATAGACTCAACCAAATCATTTCTAGCTGATGGTTCTGACATAATTACGCTTTGACCGAGAATATAAAGGTGTTCTACTTTTTTACCATTCACGATTTCCCATGCTCTAACACGTCTCGACATACCAACTTGTCCTTCCGCTGCAACATATACAACAGCTCCAGCGTGTGTTTTTCGATCTTGCCATGAAGATCCAGTAGCGATCGCACAACTTATATCAATTGCAATAAATGATTTTCTAGACCCCGATTTTCCGTAAATAACTCCCAAGGAATACTTAGGGAAAATGCTTTTTACAAGCCATTCCTGAATATGTTCATACCCACTAGAACCACGAGAAAATTTGAATTTCCCGAAAAGATACTTTGCTTTTTCTATTATTTTGTTAATTGGTTTTATCATCGTTGAAATACCTATTTTAGTGAATTTAGGGCGAGCGAAACCACTCCCCCTAACTTGAGGTGGAGAAAATAATTTATGTAATTAGCTCTTTATTTAAGCAGCAAGCTTGCTTGGTAATGTTGGCAACAAACGCAAGTAGTAGTTATTTAATGTATTTAGATCTCGGTGACCTGATATCTTGGCAATTTCAGCTAGTGATAAGTTAGCTTCAAATAGCCTGCATATCGCTTCTGCGCGAAGATCATGAAAGTGTAGATCTTCTATATTCAGTTCTTTCATTAAGCTCCGCCAAGCGCTACCCACTGAATCAGGCTTATAAGGAAAAATAGGATCTGTATCTTTTCCTCTAGGTTGGCATATGAGGATATCAAACAACTCTTTTGATAATTCAAAACAAGATGTTATAGTTTTTCCTTGTCTAGGAGTCTTGCGCTTTCTTATTGTTAAGGTGCGTTTTTCTTCATCTAAATCCTGCCAAGTAATTTTTCCACATATTTCACTCAATCTTAGAGCGGAACCAAGAGCAAATTTGAATATCTCTAACATCGGAATTTTGCGACGTTGTGATAGTTTTTCTTTTATTAGTGCTACCTCGATGTTTTTGAGACAGCTCTTCGTCGGCCTAATAGTTCTAGCTTCACTTTCTGCTGCATAACCATCAAATCTTGCAACCGACATACCTTCTGAATAGCCATTTAATTCGATTTTATAATTCAAAACGACCTTACATCTTTTTAATGCAGACTTTAGTGTTGATAGATAATTAGATGCAGTTTGGGGTTTGATCTTCCATTCTTGTTCCATAAATCGAGCTAAATCATACCAATGATGGCCTGCAAGGTTCTCTGCCGGAATGTCTCTAATAGGAGATTGAGTCGCAATACGTTTTAGCAGCGGTTTAGATCTAGGTGCGATGTTATCTGATGTCGATTTATTTACTAAATAGTCGATCAGAATAGTTCCAACTGTTTCCTTTTCAGTATTTTTCTTTGTATAGAAAAAAATACTGAAATTACCTTTAGTAAACTGTTCTACTTGTCGTTTTTTGAAGGCATTCGCTTTTGCAAGAGAACAAAATGTTCGAGTTACTTGACCTTTCACTGGGTCACCATCCTGAGTACGAAAGCGTACTTTAAACTTGGTAACCCCTTTCTTTGAATTCACCTTTTCAATAAATACAGATGGCATATACATCTCCTTTAAATTGAGTTTTATCAACTGCAGGTGATGCTAAACCATAAAGTCTGAACTTGGAAATTTGGGAAAAATAAAATTAACTAATATTTATCAGTTACTTACGGTGGTGTTTGGTAGTAAATTAGCACATATATGCCAATTTACTACCAAATAGTAAAATTATAAGTTGTTGATTTTTATGTATTTATTCATTTAAAATATTTTGTGATTCACTTCACAAAATGGCTATGTTTTTAAAAATATTCTCACTGCTAGCGATGGTGAGCATTGCTGACACCCACTCGAAGATAAATGTTGTTCAGCACATTGATGTCTCTATGTCCGGTGATTTTTGATATTTCTACAATATTTAAGCCACGTTCGAATAGTTGACAGGCACCTTCTGCTCTCAGGTCGTGATAGTGAAGATCTATTATGCCCTGTTCACGACACATACGTTGCCAAGCAGCGCTAACTGATTTTGAGTTGTATGGAAAAATCCGCTCATCTATTTTTGGCTGTCGTTGAATAACCTTTAGGGCTTCGGGGAAAAGTGGGATAGTAGAGTGATTGCCTTTTTGATTACGTGGGTCTTTACGATCTCGAATGGTTAAGGTTCTATCTCCTACATTTAAATCGCCCCACGTTATACGAGTAATTTCTCCTAGCCGCATACAGGTCAAAATCGAAATGTGGAAAATGTCTACTAATGGGATATGTGATGCTCGGTGATTCTGCCTTTTTCGTAGTCCCTCTTCGGCAATAATCAACTCGTCTTTGGTTGGGCGGCGATCACGCTTGTCACTTCGACCAATTAATCCGTACTTTACGAGCGTAGGGATGGCCTCATTGTGAGCGTGGATATTAGCTTTGTAGCCAAATATCGGCCCTGCAACGTTGATAACACTCCGTAGATAAGTGACGTCTTGATACACGGTTTGGGGGAGTGGTGCTGTTGGTTCGTTGAGTCTTTCTCTGCAGTGTCGAACCAAGTGAGTAGCGGTTAATTGATCTGCCTCTACTAAAGCTATGTCGTAGCTTCGTAGCCGTCTAAGTACAGCAGTTTTGGAACGACCTAGATTTTTCGAAGTTATTTGATCCTCAAGGTATAGCGTGATTAAGTCGCCAATCAAAATACTTTTTTTAGGAATATCAATAGAAGGGATACCATTCTCATTAAGATCTTGAACAACCTGCTTTGCCCAAGCTAATGCAAGCGCTTTTTTTTCGAATGTTTTTGATTTTTCAAATACTCTTTTGTTGTGACGTGATGCGCGCACGCGAGCTTTGTATTTAATGCCCGTTTTACGTTGAACCTTTTCAATATTAATAGTTGCCATTCTTGCCTCTCATACTTTCAAATTTGGAGGTGTTTTGGCGTGTGTAAATTAGTGGCGCGTTGATGCAGTAGCTTGTAATCGCTATAATCCGCGCCACTAAGGATTTTTTGGGGACTGTTAATGTCCCTCAAGCTATCCCCTATCAGTCCCTCAAAGCTAAAATCAGCTAAAATCGGACGGAATATATTGCAATGCCCTTAAGTGGCTTTTGCTGTAAGTTAATGATACTTAGGGATTTTCACAACATGCACCCATCTTCTCGCCTTTCAGTTGCTCCGATGTTAGATTGGACTGATCGTCATTGTCGCTACTTCCATCGCTTAATGACCAAAGAAACCCTGCTGTACACTGAAATGGTGACGACAGGTGCGATCATTCATGGAAAAGGAGATTTCCTGGCTTATAACGAAGAAGAGCATCCGTTAGCCCTTCAACTTGGTGGTTCAAACCCAGCAGATTTGGCTACGTGTGCCAAGCTAGCGCAAGAGCGTGGCTACGATGAGATTAACCTAAATGTGGGATGTCCATCTGACCGCGTACAAAACGGTCGATTTGGTGCTTGCCTAATGGCTGAACCGCAGTTAGTTGCGGATTGTGTCGCAGCAATGAAAGACGTGGTCGATATCCCTGTAACAGTCAAGACTCGCATTGGTATTGATGATCAAGATTCTTACGAGTTCTTAACGGATTTCGTTTCTATTGTTTCAGAAAAGGGTGGCTGTGAGCAGTTCACTATCCATGCTCGTAAAGCTTGGTTAAGTGGTTTAAGCCCAAAAGAAAACCGTGAGATCCCACCATTGGATTACCCACGCGCTTACCAATTGAAGCAAGACTTCTCACACCTAACGATTGCGATTAACGGTGGCGTGAAGTCATTAGAAGAAGCAAAAGCACATCTTCAGCATCTTGACGGTGTGATGATTGGTCGTGAAGCATACCAAAGCCCATATCTACTGGCATCGGTAGACCAAGAGTTGTTTGGCTCTAACGCTCCAGTGAAGAAACGCAGCGAAATTGTTGAAGAGATGTACCCATACATTGAAGCGCAATTAGCGAAAGGTGCGTACCTTGGTCACATTACCCGTCACATGTTAGGTTTGTTCCAAAGCATGCCCGGTGCTCGTCAATGGCGTCGTCATATCAGTGAAAATGCGCACAAACCAGGTTCTGGTCTAGAAGTATTGCAAGACGCGCTAGCTAAGATTCCAAAAGAATTGAATGTGTAAAATTCGCCAGTGAATGGCTAAAATTACCAACTAAAGAATGATAAAGCCAGAGTGCAGAAATGCCTCTGGTTTTGTTTTTTTATTAAAAATCATAATCTTAAATTCTTCTCTATAAGTTGGTATGGAAACTGCTCTGTTTATTGAAAACAAATGGAGAAGTGATTATGTTGGAGCTAATCTTTATTTTAGTCTTTGCGGCGACCTTGTTGGTTACGGGTATCACAATGATGACCGTATTCGCAGCAACTGGTATTGCGTTAGTTGTGATGTTTTTACTGGGAATGGTTGGAGCGGTACTCAAACTATTACCATGGTTAATCGTGATTGCATTGGGTATTTGGTTCTTCAAGAATTACGTCGCTCAGCCCCGCTATAAATAATGAGTAACATCATTTAGTTGATGGAGAGGCGTGAGAATATGGTATATTTCCTCCCACGTCCTCTACGTGAATATCAGCTATCTCGGAGTAAATACTACATGACAAATAAAGCGAACATCGCTTTAACGGCATTATCGTTGGCAGTATCTTTTCCTGTTTTTGCAGAGTACTCTGTATCGACAAAAGTCGGCGCAGAGGTATGGGCTGCCGACACTAAAGTTAATGAAGTGAGACGAGATAGCAGTACCGCGGGCACTTTTTACGCGGCGATTGAACATGATGTTAAATACGTCCCTAATGCGCGCCTTCGTTACTCAAGTGTTGATGCGGATTACATGGGGTTCGATAAGCTCGATTTAACCTTGTATTACCACGTTCTAGAGCATGATTTATTGCACTTTGATGCGGGTCTCACGTTAAGTAATTTAAGTGACACTAAATACATTGATGCTGGCTCAAGCAGGCGTGTAGAAGAATTTGATGAGCTGATTTGGGCTTGGTATGGTTACGCAGAAATTCAAGTTCCGGATACAAACTTTGATGTGATTGGTGAGATAAACTTTGGTGACAACAAAGGTATCAAAAGCACCGATTTCATGGCAGGTGTACAATACAATGTACCGCTCGAAAAAGCTCGACTGGCTTTTCGTGGAGGTTACCGTGTGATTGATTTAGAGTCCGATAAATTCATGTCGGATCTAGGGAAAGAGTTTATTTTTGCTAACGGCTTCTTTGTGAGTGCGGAATACGCGTTCTAAATTCAGCCATGTTAGATACTCGATTTACTTAAAACGTCGCTTTATAAGCGGCGTTTTTTTATATCACTTCATTATATCTAATCGAAATTTCTCCCTATTTGGCTGACTTAGACCATGCTTACCTAGGAGCAATGTGAAAGTTAAAGCAGGGATAGCGATGACAATAAATGAACTAAGACATCTATTCCGTGAAAATCAGCTTATCGAAGCGATTATTGAGCCTGCAATCCAAGAGGGTGGTTGGGTTGTAGAGTTCAGACATGCGCGCGGTGGTTTTGTTTTTCTAACGGACAGTCACGGCGAAGAATGTCTTTATGAAGATTTGGATACTGCGTCAAAATCGGCAATGGCAGTAGGCTTTCAACAAGTCCGCATTGAAGATCGATGAGCAAAAAGTAAGCCGTTCTTACTTCCAAAAAGTTATAAAACATTCACTTCTATTCTTTCTTGTTATTAAGGAGAGTGGGTACTCTATCGTCACGCAATGAATAGGGATGTCGTGATAATGTCTTTTCAAAAGAATGAGTATTCTCACAAGAATGTGTCTGAAGATAATAATGGGCAAGGAGGAAATCCTCCAATCGCAAGCCCTCTGAATGACCAACAAATTAGCTCACTCCAACAAACTGTCTCTGAGTTGTCTTCACAGCAACTTGCTTGGGTCAGTGGGTATTTTTGGGGATTAGCTCAAAATCAACCAAACACAGCGGTAACGCCAATTGCACAAGCAACGGCAGCCGTATCAGCGAAGCCAGCAGGTAAGTTGAGTATTATTTTTGCTTCCCAAACGGGCAATGCTAAAGGTGTTGCTGAAGCTCTGGAACAGGAAGCAAAAGCAGAAGGAATTGCAGTCGAACTTTTTGATGCAAGCGATTACAAAGGTAAAAACTTAGCCAAAGAAACGCATGTCATTATTGTGGCATCGACTAACGGCGAAGGCGAAGCGCCAGACAATGCCATTGAGCTACATGAGTTTTTGCAATCGAAGAAGGCTCCTAAGCTGCCAAACCTGCAATATGGTGTTATTGCATTGGGAGATTCTAGCTACGAGTTCTTCTGTCAGACCGGTAAAGACTTCGACACTTACCTATCAAAGCTAGGCGCGACTCCATTTATCGAGCGTCTTGATTGCGATGTGGATTATGAAGCCCCTGCAACTGAATGGCGTAAGAATGCGTTAGACAAGGTAAAAGATACACTGTCTTCTGGCTCTGAAGCGGATGTGGTTCAACTTCCTGTGGGTCAAGCTGCGACTGCGCACTCTCCTTACAATAAACAAAATCCGTACACTGCGACGTTACTGACCAGTCAAAAAATCACGGGCCGTGACTCTGGAAAAGACGTTCGTCATATAGAAATCGACTTAGAAGGCTCGGGCTTAACGTATCAGCCAGGTGATGCACTAGGTGTGTGGTTTGAAAATAGCTCGGAACTTGCAAATGCCATTCTTGGTAAGGTCGGTTTGTCTGGGGTTGAGACTGTTGACGTTGATGGTGAAAGCTTGTCAATCCACAGTGCTCTTGTGAGTAAATATGAAATCACAACATCTAACCCGCAGCTCATCACAAAGTTTGCCGAGTTATCCGGTAGCAAGAAGCTACAAAAGTTAGTTGAAGATAAAGATAAGCTTCGCGAGTACTCTGCAAATACTCAAATCGTTGATGTACTGGCAGAAAAGAAAACCAAGTTAACCGCAGATGAATTGATTGGTTTGCTTCGTCGCCTTACTCCACGCCTTTACTCTATTGCATCAAGCCAAGAAGAGGTCGATGAAGAAGTACACCTAACGGTTGCTTTGGTTGAGTACGAACAAAACGACGAAAAACGATATGGTGGTGCGTCTAGTTTCTTAGCACAGCGTCTCGAAGAGGGGGGTGAAGTTAAAGTATTTGTTGAGCATAACAACAACTTCAAACTGCCGGAAGATGATAGCACTCCAATTATCATGGTTGGTCCTGGCACAGGGATCGCACCATTCCGTAGCTTTATTCAGGAGCGTGAAAACCGCGATGCTGAAGGCAAAAACTGGTTGTTCTTTGGTGATCGCACGTTCACTCAAGACTTCTTGTACCAAGTGGAATGGCAAAAGTATCTCAAGTCAGGAGTACTAAGCCGATTGGATGTTGCCTTTAGTCGTGACCAAGTAGAAAAGGTTTACGTACAACATCGCATCTTAGAAAACGCAGCTCAAGTGTGGCAGTGGATCCAAGAAGGCGCTTATATCTATGTCTGCGGTGATGCAACGCGTATGGCAAAAGATGTGCACGACGCATTGGTTATCGTTGCTGAACAAGAAGGCAAGATGCCGCGTGACGATGCAGAACAATTTATTAATGACCTACGTAAAGCGAAACGTTATCAGAGGGATGTGTACTAATGACTTTTTCTACGGACAATAATAAGCAGGTTGTATTAGGTGAAGAGTTAGGGCCGCTATCTGATAACGAGCGCCTGAAGCGAGAAAGCAACTTATTACGTGGCACCATTGAGCAAGATTTACAGGACCGTATTACTGGTGGCTTTACTGCCGACAACTTCCAGTTAATTCGTTTCCACGGTATGTATCAACAAGACGATCGTGATATCCGTAATGAACGCACAAAGCAAAAACTGGAACCATTACATAATGTGATGCTTCGTGCTCGTATGCCTGGAGGCATCATCACGCCAACGCAATGGTTAGCGATCGACAAGTTCGCAACGGAGCACTCTTTATATGGAAGTATTCGTCTGACGACTCGCCAAACGTTCCAGTTTCATGGGGTATTAAAACCGAATATTAAGTTGATGCATCAAACGCTCAACAGTATTGGTATTGATTCGATTGCAACCGCGGGTGATGTAAACCGTAACGTGTTGTGTACCACTAATCCAGTGGAGTCAGAGTTACACCAAGAAGCTTACGAATGGGCGAAGAGAATCAGTGAACACCTGCTTCCGAAAACACGCGCTTATGCAGAGATTTGGCTAGACGGTGAAAAAGTTGAAAGCACGGAAGAAGACGAACCGATTCTAGGCAAGAACTACTTACCACGTAAGTTTAAAACCACAGTGGTTATCCCACCGCAAAATGACGTAGATGTACACGCTAACGATCTCAACTTCGTAGCGATTGCAGATAACGGCAAGCTGGTTGGTTTTAACGTCCTGGTCGGCGGCGGCTTAGCGATGACGCATGGCGATACATCAACTTATCCGCGCCGCGCTGACGACTTTGGCTTTATTCCGCTGGACAAGACACTTGATGTTGCCGAAGCTGTAGTAACAACTCAGCGCGACTGGGGTAACCGTTCAAACCGTAAGAACGCAAAAACCAAATACACATTGGATCGTGTAGGTAGCGATGTCTTTAAAGCGGAAGTCGAGAAACGTGCTGGTGTTAAGTTTGAGCAAAGCCGTCCATATGAATTCACAGAACGTGGTGACCGTATTGGCTGGGTAGAAGGAATTGATGGTAAATATCATTTAGCGCTTTTCATCGAAAACGGTCGCTTATTAGACTTTCCAGGTAAACCACTTAAGACGGGTGTTGCTGAAATTGCCAAAATCCACAAAGGCGATTTCCGCATGACAGCGAACCAAAACCTAATTGTTGCGGGTGTACCTAAAAACGAAAAAGCGAAAATTGAAAAGATCGCTCGTGAACATGGCTTAATGGACGACGGCGTAAGTGAACAGCGTAAGAACTCAATGGCGTGTGTTGCTTTTCCAACTTGTCCGCTAGCGATGGCAGAAGCTGAACGTTTCCTTCCTCAGTTTGTTACTGATGTGGAGGGGATTCTGGAGAAGCACAACCTACCAGAAAATGACAACATCATTTTGCGTGTAACTGGGTGTCCAAATGGTTGTGGTCGCGCAATGTTGGCTGAAATTGGTCTAGTTGGCAAAGCGCCGGGTCGTTACAACTTGCACCTAGGTGGTAACCGTGCTGGTACTCGAGTACCTAAAATGTATAAAGAGAACATCACGGATAAGCAAATCTTAGAAGAGATTGATCTGCTGGTGGCTCGATGGTCGAAAGAGCGTGAAGAAGGCGAAGCCTTTGGCGATTTCACTATTCGTGCTGGCATTATCCAAGAAGTGCTCGTATCAAAGAGGGACTTTCATGCTTGATTCTGTAGCATCCAAGCTGGAGCTCACAGAGTTACTGACATTAACAAAGACGGAGCAAATCCTCCGTCTTGCTCAAATTAATGTCGAGCTCGAAAAGCTTTCAGCACAAGAGAGAGTAGCGTGGGCTTTAGATAATCTAGAAGGCGAGTTCGCGGTTTCTTCTAGTTTTGGTATTCAAGCCGCGGTTATGCTTCATTTAGTTACTCGCGCTAAAGCGGACATCCCCGTCATTCTAACCGATACTGGTTACCTGTTTGCTGAGACGTACCGATTTATCGATGAGCTGACAGATGCTCTCAACCTAAATTTAAAAGTTTATCGAGCCAAAGAAAGTGCGAATTGGCAAGAAGCTCGATATGGAAAATTATGGGAGCAGGGCGTAGAGGGAATTGAAAAATACAACAAGCTCAATAAAGTTGAGCCGATGCGTCGAGCGTTAAAAGAGCTTAATGTTGGAACGTGGTTCTCTGGATTGCGTCGAGAGCAAAGTAAATCTCGTGCAGGTTTACCGATTCTATCCATTCAGAACGGTGTGTTTAAATTTCTACCAGTAATTGATTGGACTAATAAAGACGTTCATTACTACTTAGAACAACACGGCCTTAAATACCACCCATTGTGGGATGAAGGTTACCTTTCAGTTGGTGATACACATACCACTCGTAAATGGGAGCCGGGAATGTCAGAGGAAGAAACTCGATTCTTTGGCTTAAAGCGAGAATGTGGCCTACACGAAGATGATGGCTCTGAACAAGATGGGTCTGGCATATAGCCATAATACTCTTTAAATAGAGTTTAGGTTAAGTTTAATAAAGATAGCTGCAATAAAGCAGCTTTCTTTATTTATGGTACTTGAAAAATACGTCTCAAAGCACAACTCTGTGGATAAGTTGTGTGAGAGTTTGGGGTAAAGTTGAATAAATAAAGGTTTGATCGAAAACTCATCGTTTAACCATTATTTTTGCAATTTTTGAAAAATAACACTTGCCAATGTGAGCGCGATCTCTATAATGCCTCCTCGTCGACAGGGCAAGGGCTCAGAAGGGTTTAAGCGAAGTTGATAAGGCTGAAAAGAAAAACGAAATAATTTGAAGAAAGTGTTTGACACGATAAATTATCTCGCTAGAATGGCCGCCTCTTCCGAAGTGATGTCAATCACAAAGAAGAGTTGCTCTTTAACAATATAGACCTATCAATCTGTGTGGGCACTCGTTGATGATAATCCAATTCGATACTTCAGTATCAAATTAGGTTTCAATGAAACGAAGTGACCATTGAATCGAAAGATTCAGCACAGTCAATTCAAACATTACTTATGT
>NZ_JAWOTX010000030.1:0-62611 GCF_033339115.1 Vibrio sp. 947 | reverse complement strand
TTCAATGCTAAGAGATGGTGTTATGTGGGATACAGATAGCCTCAAAAATTAACTATTGACGCCATAGTCTCTTGTTATGTGCTTGTACTGTGCCTATAATTTATGCGCACATACAATACGCATAGGTTACAGTCATGAGAAACGCATATAGTACGCAAGCACCAAAGAAAGCTACAAACTTAAGCTTAAATAGTGAGTTACTTGCCGAGGCTAAACGCTTAAATATTAACCTTTCAGCAACAATGGAAAAGGCACTTGAGAAAGAAGTGAATCAACGCCTGAAAGCTGAATGGTTAGAGCAAAATGCTGATGCCATTAATGCTTGCAACGAGCTAACTGAAAACCACGGACTATTTTCTGATTCTTACCGAGTATTCTAATGCCACAATTTTCGCTATACAAAAACAACGATAAAAGCACTTCAACCGCATATCCATACTTTGTTGACGTTCAAAGTGAACTGCTTGATACATTGAACACTCGATTAGTTATTCCGCTAACGCCTACTGAGTTGTTAGAGAAAAAAGCGCCCAGTCATCTATGTCCCGTAATCCATATTGATGAAGGTGATTTCGTAATTCTGACTCATCAAATGGCAAGTGTACCAACCAAAATTCTAAGCGAGCCTGTAAATGATTTAAGCACTTTTAGAGACGAGATCATCTCTGCTATCGACTTTCTGATTACTGGCATATAACGTCCTGTTAAGGTGTGAGCAACGCATTACCGAATGCCGCCGCATGCACCTTAAACATCAAACGCAACGCAATTGGCTTGAGAGTTCACAAGATTTATTTGATGCGCATTACATTTATATGCGCCGTTTTGATTATTTAGGGTCAATGGCGTCGAGGTGTATAATTTGCGTTCATATTAGCCCTAGTCCACCCCATCCTTAAAGCGCCGCTCCAATTTTGGAGTGTGCATGACATTACAGACTAGCCGAAAGCAAGTGCCAGCCAGTGCAAAGCGCCTTAGCAGACTTGCGCCTAACTGGTCATACGCGAACAACATTCTTAGCTTTGGTTGCGGTAAGTTTCCCGACCTAACAGAAGAATGTCTTACTAACTGCCACAAGCAGAGCATGACGGTCACTCACTTTGACCCGAGTTCAAAAGCCAAAGGCGTAGTAAACAATATTGCCGAAATTGACAGTTCAAAACGCCGTTTTTGCGTCATGTTGTGCGCGAACGTGCTTAACATGCACAAAGATCTCGATGCAGCGATCGCAGACATGGCCAAGATTGATTTTGATTGCGCGGTCATTCAAATCTATGAGGGCAACCGATCCGGTAAAGGCCGTAAAACGCGAGACGGCTACCAACGCAATGAGCCTGTATCGGCTTACCTACCTATCCTAACGAGCAACTTCCACAAGTTCGATGTGACCTTACACCGAAGCGATAAGTGCATCACTATCGTAAAAGGCCGTAAGTATTACGAGCTGGACGATTTGGAGGACTAATCATGCAACTGGATGAGACGTTCTTTGAAATCCCATGCGATGTAGTGACATTCGATGGCAAGGTAGAACACACAGAGCTAACCGACATTGACCGTGCGGTAGCTGCCTTTTTCCAGAACGTGCTTGATTCCTTAGTTGTGACTGACACTAAACGGCGAGAGAACAGTGAGTTTTCTCGCTTTGTTGGCCGTGATAAGTCGAGAAAGATTTACTACGGCAACTTTAACGATCCAGTGTCATTCCTATCTAAGTTAACGGCAAAGTTGGGCGACAAGGTGAAAGCAAACCGTAATGAGCTTTTACCTGTTTGCTACATCACGCGCGATCCGGTGATTGGGTTTGTTGATGGCGGGGAGTACGTCGATATTGCTGACTATGGCGAACTGGCCAATGAACAAGGCCAGCCTTATGCCGTGATTAATAAGTCCTTTGTCGCGCTTACCTACCGCATTAATGCCCTAGCTTGGAACCAGTCTACCCTTAGCCGCCTAGCGCTAGGTTTAATGGTTTGGCTACGTCATACCAAGGGCAAGCGTAAGCATGTATTCAGAGCGAAAACCATGCTCGCGGGTACTGAAATGGAAATCAACATCGAGATACGTGGCCGTAAAGATGCGATGACCGAACCCGCCGAAGTAGACCATGAAAATACTCGCCTGTTTGCTTCCTCAATCTCTTTTGAAGTGATTGCAGAGGTTTATGAGGCCGAGTCGATCGCTGTCCGTCAGGGTGCGATTGGTGTGGGAGGCCGAGTCATTGAGTAACAAAGAATACTTTCTCGCCCAAAAAGTTGTCACCAACGAAAATGACATCCCTATCGAGCACATTCATTCGTTTACCTACATTGAGTGTGCTTCGATGGACGGCAACAAGCTGGTTATGGAAATCATGGATCAGGCTGCCGTTTATCGGGATTACTACGGGATTAAGCGCGGTTCAGAGATCGAGGTCACGATGGCCGATGTGAACGAGCGAGGCGATCAGGTTTGGATTGAAAAATTCATTGTGGCCAAGTCCACCAGCGCTGACGGTATGCTTACCGTTCAAGCATTCCAAAAGGATGCGCACCTACTTAAAGAGCCAGTCACAACTCCTCGATTCTTTGTTGAAATGCAGCCTAAAGACATTCTGGCCGAGCTGTTACCCGAGCTAAAAATCGAATGTGACAGCTTTGAGCGTGGCGCTACGTACCATTTAAATGCTGGTGGTACTAAGTCTCGCTTAATTCGAACAATGGCCAGAGATTACGGCTCAGTGGCGTTTGTCTGCCGTGGTGTTATGCACTTTAAGTCGCTCAAGAACATGGATATGAGCGAGCAATTCAAGCTGGAACAGTCGAATCCAGAGGAAGCAGAGCACAGCATTGCGAACTACTCCATTATCGGAGAGGAAGCCCTGTTTGAGCGCGTTCTTAACCGTAACTATGCCTCTTGGGATACCGTCGAGGGCTTCCAAGGTGGCCAACGTTCGGGCGCGATGGTCATGGTCAGCGTTCCACAAGCCAAGGCGCTGAATAATCAACACATGGCCATCATCCCTATTTTGGATGTGGAACTTACCGGAAATACTGCCTTTACGCCTCTTTCGGTGTGCTCAGTGCTATTCCATAAACGGCTACCCGCTACCGAGCTGGATGAGTCCATGCCAGAGAAACAAATCATGAACCGTGTCGCCCATTGCCAACGTGGGAACCGGTATCAGTGTCGTATCGAGTTGGGAGTCAGAAACCTATGAGCGATTCGTCAGAGAACAGAACACGCACCAACGTCACTAACCGCTTGTTTGGTAGCTATCAGGCCGAAGTGGTAAATACCGACCATCCGAAAGGCTTGTACATGGTATCCGTTCGCTTGCTTGGTTATTGGGATGGAATCCCCGATAAGGATTTACCTTTTGCCGAGTTTCTACTGCCATTAGGTGCAAAACCGAGTGGTGGCCATGCAGTGCCAGTGGAAAAAGGGGATCTGGTTTGGGTGGATTTTCCTCGTAATGGCGATACCCGTTATCCCCGTATTACCGGATCGCTTTACTACGCGCCTAACTATGAGTCGTACCTACCAAGCGAGGTGAACGGAGAAGCCTATCAGCCTAAACGAGCCGAGGGTGAACCCGAGCCACCAGCCTATGACCGCAAAGATGCGCTCTTTGTGCGATTTGGTTTGCGCGAGCTCATCACGCATCAAGGCGGCTACTCAGTAACGCATACCCAAAGCGGCACAGCCATTGATATCACACCAGATGGCCAATGTGTTATCCACGTCGAGGGCAATGCGTTTCGCAGCTCAACAGGGAACACATTGGAGCAAATCGGAGGCGCACTAACTATCAAAGTGAAAGGCGATGCGAACATCGAAGCGGGTGGTAATACAACCGTAAAAGCCTCCGGTAAAGCCAACCTAGAGGGCAATGAAGTGACCATTAAAGCGAGTGGTAACGTCAATATCGATGCTGGTGGCCAGTTCGCTGTTAAGGCTGCCGCAGCTCCATTTACATTAGGGTAATGCACTATGCCAGCCGTAGGAATTGTAGGGAGTGTGGATAGTGGTCATGGTGGCTTTAGTCCAGGTGTTTTTGTTTCTGGCCAGCCACTACTGACCGTGAATGGAATTAATGTATTAGGTACGGGTGATATATCCGTCATGCACGTAAAACCAGATACCCCGCCGCACGTAGGCGTTATTACTGGTAGTTCAAAACTTACTGTTAATGGCGTTCCGGTCGCTATGGTAGGCGATGCCCTTGGGTGTGGCGCTACGCTGGTAAACGGTAACGACTTGATGACGATTGATTGAGGCAATTTGATGTTAGACACACAAGAGCAAATCGAACAGTTTCGCCAGTTTTTAGACGTAGGCGGCCTTAAGGAAGCGGAGAACCTTACCCGAGGCAAATCCCTTAAGGTGAAGTGTGAAAGTTTGTCAGGGAAGCTATCAGGCTGCGTGAGCGAGGATATTGAGGACTACCAAGGCGCATCGCAGTTAGTGGTAACGCTTAAGGGTTTGAATGACTCAGTGAGCGCAACGGTGGCCACGTTAACGCAATGGAATGAGCACCTAGTGTTGATCACCGATCCAACCGACCTCGAACAAGTGTCTATTGGTGTGAACATCAAACACAAGGTTGATGGTACAGAGGACAACGTACCCGCTCCGAGTATCTTGCCAATTACCAGCAAGGAAGAACTGAAAGCGCTTGAGGCAGTGATCAACGGTCTTTCTGGCCATGTTGATGCAGCCGTATCTCTTATGGCGCAAATCAATACTGCATTAACGCCACCAACAAGCGGTAGTGAGTCAGAGAACGGTGCAACCTTACCGCCACCAGACTTGCCGCCGGAACTAGAAAGCCAAGCGAATGCGCTAAACGAGATCATGGCTCCCCTTGATGGTGGCGTGACCAGCTCAAGCGCGGTGATTGACGCAATGATCATTGCGTCGAAAGAGGAACGCACCTTAGCGTTAGGCTACTTCACTAAGGCGATTTCATTTACCATTTGTAGCAACCAGACGAAAAAAACGAGCATCAAAGACGCGACAGCAGAGGTATTTAGACTGTAGAATGCTTTTGTTGCTAATACCTTTCCTATTCGCACTAGAAAAAAGACAAAATGAGTTATTCAGTTTATTTAAACGCATATGAACTATGCGGATTAATGTCGCTTATCATCGTACTAGCAATTAACCTATTTAGAGCTCGAAACGAGCTTAAATCCACCAAGGCGCGACTATCCTTTGTGATACGCAAAAGCCTCAGTGTTGAGGGAGAATACATGTACGATGGGTGCAGAATGAACGTGATATTTGATGCGGTGCGATACAGCGGAAATCAGTTTTACTTGATGCGTAAAGATCAGGTGATGGCCAGCTTCCACGTAGAACCCTATCGAGTTAATCCTGTTCTTGATTACTTCAAATCAAACAAGATAGAGCCCGTTCAAAACCGACCATAATCCAAGCAAAGCCAGCGTTCGCGCTGGTTTTTTCTAAGCTGGTTTTTTTCTAAATTGCAGGCAAAAAAAGCCGCGAGGTAAGTGTTCGCGGCGCAAGAAGCTATTACAAAGGTTAAAAATGAAGTTTCAACGTTAGTTGACACCAGTCGATTGGGATGCCGACCTGGTAAAGAAAATATATTTCCTATTCCGAACATAGTCAATACCTAAGCGTATATTAGTTAAGCTAAGTTTTGAGATTTATAAAATGAAAAAAGTCTGTATTGTTGTTGGCCATAGTTTTAAAGATGGCGGCGCTTACAATGAAACATTCGGAATTAATGAGTATGTATATAATCATCCCCTAGCCAGCTTATTGGCCGCCGAGCTACATAAGCGAGACATTCTTCCAGTGATCATGTATCGAGACACCTACTCACGGATGATCGGTGATGTGAACGAATCGGGCGCTGACTATGCCATCGAGTTACATTGTAACAGCGTGGCCAATAAGTCAGTTCAAGGTTCAGAGACATTGCATTGGCATAAGTCGGACAAGAGTCAAGCACTTGCTCAGCGCCTACAAAAAGCGGTGGCTGGACTTATCGGACAGCGTGATCGTGGCCTTAAGCCTATCTCGAACACTGGTACTGATACTCGCGGTTGGCGTTTCTTGATGAAAACCAAAATGCCAGCCGTGATTTT
The DNA here is from genome assembly GCF_033339115.1 of Vibrio sp. 947. Classification (NCBI taxonomy): domain Bacteria; kingdom Pseudomonadati; phylum Pseudomonadota; class Gammaproteobacteria; order Vibrionales; family Vibrionaceae; genus Vibrio; species Vibrio sp. 947. The sequence goes on along the minus strand of NZ_JAWOTX010000030.1, from coordinate 56,513 downwards.
GGAGCCGTTCTTTTTGTCTAACGACGAGTCGTTACAAAAGGGATTGGAACTGCGCGAAAAGCTAGCCGTAGCACTGGCAGAAGCGTTCGCAGAACACATTAAAGAGAGCAACTAATGATGGGACTAGCAAAAGTGTTTACAAGTAGTTTATTTAAGAGCGCCACCAGCGAGAAAGTAGGTGGCATTATCCGCGAACTGACCGAGTTTGGTGATCGTGTGTTTACCAGTGACGAAGAACGCAAAGAGTTTGCCTACAAACTGGCAGAGCTTGAAGCGGCCAGCTCTAACACATTGGTACGTACTGGACGCGCCGCTATGATGTGGAGCATCGCGCTGGTGGTCGTTTATCAACTCATTGTTCGTGACTTTTTGGCCGTTTTCTATGGGGTTGAGCTTCCAAGCTTAGAGACTGACACACAAGAGCTACTAAGCAACGTGTTCGGCTTTTTGGCAGGAACCCTATAACAACTGAAAATTTTTTAAATTTTTTTTAGATGCCCTTTCCTATCCCCTTTTCTCTCAACAAAAACACACGATCAACGACATAGAAATCCCCTGTCGTTACCATTCCCACAAAAGCTCACAAAAATAAATAAATTCATTATATAACAATAATTTAAACGAGACTTTACCCCTATTTTTTTCGAAATAAATCTTAATTACTATCCGAAATTGAGCGAATTTTTACCGCTTTCCAGCACTTAACCATTCCGAACACAATCAATTAATAATTAAGGTTTACTTACATGGCAGATAAACGTTCTAACTTCAACAAACGCATTGAGGCGATTCATTTAGGCGCTCAAGCAATGCGTAATCTATGCATCGAATCCCAATTCGATTCACAAACAGGCATGTTTCTAACTGACGACAATTCTCGTGGCGCGGCTATTTTGTCAGCCATTGCGAATGAGCCTATGTTCGAGTCAGTGTCTCAAGAAACAGCAGTTAGCATCGTATCAGGCATGCAGTCTGCGGTGCGTGAATACGAAAAGACTTACGGCCACCTACCTAGTGATGAACTAATGGCATCAGCTCACGCAACTATGCGTAACATGATGACGCTAGAGGGTGCTAAGCGTGATGGCTCAACAGGCGCAATGATGCTTGAGTCTATCGGTCAATCTCTATCAACATCTGAGGGTGTTGAAATTCGTGCGAAGATGGTTGGCCTAGTGCTTCCTGTTCTCCTTGAGACAGCAACACTTGACGCTGTAACCATGATCCCAGCAGGTGCGAACGAAGTTGAGATCTTCAAAGTTTACCGCCGCACTGGCTCAAATTTTGGTGACTTCGCAGCGGGGACTGAAATCGACCAAGCAACGGTTGGCCAATACTCGTCTATGCGTCAGCGTTACAAGTTTGTCGATGAACAGCAACCAGACGGCACTAAGACAACTCATGTGTTTGACTCTAAGACTGACCTAAAACACACCAAGTTTGAGATCCCATTCACTAAGACATCTGTTTCCCTATTTATTAACCATAAACGTGTGGCTCGCGACCTAGACAGCAACGGTAGTCAAATAATGACAGGTACTCACAACGGTATGGTTATTAACTGTCAGATTGACCATGCAAAAGGCAAAGTTACCGTCACTCCAACATCAGCCCTACCATCAGGGACGGTTCTGCACATCGAGTTCGAAGTAGACATTGAAAGACGCCCTGACCTTATCCCAACGATCGACCATGATATGGACTCTCGTATACTGCGCCCACGTCAAAACGCAATCGCAGCAGACGCGACTATTCAAGCGATGTTCACAATGCAACGCGAATTTGGCCAAGATCTCAAATCGCTGCAGATGAGCCACATGCGCAACACATTGGCATCGGAAAAAGCGACTCGCCACCTAGTAGATATGGACTTTGCTTGTACACGCGAAGAAACATTCAATATCTACGTAGCGGCTGGTGAAGATTGGCGTCTACATCGTGAACGTCTAAACGAAGTTCTTCTAAACGTTTCTACGAAGATCCTACAAGCGACTCGCACAACTGGCATGACAGGTATCTTTGCTGGTACTGGCGCGTCAACAATCCTTAAGTCACTAGGTGCTCCATATTTCGTAGCTCCGGCTAACTACCAACAGAAAAACGCTATCCACTACGCAGGCAAGTTGTTCGGCATGTGGAAAGTGTTCGAGTGTCCGGTAGTGATCGGTACGAACGACATGCTTTGTTACGGTCGCGGTTCTTCTCACTCAGAAGCGGGCTACGTAGCAGGTGATGCAATCGCAGCAACCATGTACACGCATCCAATCGGTAAAGGTCTAGTAGCGTCTAACACGCTATACGAACTGGCCTACGGCGAAATCCATCCATTCGACGGAGAAGACTACTTCTACCGCGTGAAACTTATCGATGAAGCTCCTGTAGAAGCAACGGCATAAGGCAAGTAAGCGGCAGTCTTACGGGCTGCCGCTCTTGGGGGATTCGATGAAAGAAACGATCGTTTTAATCACCAACCACACACCAAAGGAAATCACGGTTCAGGGTCGCGTTATGCCGCCACTGGCCAAAGATTTCCCTCTCTCAGTTTTCAACGTGAACCGCTTCAAACACGAAGTGGAAGCGGCCTATCCAAACGGCCTCGTTTCGGTTCGCCTTGAGCCAACGGTTTTACCAGAAGTTCAAACGAAACCAGACACAGCCACCAGCGACAAAGGCACAGCGCTATCAGCACTTGAGCTAAGCGCGAGCGTTGAAAAAGCACTGATTAACCACGGTGTGACAACGGTTGAGCAACTAACCGAAATGACGAAAGACAACGTGATTGCGGTGAAAGGTATTGCTCAAGCGGGTTTGCAAGAAATTGTAGACCAGCTTGCAGCACAGGATCTAACGCTGAAAGAGACAGAAGATGAGTAAGATTGAATTTTCAATGGATAACGTCTCACAAGTTGCGGTTTCGCCAATTAACGCTGACTCGACACCTAAGCAAGGCACTGGCTCTAACCAGCTAGTGTTTGGCGGTGTGATTGTGTCTCAAAAAGGTAAGCCGTTCGAAGTGATTCCGGTAACGGCGGCTAACTTCCTAGACAAGCTAGGTAAGCCTTACCACTCAAGCCTTGGCAAATTGGCTGACGGCATGCGCGTTCTTGATGAAGCCTTGCGCGGCGGTAATGGCCTTGTGGTTCGTGTCGTACCAAAAACGGCAACCTATCCAGCTATCAAGCTAACCAAACCAGCAGACGAAGTGACGATCACTAACGAAGCGATCAACTACTCGGCTGACCTGTCACTTGAAGATGGCGAATTTTTAGCGATCGCTATCAAAGACGGTGCGCAATCCGATAACCGCTCTATCACGCTTGCGAAAGCAGACGAAGCGACTTACGGCGCTGGCATGTTCACTCTTACTCTAGAGGAAGAACAGGCGGCTGGTGGCTCTGTAGTGCTAGAAGAATGGGTTGTATCCCTAGAGCCAACAGCAGTAGACCAAATGGGTAGCGCTGCGTTTATCGAGACTGTTCTTGAAGAACGTTCGCAGTACCTAACCTGTCGCATCGATGCAGAAGTAGCGAAACGCGAAGTTACTGCAATTGCGAAAACCAAATTCACTGGCGCGACCAACGGCAATATTAGCGACATTACGGCTGACGATTACCAGAAAGCAGTGAAAGCACTACGCACTACCGTTTACAGCTTTAACTACGTTTGTGGTTTGGGCTGCTACGACACTGCTGTAATCACTGACCTTGCGCAAATCTGTAAAGACAAACGCATTTCTGGCTACTTCGATGTTGATCCTCGCCTAACGCACGAAGCGGCATTGGAGTTCAAAAAAGGTCTGAACTTCAACAACCATCGCGCTTCATTCGTGCATATCCCTTACCAAGCGAAGTGTCGTTTCTACGGCAACATGGCGGTATGGGGCGGCTCGGGTATCGGCTTTGCAGCTAAAGCGCTTGGCGTTGCTAAGACCTCTCCGGTCGGCGGTTGGCACTACACACCAGCGGGTGTTGAACGTGCTGTTATCCAACGTACTGGCCTAAAACCAATCCAAGGTGCTGGCGAGCCTAACTACCAAGAAATGTACAAGGCACGTCTAAACAAACTAGGCACAGACGAAAACGGCAACCTGTTCATTGATGACTCTCTAACGTCATCTGCGGCTGAAAACTACCTACGTTTTGAGCAAGTCGTGTCTATTGCTGACGCTATCTCACGCGACTTCTACGCATTAGGTAATCGCCTAAAACACCAACCTGACGGTGCAACGCTGGAGGGTCTAACTGACGGTATGGCCAGCATCCTTGAAGGCTATGAAGCCGTTGGTGCGCTAGTGACACCTCGTAATCCAGCACAAGACGGCGAGAACGCTTGGACGTTGGAAGTTAAGCAAGTGGAAATCGACTACTGGAAAGTCACTTGGTCGTTCTGTCCAACTGGCTCTGCGCGTCGAATCCTTGGTGAACCTGTACTAATCCGTTAATCAACATAAGAGCAAGAATAGAATGAAATCAATGTTTTCTGAGGGTTCTGTTCTTGCTCGCCCATTTGTGATGCCACAAGTGGCCGAGCAGGAACAAACTGAAACTGCATTTTTTGAGTCTGTCACAGAAGGTCAACTTCTTGAGTCCATCAATCGTGCATCAACCATCATGGCTCGCCAAGACGCAGCAGCGGCTTGTGTTCAGTGGGTTAACGGTGGTGAAAGCTCAATCGACAACCTAGACGCAATGCTATTTGGCATGGCTGGTGGCGATGACGATACCGAGCTAACCGATGGCCAAGCAGCACTATACGAATCGCTACAGGAAGCGGCTAGCGAGTTCATTGCTCAAGTTGGCCAGCCGAAAGAGGGCGACATGCTAGAAGCACTGGAAGATCCAGAAGCAGCAGATCGCATTTTTGAATCTCTAGAGCGTGGCCTAGACAGCGTGGACTCAGACGAAGCGATCGCAGAGTTCGCCGTTCGTGAATCCATGATGCTTGAAGCGCTTAAGAAAGTGATCCGTGATGGCAAGGTAACTTATATCAAAACGAATCGCCGTAAGCGCCGTATGAGTGCAGCACAAAAAGCAGCACTTAAGAAAGCGCGCGCGAAAGCTCACAGCTCATCGGCTAAAGCAGCTCGCAAAAAGGCTAACCGCATGCGCGATTCTCGCGGTATGGACAAGTAAGGATAAGCAATGGCTGTAATTGTCGGCGTACCTAATGATGATGGCGTGTCTATCCACAATAAATGCGCCATTACACAAGTCATAGGCGGTCAAGAAATTACGGTCATTGGTTACATGACTGATGAGTGTCAGCTTGCCTTTAGAGCGATATGGGAAGCGCCGTTTGAGGGCGATTCCGTGGGTAACATTAACGCCCTAGATAAAACGTCCTCAATCGCGCAAACCGTGTCGGATAAGACGAGTAAAACACTATGGAACAGTCAGCAAGTTTGGCAAGGCAACGAACCGCCAGAGATAACCGTAACGCTTAAATTTGTCGCGTTCACCAATGCCAAAATAGAGGTTAATGATCCCATTAAATACTTGGCTCAGATGATAAGTCCAGAGCTGCAAAATACTGTTCCAGTCAGTTCCGATGGCCTTGGTGGCCGTGTTCCAAGTGATGCGAGATTCAAGATTGGCAAAGCGCTCAATCTACCTATGCGAATTAGCGAGGTGAGTTATGACATTAACGCACCTAAGACGCGAGACGGGAATTTCGCTTACAACACGGTAACTATTACCGCCGCTCCTAAGCAGATGATTAATCAGTCACAGATCCCTAACCACTTCCAATAGAATAGGTGTAATTATGGCCGGAGCATTTAACGCAAAAGGCGATATGAATTTCTTGAAACAGAAATTCACTAAGAACGTCCAAGCTGGCGAAAAGATGATGGGTACAGAGTTCGAGATGAAAATCGAAGAATACCCAAATATCAGCGTTTTGGTTCGTTCAACTCAGTTTCCTGCAATGGGACGTGCAGACGTAGAAGATTTTGGTCAAATGGGCTTGGGCTACATCCAAAATGGTGCGCTTGAGAACAAAGGCGAAATCGCGGTGACGTGTGTAGAAACTATCACTGGTACAGTGCTAGATATGCTACGTGAGATCGTTCGTGAAAAGAAAATGGTCACGGTCGTTATCGAGTCTACGCCAGAATCGACTAAAGGTAAGGGCGCTAAGTCGCATCGATTCCGCTTAGAGCACGTAAAAGTGCGCTCAGACGTGATCGACCTATCAACAGAAGATACAGCAGCACTTGTTAAGCCAGCTATCACACTGCAATACAACTGGGTAGATTTCTAATCGCCAACCTGTCCTATTCTATTCCCTACAAAAAGGCCGCCAGTTTGGCGGCTTTTTTGATGCTCTTAAGCTTTGGTTAGTCTCTGTTTCAAGTCGGCTGGTGCAATGTAGGTATTCTCGTTGCCATCCTTTGATTTGAACAATAACTTCAGCTCCACCAGCCTTTCAAGATACTTGCGCGCAGCGGTATGAGACACGTCAAAATCAGACTGAATTTCCTTAACTGAAAAGACACGTCCGGCTGTTTCTAATCCCTTGGCCAGAATCACAATGTGTGGCAGTTTCAATACGCCCTTAAGCTTGGAGTCGTCTAGCAGCTCGCGCACCTCTCTCGTATCTTCAATCTTAGATTTGATGTACTCGTTAAAGCGCTCAATCGCATTGATGATGACCGTTAGCTGGTAGTCCACAAAGTGCGTTAAGTCGTTGTCGTCCGTTTCGGTGTAAACGTAACTTCTAACGTACTTGGTTGGCGCGCTCTTAAGTGGCGCAGAGATCGAGACGTACTTAAAGTTCTCATAGCCATGCTTATGGATGAACCAGTAGAAAAGCGCCCTAGCCGTTCTCCCGTTGCCGTCCATAAATGGGTGAATGTAGCCAATCATGAAGTGCAGAATACAAGCCTTAACGATTGGGTTAATAAAATTGGTGCTGGTGGTATGGTCGGTGTTGGCGAAGTCACATAGTTGCTCGATGAGCTTCAAAACGTGCTCATGTTCTGGCGCTTCATGAATAATATCGCCAGTGGCCACGTCTCTAACCATGACTGCATCCGTTCTGTATTGGCCAGCAACGTGCTCATTCTCTAACACTCCATCGGTGGCGATGCCATTAAACCCGCTAATCAACTCCGGTGTGAGCTCTGCATCCTTAAGATCATCGGCCATCATGATCAAACGCCAGTTATTGATAATCATCCGTTCGGAGTCGTCTTTAGGCTCACGTTCCGTTTCAAGCATTTCCTTCGCCACTTTGCGCGTTGTGGCCGCTCCCTCCAATTGGGCGCTGCTAATGGCTTCTTCCATCTTCACGCTTTTCACTAGGTGTGCCTTTTTATCTTGCGCAGATAACGGTAAATCTTCTAGTTTGAGCTGTTTCTCGATGTGGAATAGCTTAGCGTCGAGGCATCCGGCACTAAGTTGAAACGGATTGCCGTTTTCATCAACAAGCGAAATGTCATAAAGGCCACGTCTAATTTTTAGGGCATGCCAAGCGTAACCCTTTTGGTCGCCTTTAAACTCTTTTGAACGGTACTGGAAGTCATTCCAATGCAAGTAGTTACCGCTACTGTCAAACCCGTATTTAATTGGGTCTAGCTTGTCGATTAGCTCTACTACTTTAATGAAATCAGTGGGTTTTGCTGGTGGGAGGCTAACCCCCGCAATCTTTTTGCTCATGCCGTGAAACTTTTTCAAAATGTTTAATACATCCAGTATTGCACACAAGAAAAAGTAATCAATCTATAATTAGATCTAGAATCTCGCGCACAAAAAAACCGCCGTAACTGGCGGTTTTAACGTATAAGTTCTAGCTCACATCATGCCATTGCGAAATCTGACATAGAGCTATCAAGCTTTACCAAAGGCTTAACACTTAGTTTGGTATCTTCAAAGCTGTTGTTACTTTCCCACACATCAACTGCGTGTTGAATGTTCAACCAAAACTCAGGTGTATTTCCAAGCGCTACGGCTAATTTGGTTGCTAATTCCGATGTTAATGTGGTTTTTCCATTTATAATATTGCTAATGGTGTTACGGTGAACGCCCATAGCTTCGGCTAATGTAGAATTTGTTATGGACAGCGGCTCAAGAAACTCAACTTTTAGCATTTCGCCGACTGTTACTGGCTTACGCTTTGTGCGTCTCATGCGGTGTCTCCTATACACAATATAGTCATAGATTACTGGCCTGTAGGTCAATATCTAATCCAAGTAAGCCAGCCTTTCGGCTGGCAGTAGTCTACCTATTAAGCTCGATAAGTGTGCGGGTCTAAATAGGTATCAGTAACCTCTCCATTTTCAAACTTAAAAACGAGACGATACTGTTTATTAACTCTGATACTGCAATATCCACTAAGCTTGCCGCTTAGTCGTTCAAATCTGTTATTTGGTGGTGCCAGCAAATCCCTAAAGTCTGTTGCTGCATCAAGCATTTCTAGCTTTCTGTACAGTACGTCTTCTAAATTGCTAGGGATCTTTTTATGCGAAATATCATCTACATAAAAATCTTCTAAATATTGATCTTTGAATTCCATGTGAGGAATCCTCCTTAATATACGGTATCAATTTTATAGTTTTCATTGTCTGACTCCTTGTATCATTGCCAAATAATAATTGCACAACGTCATTGTGCATGCAAGAACTTTCTGCACAACGTTATTGTGCAAGCTTTTTATCTATCGCGCGCCCTATCGCTTTGAGTTAAGATTCACCAAGCCTATCCCCCATCTCAAAATGCGCCGCCACTACCGGAGCGGCCATGACACCGATTGAACTACTCGAAGACGTGAAAGCGAGATTCCCTATCTTGCTACACGACGACGAAAAGGCGCTGTTTAGCCTACTGCGTAAAGCGCTGGCCAAGTACCAAGAGATTGCCGGATTTACCACTAAAACCCGCATCCAACAAAGCGACTTAGCCGATAGCAATCAGTTTGAATTACCGTCCGACTTTGCTGCAAGGCTGGTGGTCAAAGATGACCGTGGCCGTTATGTGCGTAGCGAGGTTTGGGGCAACGTTCTTGAACTGAAATTAACGGGCGCAGAAACATTCCCACTGACATTGATGTACATGCAAAACGTACTCAATGAGCCGTTTGATTCGTTCCAGCTTCCAACGCCGTGCATTAGCTTGCTTGGCGACTATCTGGAATTGCTGATCACTATCCCGAACGCAGAGCGTCAACGCCGTATTGCGATAGCTGGCAAGTTGGATGTGACCGATATTGCTGCCGAACCTGACTTAGCCGCACGTAAAGCCGAGATTGAAAACTCAATGCGCGCGAACCGTGCCATTGTTCCACCAGTATCGTTGCTCTAAGCGAGGCGGCCATGAATCCATACATGCAGCTCGCCAAACGCGCGACCAATAACTTTATGAATAAGCCGTGGCTGCAAGGCTGGCAATGGGCGGTAGAAATCGACTCGCCGGACGCGCCAACGGACTTTGATATTTACGTAAAGGATATTGATTTTGGTGCTGGCTCTATCGATGCGGATTCATTCCAAGTCGGTTCTGGCTCGATTGCGCTGCCTACATACAGCAGCGTTGGCGAAATCACGCTAACGGTTCGTGATGACCAAAACCTGACTATCTCCAAGTGGTTTGAAAACCGAATCAAGAAAGTCAGAAACCAAGACGGCACACTCAACATCCCTAAAGAGTACGTGTTTAAGGTCAACATTTTTACGCTCAATGAGGACGGCAAAAAGTCACTCTATAAGAGCTATCAAGTCTTTCCTACCAAGATTGGCAACGTGATGTTTTCACGCGAAAACGGCAACCAGATCCAATCATTCCCGCTCATTCTCCAAAAATTTATGTCTGTAGGTAACAAGGTACTGTAATGCACATTCCATCATTTCCACTACCAAGTAACATTTCAGAAGTGATTGAGTTTCGAGTCCCAACCGTGGAAGACGCTCTATTGTTCTGCGACCTTAACGAGTATCAAGAGGAAGCCAACACAACTCGCTATCTGAACCACATGCAAGACACCAGTAAGCGCCCTATGAGTGATAGCGGCCTATGGACTGGTGAAGATCGCCGCGCAGCATTGTGGTGGATTTTTATGTCCACCAGCGAGCTAGGCACTATTCCCTTTAGCTATGAGTGCGAGCACTGCAAAGAAGCTCACTATCTCGATCTCAATATGGGCGACCTAATGGAATCGGCAAAAGCGCTCAATGGATTGCCAAAACAAGAGATCACCTTAAGCGTGAAAGGCAAGTCATACCTAGCGAACGTGAAACCACTAACCGGTTACGAAGCGGAGCAACTTGAGAACATTCGCAATGAGCGCGACCAGTACGAACCGGACAGCGCTGAATGGAAGCAACAAGCTAACCGCATGGCGCTCACTGAGCTGGCCTACTGCCTAACGTTCGAAGATCAACCCAAAGACCAAGACGATGCCCTAGTGTGGAAAATCGACCTATTGAAATCGATGTACCTCAACACGGAATTTCGTGTGGCCTTTGCCAAGGTTGAAAAGTGCCTACGCAATGCGCGTCACGGATTGCTCACCAAGTACGACGAGGGGCGTTACTACCTAGTCGCCACCATTCCGCAGTGCCAGAAAGTTATCGAGCAAGGAGGTGAAGCAACTCGAACGTTGCTCTTACCCTTTCGGCATAACGACTTCATTACAACGTTTTGATTACGTTGGTTGGAACGTACTGATTGAGAACTTAACGATCTACGGTGGCCAGCCTATCGATGCGGTATTCAAAACACCTCAAACGATGGCCATAAGCCTAGATAAAGCGCTCCAAGACAAGGTGAAAAATGGACAGAAACCAACAAGAGGTTGATCTTTCACTGGTTGTTGATGCAGTGAAGCGAGCCAGTGACAAAGAGCTGACCGTGCTATCTGAGATTCGTCGCAAACTCGATGGCAAGACGCTACCAACGAGCCAACAAAAGGCCGTCCTTGCAGTGGATACTAAGGGCATCGAAAAGGCGGTAACTAAGCGCGTTTCCAATGCCTCTCTTAACGTCTCTAATTTTCAGAGCATTAATCCACAAAAAGGATTAAAACAACAATCAAGCGGCACACCTAAACCAAGTGCAACCAAGACCAAGCGTACAGGTGAAATTGAGTTGTCATTTTCGCCTAGTCAGCCAGCAGAAACACAAGCTAAGCCGGACGCCAAAGCGATCGAGCAAAGCAGCTCTGTAAGTGGCGTAAAGTCGATTGCTGACACGCTGAAAAGCGAGGACGCGCGCGAGCCAGTAAAACAAGCGCCCGTTGTCGTGAATGTAGAAGCGCCAGAATCCAATTCTGAACGTTTGGATACCTCAATCCTTGATGATGTGCCAGAGAAGTTGGAAAAGGCTGTCTCTGACGCACTGGCAGAGTTTGAGGGCTATTGGGAAGACGCTAATGGCAAGCTTCGACGCTCCGATGGTCGTTATGCGAGTAAGCAAGAGCAATCGGCTTACAAGAACGCACAGCAAACCGCATTAGAGCGCCAAATTGAAAAGCAAACCGACACGGAAAAGGACAGCCAGAACGTTTTTGCCAAGGTGGCCACCAGCCTTAAGCAACTGGCCATCAATAACGTGAAAGAGTTCCTACAGGAAGAAAACGACGCGACCGATGCGGCTGGCGCTGCGGCTGGTGGTTCGTTCTTCTACTCCGCTAAAGAGCTTTATCACTTAGGGCAAGACGCTAAAGACGCACTGGATGAAGTGACCGAAAAAGCCACCTCAACCAAAGACAAGCTAAAAGAATCGAAACTAGGCCGACTCTTTACCCGAGGCAAACAAGCGCCAGAGGCAGACAGTCAGGCCGTCACAGCCATAGAGACAGTTAGCCATGAACAACTATCAGCGACAAAAGATTCGTTCGAGACAAGCCATTCAACGCAAATTACGTCTAGTGATCGACCTAACCGTGATGGTGCTAGGGGTAACGTGCCTGTCAATCTTGTTGGGAGTGATTCTAGCCGGATAAGCACAGCTAGTGAGATCAAAAGCACCAAAGAACAGAGCTACCGAGCAAACATGCTTGAAGTGCTCCATGAATCGAGTGCTGATCGTGAACGCCAATTCGATGATGTACTAGATAAGCTCGACGATCTGATTTCGGCAACCAAAGCAGTGGCGAACGATGGCCAAGGTGGCCTATTAGACCTAGCTGGCGATATGTTTGAACGCCGCCGTGGTCGTAAAGCTGACGGTAAGCGTGGCCGAGTTAAATCGGTAATGTCAGGCATTGGTAGCAAAGCCTCAAACGTGGCCAACAAGGGCGTATCGATGGCGGGTGCCGCCTTTAAAGGTATGTCTAAAATCGGCTCTGTTGCTGGCAAGGCGATCCCTTTCCTTGCTCCGGCCTTAATGGCCTACGATGCGTTTAGCGGATTCACTGACCAAGACAAACAAAAAGAGACGTTCAATCTCAAAGATGGCCAAGAAGCGACAACTGGCCAGAAAAGCTCAATGGCATTGGCAAACGCGCTCGATTTGGGTGGCCTAGTCAGTGGCGGTGCTGGTTTGCTTGGTTCGGCGCTTGGGGCGTTCGGTTTTGATGGCGCCAAGGAAGCGTTGACCTTTGATTCTGGCGATATGGCCAAAGGCATTTACAAGCTATTTGGCGGTGAGATTGAGGACGACAAAGAGGCTAAGGATTCTAAGGCTGAGAAAGCTCAACCGGAGAAAGAAGAACACCTTAAGAACGCCGAAGCCTACCACACGGCTAAAGCGTCCAATGACAGCCAAGCCATGCGCGAACTTGATGCGAAAAACTCAATTCAAGTGACCTCTCAAGAGGCATCGCAAAAGGCCAGCGAGCAAGGGATTAGCTACAAAGAAGCTTACTTAGCTGTAGAAAGAGAAAAACGTATTAGCCAGGACAAACGTGTGCAAGTGGCTAATGAAACAGGCATGGATATGTCCGGCATGGTCGAGCATCCCGAGCTTGGCCAAGTTTACTCGCCAGATAAGAAAGCTGAACAAGTGGCCGCCGTCGATGCGGAGATCAAACGCCGTAAAGAGGCTGAGGCCGTAGCCGCACTAACCAAGGCTGCAAACAACACGCAAACCAACAGCGTGACCACAGCCAGCCATGAATCATCCATCAATACCGAGCTAAGTAACCAGAAAACGGACACTCAATCCGTGGTGAAAGTGGACACCGAAAACACCTCGAATAAGACGGTTGCGACTCAATCATCCATTCAACGCAATGAGAGAGTTAGCGTGCTGCAAGCACAGGCAGCAATGAAAGACCTCAAAGAGAGCGGCAAGCCTCAAACCGTGGAACTTAGCAAACATTCACTGGATGCCATTGGGCGCGCGGTTAGCGGCAGTGATAACAACAAACCGACCACTATCTTTGCAGCGCCTAGCGGCAGCTCAAGCAAAGACAAGCCAGCGTCAGCCACTAAGGCTAGCGGCTCTATTCCTCTCAACTTTGATGACCGTTCGTTACAGCGTCAAAGCGCTGATATGGAGTAATAGATGAGCCAAGAAATTGATTACTTACTACGGGTCGATATTGACGGTGTAAAAGTAGCCGATGAGAAACACGCGATCGTTGCGCGCGTCTCTGAATGGCTCGATACACCTCAAGGCCAAGTTTGGGGCGCTCCAAAATGGGGCAACAGATTAGGGGCATACAAGCATGAACCAATAAACGAAACCACAGCAGCAGCTATCGAAAACTCAATCCTATTAACCCTCCCAATTGACGTGAAAGACGCGGTGGTTCAAGGCATTGCCGTAGAGCCAAGCGTGAACGGTATCGATGCCTACAAATTGACGATCGTTGTGAACGGTCAAACGTTGGAGAGAGGTATTACGTTTTGAGCAAGTTAGAAGAAGTCAAAAAGACCTTTAACGAGGCGATTGCTGGTTCAAGCTGGTGGTCGCGTCATATTGGTTCGCAGTTCGTTGACTACCTTTGCTTATTTGTGGCCAAGATTGTTGAACGCATGGCAGCAATCAGTAGCCGTGCATTGCAAGAATCCTACCTAACGCTAGCCACTAAACGCACCTCCATTTTGGCGGGTGCTGAAACTGAGGGCTATGTAGGGCGAAAAGCAGCGCCATCGAAAGGCCGTGCGCTAGTGACCAATACCGGAACAAAGCGCGTTACCTTGCCGAAATACAGCCAATGCGTGGCTGACAATCAATTGCGCTATACGCTAATGGAAGCCATTGATCTTATGCCGAAAGAAAGCGTCGCAGTAGAGGTGCAACAGTTCGAAGTGTCCAAGATGACCTACACGGTCGATGAAGGAAAAAACTGGTTGGCCGTGGCGTTCCCTCAAGAGCTGACTAAGCGTATTCATAACATCATCGTGCGCGTGAACGGAGAAGAATGGACGCACGTCTTTAAGTTTCGTAATACGGACGGCAAATCCAAAGCCTACATGGAGTATTACAAGCCAACCGACCAGCTAGGCGTTCGTTTTGGTAACAACAATAACGGTCGCGCGCCAGCGACAGGTGATGTAATTGAGTTTGAGCTATGGCTGACTAATGGTGTGACTACCCTACTCGATGCGCAGCCTTTAGAGCTTATCGATATGGGGATTCAAAGCGCCTATAAAGACCAACTCTCAATCAAAACGTCCACCAGCATCATCGGCGGTGCAGAGCCGGAAGACATTGAATCAATCCGAAACAACGCCCTTTACTCGCCAATCTATGACGAGCAGATAGCGTGGGACTCGGATTACATGACCTTTGTTAAGCGCAATATTTCTGGTGTTACTTGGTTGTCGATTTGGGGTGAAGCGGAGCAGGAAAAACTCACAGGAACGCCGGACGTTCGCAACATCAATACGATCTTTATTTGTGCTTACTCTGCCGATAAAACCGACGAGATTTTGAATCAGGAAATCCAAGTTCTATTCGCTGGCCGAGAGGGCTATAACGAGCGCTATAAGCTGGTGGAGCGTAAGGACGTGCCATTTACCGTGACGGTCAAAGGTAAGCTTTACCCAAGTTCAAATCCAGAATGGGCGACAAAGGTACTGGCCGATGCGTTAGATGAGAAATTTGGCAAACAGACAAGTCGCAATGAGCGCATTACCAAAAACCAAATTTGGGATGTCATCCAAGAGCTCAACGTGACTTTGGGCATTAAAGAGTTTGAGGTCGAAGTTATTGGGATTCTTGACCGCATCCCGATTGATACTTACCACTATTTAGATGTGAATGCGTCAACCATTCAACTGAACTTCGATTACTCATAGAAGTTTTCGCACGGAGCAAGAAAGACACGGATGTTTTCGCATGCGAGAACTTTAAAACACAACATACTATATAGTTTTCGCATGCGAGAACTTTAAGAAACATCATCCCGTATAGTTTTCGCATGCGAAAACTTTTACACCAATAAGGCGAAAAACATGGCATTTGGAGACTTCAGAAAATGGCTATCTGGCCAGCTAACCAAGGCGCGTCAAAAGGAAACCGCTTGGGTAGATTTAGCAAGCGCGATCGCAGAGTCAATTGAAACTCACGTAGAGTCATACATTGAAAAGCTTAAAGCACGTTCTTCACTGTACGAAATGGACAAAGAATCGCTGCTAGAAGACATTAAAGAGCTGCGAAAAATCTTCCCACTAGGCGAAGTGGCCGATGAGGACTTGCCACACGTTGTGATGCAGCGTAAGGACGAAATTCACTTTAAAAAGACCATTTATCCACTTATCTCAACGCTCGCGCGTGAATTTAAAGGGTTACGTGTTAAGTGGGAACGAATCTACGCGCCAGTAGACCAAGAGCGATTTCCATACGGCACGTTCTTAGTTCCCGAGTCAGAGTTGGAGCTGCAAAACGGACTAAACCCGAGCGACTTTTTCCTGACCAGTCGCGGTGCTATTCGCATCCCTTTGAACGACATTGCAGGTGAGGACGGCATTACCGAGGAAGCCATTCGAGCATTCGAAGCGAAGATTAAGCGAGTGGTGCATCCTCTTATCCCATTACGGATTGTTTTAGATGGCCAATTGTATTCTATTGAATTTGAAGTCATGGATATGGTGGAAATACCTAACTATTCTGACCATGTTACGGTTGGAAAACAGACCACGACCGATATAGAATCAACACCGAGCTATAAACAGGATTTCGTTCAGACTGGAACGACGACACAGGAAGAACGCCCTGTTAGCCCTATGTATGGTACACCTAGAATGGATGCGATCCCCTTAGATGCGATCTCCATTGATAGACGGTACTATTAACCCTATTCCTATTCCCCGTCCCATTAAAGCGCCACGACTTATACGAGGTCGTAAAGGTGCTTACACAAAAAGTAGTCCTATCGCAGTGTGAACTGCTTAACCGTTATTACGACGAACGCGCCTTGTCGTCGTTGCCTACCAATGGTACTGAGCCTTATTTCCAATTTGGCGATCTTGAATGGGGTTTTGACCTTATCCAAGAAATTGAGGGCAAGCCTAGCTGCATGCCTATCCCACTGGATAAGACAACAGTTGAAAACGTGTTTTACCGTTCTAAGGCGAACTACGCCTATGTGAACGGCAATATCGTCATCACGGCAAACTTGCCAGCGGGTACGCTAGCAGAAGATGAACAATACCAGTTCTCTTGCGTCGGCGTGAAAGATGCGAGCGGCGGTCTGATTCTAGTGGCTGTCACTCAACCAGTTTGGATCTACTCTGACCGTGGTCTATCGATAGAAATCGTGATTAACACGGCTCGCACGGATAGCGCTCAATTGGCGCAGGTAGGTGCCTAATGAGTCGCCCAAACTTCGAAGAAACGATCATCATCCCGCCACTGCTAACGGACTGGCAAGCGCTACCGCTTATCACCGATACGCAGTACCTAGAACCACTGGCCAGTAACAGCCTAAACCGTAAGTTTTACGGCATCGTTCGCGCTGGTATTTTCCGTGGTTTTGAATGTGCTCCGGCTGGTGGAATGAAACTGCGTGTGAGCAGTGGTGAACAATTTGGCGTGGCGTTAGTTGAGCGCGACGACTATGTGTTAACCGTTCGACAACAACACGATGTTGATGTGGAGATTCCGGCTGGTGCCACTTCTTATGTGGTGCTCGAAGCGTTCTATAAGTTTGGCGTAAAGACAAAACAAGTCGATTTAGCGTCAGACATTGAAGCGTCCGAAATTAAGGTGCTTCCGCAGGAAGCGGTTGAAGATCATCATTTGATATTGTGTCGCGCTACCGTGCCAGGTGGCGTTACCCAACTCAAAAGTGAACACCTTAACTTTGATGATCGTGAACAAGGCGGTTATGACCTACAAGGTCACGTTTCACATCCCGATCCACATAAGCAATATGCGATGCGCGCCGAAGCCAATGCGCACTACGCAGACCGTGAAAACCCGCACCATGTAACCAAAGCGCAAGTTGGCCTTAGCTTGGTAAACAACTGGGACGCAACCAGTCAGATAAACGTAGATAACGATCAGCTTTACGCCACTGCGAGAGCCATCAAGTTGGTTTATGACAAAGCTGCTGCTGCATACAACAAGTCGGTTGAACATTGGCCGTACATTGCGTCTGGTGGCGAAACAAAAATCGCATTGCCTTACGAAGTGCCGGAAGTAGATTCATTGTCTATCCAAGGTATCGTGCAGACCAAAGACAGTGCTTGGCAATTCTTGAAAGACACTAATGAGGTTGAAGTAGCCGAACCACTTGAAACGGGTGATGAAGTGGTGATTACTCTAGGTGTCCCATCACTAAGCTCAAGCTCTATCATTGCCGAGCTTCAAGAGCATATCGATAACCTTGAAGCCATCATAAACAGCGGTATCGCTGGCGCGCCTATGGAAGTATTCCATAGCCACTTCGCTAGTACGTCGAATACTTTCACTGTTCCACCAGTCTTTGAAGAACGCGCGATTAAGCTGGTGTTCCTACAGGGTGTGCAGCAATCAAGAGATATTGCTTACACCATCTCACCGGACGGTGATGTTATCCAGTTTGTTGACGAAATTGCAGCAGGAACGGAGATCACCTTGGTCGGCTAATCAGTTTTCAAATTCCCCTAGCCCTATTCCCCATAAATGCCCTTTTTACTAACAACGAAATTGGATTTTTTATGGCTACACAAAACAAATTAACTCGCATCAACCGTCTTGTTTCTGATCTTTCAGCGCAAGACGTTGGTGCATTACCAGCGGGCGCTCGCGCAACAGACTCATCAAAACTAGAGGGGAAAACCAAGGCACAAGTTGTCAGTGAAGCGCGCTCCAATCTTGTCCCAACTTCTCGCACTATCAATAACAAATCACTAACGGGCGATGTGACTCTGACTCACTCAGATGTGGGCGCAGCGCCAGCAAGCCACACGCACGACTACATCCCTAACAACAAGAAAGGCGTTGCAGAGGGTGTGGCTACACTAGATAGCACTGGTAAGATCCCACAAGGCCAATTGCCAGCTATCGCTATCAAAGAAACGTTCCCTGTTAAGTCAGAAGCGGAAATGCTTGCTCTTACAGCGCAAGAGGGTGATATGGCAATCCGTTCGGATCTGCGTAAATCATTCGTTCTTATGCGCCAACCAGCGAGCACACTAGCGAACTGGCAAGAACTATTAACACCGACTGACGCCGTTTCGTCGGTTAATGGTCAGCGCGGTAACGTAGTGCTTGAAGCGACTGACGTTGGCGCGGAACCAGCGTTTGAGAAAAAAACAGCATTCAACAAAAACTTCGGCACTAGCGCTAACACAGTGATGCAGGGTAACGACTCTCGCGTTGTGAATGCAGTGCCAAAGACTCGCACCATCAACGGTCACGCGCTAAGCGCAAACGTCGAGCTAACCGCAGAAGACGTGGGCGCACTAGACGCTGGCGCAACTGCCGTTAACGCAGCGAAGCTTGAGAACACCACTAAATCGCAAATCATTTCACAAGCGCGTAGCGGTCTAGCAGCTAGCGGCGCGTCATACACCAAAGCGGAATCTGACGGTAAGTATGCCACCAAGGATAGTCTAGGCGCCTCAATCAAAGACGCGATCCGAACGGTGGATATTACTGTCGAATCTGCATCAACTACGGTGGCTCTGCCAGCGGGTACAGTCTCAGCAATCCTTGTTCTAAGCGTTTGCGGCGTAATGCAGAACGCAGGTGTATGGAGTCTATCTGGTAACACAATCACGTTCGGTGAACAGCTACAAGCTGGCGACATCGTGACGGTTATCGGCTTCAAGTAAACATGACCTTTCCTTTCCTACTTCCCCATTAACGATGTGCTCCGGCGCTTTGTCGGAGTTGCTGGTCATTGAATTGAGAAAGGCATATTTCTGAATGGCATTAAAAAAATTGACTCAAGTTGGTGGTAGTCCAGCTCGAAAATTGCGTGAAGAAATCACAACAAAAGTGGATGAACACGCTAGCAATAAAACGAACCCGCACGGAGTCACAAAGGCACAAGTAGGCTTAGGTAACGTACCAAACTATCCGGCCACCAGCTCGGTAACAGATGCGTCCAACAGCAAACTTGCGACCGCTGGTGCTGTTAAACAGGCATACGACAAAGGCATCGAGGGTTTAAATCGCGGTAACGCAGCTTATGACCGCGCAGAACAAGCAGAGACGAACGCAAATACCCACACTGACAACCGCATTAGTGCTTTGATTGGTGGTGCGCCAGCAGAAGCGCTCGATACAATCAAAGAGCTTGGTGACGCGCTCATGAATCAAGAAGATGCGGTAGCGGCCATTACAACCAACATTGCTCAACACAAATCAGACTACTCGAACCCACACAAGGTTACGAAAGCTCAAGTTGGTCTATCAAACGTGCCGAACTACGCATTCACAGCAGCGGTTAATGATGCTAGCGATGTGAAATTTGCGGCGGCAGGTGCCGTTAAGAAAGCGTATGACCTTGCAGCCTCAAAGATGACGCAAGCGCAAGCCGATGGCCGCTACCTAAAACTGTCAGGCGGTACATTGACTGGTGGCCTACTCATTGATGAGGGCAGTTCCAATGTTTCTCAATTGCACATAGGTCATGCAGGTAAGCGCTTTCATATTGAAACGAAAACCGATGGCACCTTTGAGGTTGTAGAAAGTGACGTTTCAAGTCGATTAAAGATCCGCAAAGGTGGTGAATCAACACTATACGGCTCCCTAAACGCTACAGAGTCGGTATCTTCGAATCGTAGTGTTGAAGTGCAAGGCACTCGCGCTGGTAATAACGTTCCATCGAGCGAGCAAGTTAAGCTGGACGGGTACGGGTTGATTGGTAATCGTCGGGCGGTTTACTTAACGAACGGCTCTAATTCGTCGGATGCTTACGTTCAAATCGCGGTGGGTGGTGCTCATAATGGAGGGGACGCCAAGTTAGACCTGACTCGATCAAAGCTTAGTTCCAGTGTCCCTATCGAAGTACAAGGGAATAAAGTCGTTACAGAGGCGTTTAACCGTACAGAGGTTGTGCGCACCTCTTTAGGTAGTGACAACTCTTGGTGTTTGGTTGCCAATGTAACGATGCCTCAATCAAGCTCTACTGCGGTTATTGAGTTCTTTGGTGGTGCTGGCTTTAACACTGACTTGCACTATCAGTCGGCACGACATCAAATGATTCTGAGAGCCAGTAACGGAAACCCTAAAGGTCTAAATGGTCAGGTTATTACAGACCATCCTAGCGGCTTACCATTTAGTGAGTTTGGTTGGGTAAATACTAGCGGTGACAATTACGCCATCTATGTAAAAACACGTAGTGCCTACAGTACGAACATTCTTATTCGATACATGTGTAGTCACACCATAACGCCATACGTTAGCAATAAGGGGGCAAGCCAGCCAGCGGGTATTGTCAAAGGGCGAATGGTCACTAGCTATACGTCTTACAATAAAGACTTAGGGGCAATCAACTCTGTTGATGAAAAGGGTTTAGAGCTTGATTACTCTACAAAGAAAACTTGGATTGGTTCTCGTAATTCATCTTGGTGCCACATGGAGACAGAGGCCACCAGCGGCTTTTACTCTTACTCCTCGTTCACCTTTGCTAAAGGGATTGATGTAATGCTCAATCAGAGCATTTCATTAGGTGGGCGAGCTGCATTTCGTAATACAGACGGCAACTGGCTTCGCATCAATGATTTAGGAAAGTTTACTTCTGGTATCTTTTTCGGTAGCTCACTGGTTCGTACTGATGGTGAGTTTACGGCGGGTTCTTGGACTGGTTCGAATGATGCCGTTCGTATGGATAATAGTTTTATGGATTCATCATGGGCGACGAATGGCCGTGCGGGATTCATTATCAACTGAAAAGATAGTTCAAGTGCGCATTGGGCGTTAGCCTCTTACTATGATGGCACCAATATCCGTTCTGGTATTCAGATCCTATCTAACTCAGAGGGTCGGATGCGCTTCTACACTAACCGCCGCAGTAAGTATGTAGACATTAAGGACGGCAATGTATATGCAGGTTCGCCTCAGAGCTCGGCTGGTAACTCTCTCGCACGTAAAGACTACGTTGATAGTAAACTAGCGGGTGTTTCATCACGCGCTGGAGAGGTTGCCTTGGGCTGTAATGCGGGGCTAAGAGAGGGCAACCTTACGATAGATGGCATTACATGGGAGTTCAAGAATTGGATAGGATGCTTCCTCGATCCGTTTGATTTGATTAACTACAACGCTCCGGTTGCTGGTTTTGATGTTCGTGTTGAGGGATATTACGAAATTGAATGGACTGCGATACGACGCCGCAATGCTTCAAACTCATCGGCTGTGTACTCTGCAATCGCCAAAAGCAATAAAATTATAGCGGAGGCTCAAAGTGATTCCAACGACTTCGATGCCGTGCCAACGACTTGTCGATGGGTAGGAAAATTATACTACGGTGAGCTTATTCAATTCTTAGACAGAGGTGCATCCACGCCTATTCGGGGTTCGCATTTCTCGATCCGCTACATCAAACCATAACCATCAACCAAAGGGACACGATGCTGTCCCTTTTTTGCAAAAGTTTTCGCATGCGAGAACTTTAAAACATGACATCCCCTAAAATTTTCGCATGCGAAAACATGGGCGCATATTGATGCGAAAACCAATATTTATATAATCTTCCTCGTCAAATATCGATTAGACTCGACTATCCTCGTTGGAAGTTTTGTATGCGTTGCCGCGCAACAAAACGCTTGAATTAGCCTCTCACCAGCCTTTTGGGTGAGAGGCTTCTTTTTTATATAGGCTCTTGAAATCTAACTTTTTTCCGCAAAAAAGCCCTATTTAATACCCATTCAAAAGTAAGTAACGCCCGTCTATTGAGCAAAAGCCACCATTCCGAATAAACTCGCTAGGTAATATATAAAAGGGGGATTTAATGCCAGTGTCAGTTGTTGGTGAGAGCTTTGCGATTAGCGTACTGGCTCTATCTGTCCTCAGTGGTGTTGGGTCATATCTCCAAGGCATACGCGAGCAACGTCTAGCTGGTGGATTCCTTGATTTTTTAACCGAGCTAACGCTGGCGTTGGTGGTCGGTTTGATAGTCGCTTACTTGTGTGAAAGCGAGGGTGTGGAGGCTGGTTATACCAGCGCGCTTGTCCTCATTGCGTCGAACAACGGAGCAGACTCGATCAACTTTATCCGCAAGCTGGCTAGCCAAATGTTAGCGAGATTTTTTAATACCGGAGGGCAAGGCAAATGATGGAATTTGCAGTAATTGGCCTAGCCATTGCTGACCGATTTTTGCTTAAACGAAACGCAGTAAAAATACTGCATGCAAACCAGATGGACGATCCCGATGTGATTCGATTCGTTCTTGGTTATCAATCTCAGCGAGCCATAACGAGTGGGACTTTAACCTATTCGTTGCGCAGTAAAAAACGACCAAAAGCCGTCATTACTCGCACACGTAAGCTCGACTTTTCACACGCCGGACATAACAGCGAATACCTGACGTTCGATCGCAAGTTACTCGAACTCGAAGCGGGGGAAAAGCTGCATGGCGAGTGGATTCTGGACGTTAAGATTGAGCGCTCCTGTTCCCTAATCAATCCGCTGTACAAAATCTTTCCTACCTGTACGACATATTCAGAGGAATTTGAAATTGCGTAACAACAGTAAGTTTGCACTAGACCAGTCACATAACTATGTGGTGGTCGATTTTGACAACGTGACCGAACGCGGCCTTAAGAGTCTGATCACTGCGTTAAAACAAGCTGGTGCGACTGTTACAGACGTAGAAGCCTCGAACAAGAGAACGAGACGAGACGGCGAGACAGTTAAACGCGCCAAGTTATTCTTTGATAATGGCCAGTCAATGACGCTGTTTATTGGTGATGAGGGTGATATTTTCCAAATGACACTCAACAGCACTAAACAGCCTATCCCTAGCGTGAAGAACGAGCGCGAGCTTGCGCGTGAAATGGTTCGCCTAATGAAGCGCAACCAAAGCAAGTTTGACAAGCAAGTTGCACGTAAAGCGGCTAAAGCCGTTAAAGACACCTCAGACATTCAACCAGCTACACGTTCTATTGCTAAGCGACTTGAAGAAGCCAAAGCGGCTGAACAAGTCGCTCAGTCCAATTACACCAATGCCCTAGCCGCTCGGGATAGCGTTCGCACTAAGTTGGAAGAAGAACAACGCCGCATAGCAGATCTCGAAACTGCATTAGAGCAAGAGAAGCAAGAAACCAAAGAACTTGAAGCACAATTAGAGGCGGCAAAGTCATGATGTTTACCAGTCAAAATCAAATCAAGATTGTGGATCGCATCGACCATCTGGCCAAGAAACTCACGCCGGAGCAGATTGAAGCGGTGCTGCAAGGTAAAAACGCCGATCAAATCCTAGAGGCATTGTCACTTGAGGATTTGGAGAACACCTACTTGTATCAGTGCAAACCTGTGCCACAAATGATGTTAGAGGCGTTCAAATCGAAAGCCTCAAGGCTTCAATTTCGTGCTCAGCAATTCGGTAAGCACTTGGAGCGTAAAACCCCTACTTTATCGGTAGAAGCCGTTGAAGTAGGCAAACCGCGCAAGTCTGGTGCGGTTGCTGTCCAAATGGTGAAAATCCCGTTTTCAGATGGCCAGAGCATTTCTATTGCGTTCCATGCGCCGGATAACGATCCGCTAAAAATCAATCCAGATGACACGTTAATCGCGTTCCGCTTTCTAATGAACTCGCGCGATATTACTCACGTAGTCGCGCCAAAGGGCAACATGGATTTATCCCTTAAGGAAGTGACCAACAAGCTAGCGCAGTTGCTTGAAAACAACAGTGAGAAATTTGTCGCAACTAAGGCCAAGAAAGACGCTGACAAGAAAGCATTGGAAGAAGCGCAACAAAAGGCACAAGAACTTGATGAACAAGCTGCGCAACTAGGCGAAGAAGCTACCGACTTGGAACAAAAGCTCGATGAGCTGGCCAAGAAAGAGAAGCGCTTGGAAACTCAGATTGCTACGCAGAACGAAATCCAAGAAGAACTACGCAAACAGCTTGCTGCTATCAAGCCAGCAGCAAATACAGCAACGACAAATGTAAACGCTGGTGGTAGTTCGTCTCAAGTGATCGAGCAATGGGACGCTTCATGGACTAAGCAAGAGAAACGCGACTTCATCATTAACCGTGCTTTCAATGGCGATCTTGATGCCTTTGTTAAGCAGCTAAGCCAAGAGTTTAAAGACTCATTAGAGTTTGCAGGTGCAGCAAATCAAAACGTTCCTAGCACTTATTCAGAGTCGTATATCAATGATGTGATTTATGACCTCGATAAAGGTGCTATGACGGTATCAGAGCTTGCCGAGGCTAAAGAATACATCCGTGATTCAATTGAAAACGATTTTCCTCAGTTGTCAGACGAAGAACGGGAACGAAAAGCGAATATCGAGCGCAAAGAATGGCTATTGGCTCTTATTGGTCGCAAGACCATTGCTAAGGGCTGGAAGATGGATAAAGGCGAAGATAGCGAGCCGTTTGTCTACTTCGAATCGCCTGACGCGAACGACGATGATAGCTTTGGCCAGTACATGATCCACGCGCGCGATAACCAAACCTTGGCTGTCACTTACGGCGAGGGTTCACCGCTTGCTGGTGGCGACGATCTACAAGGTTGGGAAGCTGCTAAATCACTTATTCTGGCTGACTACGATCGCGAATCTAAGTTGCTTCAAGATACCGATGACAGCAACGAAGAACCACAACCAATTGAGAACGACGAGCCAAACGCGAACGACCAAGACAAAGACGAAACCACGGATAACCTATTCTGGTATGGCCTACGTCTACGCCCTTATGGCTTAGGTACGACGCCGCCACAACATCAAGTGGTTAAGTACCTCGATCCAGAATCGGCTAAAGAGCAATTCGCTGACGCTGGTAATGGCATTCGCCACGGTGCGATCGCTTATGACCAAAAACTGCCACCAGAATTAGTAAGTAACTTTGACCTAGAGCCGCTATTTGGCATGGTTGAGGGCGACCTAGAAGAAGCGGAGCGCATCGCAACCGAAGCGCTAGACCAATGGGTTGAGGACAAAGGCGTTGATGAAATTCCTCAGTCTACGCTCGATACCCTAAAACAAGTGGGCTTCAAAGCAGCGTTCGCTAAGCAGCTACGCCAGCAACCAGAAATGAAGAACCGCAAGGAAAATCCAAACGCGTACAAGCTATGGAGCGCATCGATTGACCTTGTGACGCCGGACATGATTCAAGAGATTGCCGAAGACCTAATGCTGGTTCAAAGCGATGCTGAATTACAGCGCCAAGCAGAACACACGCAAGGCCGCATGCGCTTCCAAGAAGCAGCTCTATCCCAACTTAAGGATATGCAGTCAGTAAACCCAAGCGATCGCAAACGTCTTGTTATGCTAGCTGACCTAACGCTAGGTACTGGTAAAACACTAAAACGTGGCGAGAAAGTGGATGACCAAGCTAAGCGTATTTCAGAACAAGCGCACCTAGTGGAATCACTACAAGGTGAAACCCTAGCGTCACTGGAAGCGCAATTTAAGAACCGCAAAGAGATCACTGATTTCCTAACGGCTCATCGCATTCCATTTAACCGCCGTGCGAAACGCGCTGACCTACTGCAAGCCATCTTGAACTACCGTGACGGATTCTTTAGTGCAACGGCGAAAATGTTCGACCTACGCGCGCTACGTGGCGACCTATACGAGAAGTTTGAGAACGGCGAAGCGTTAGCACTGGATGACGTAGAAAAAGCGTTTAGCGCGACTACGGTTTACCATGAGGGAGACGTAGCTTACACCAAGGCAAAAGGTGAAACCGTCATTCCAGCAATGGCAGACCAAGGCGAGGACTACCAAAAAGTTGAGCGCTTCATTAAGGCGATTGATGACGGTATCTACCCTGACCTATCCGAACTAAGTTCAGATGAGCTCTTTGCTCAGCACTATGCAATGGCAAGTGTTACCAACCAAGACATCCTGGCAATTCATGGTTTTAGATACTTGGATAACGATGAGCAGATCGACAATGAACAGATGGCGCGCGCTATCCATAACTCGGTCATGCCATTGTGGTACACAAAAGCTATCGAAGCGGAATACGAAAGCCGTGGCTTCCCTAGCCTTGCTGCGTTGCCTGACTTGAACCATAAAGGTCAATTCAAGGCGACACGCGAGAAACGCTACGCACCAGTTGGCACTATTGGCCAATCTGATTTTAGCGTTATCGATACGTACACAGGCAAGGTGCTAGAAACTGGCCTAGAGGGCGCAGCAGCGCAGCAAAAAGCGACTCAACTAAACGACCAAGCAGTGAAAGAAAGCACTATTGCAATCTTTAACATGCTTAAGGACGGCAAAACGCTTGAGCAAATTGCAGAGACGGAATACAGCGCACCACTAGAGCCTGTCAGTCCGGCCATGTTCACCACAATCAACGGCTTTGAATCATTGTATTCAACGTTAGCCATTAACGGCTCGGGTTCGCTTCACTCGCGCCCAACACTACGCGAGAACGCCGACAAGCTACTGGCTAAGGTGGACGCTGACGGCAAGATTAACGATATTGCGCTAACCGAAGAACAAGAGAACCAAATGGAAAATACATTTGGCTACAGTTTCTTCTCTGCGAAGTCGAACAAGGGTAAAGAGCTACGCTTTATCGCTAACACCAATTCTCGCAGCTACCTAACGGTTGACGGTGCTAACAAACTGCTTGAGCTATTGGGTGCTAAGAACGCCGTAGAATCTGACACAGCAGATGAAGTGAGCAAGGGTGCATCCGAGGAAGAAAAACAACTTCTCGCACTAGACCCAACTCAATATTCATTTGGCTCAATCGATGAGAGCGAGGGCATTCGAGATACGGGTGAAATCGCTAAGCGAATCCGCGCCTTTATCGCTCAGCTTAAGAAAGCTGGCAAGATCAGTAATGACGTTAAAATCTCAGTACGCAAGCCTCGCTACGGCACACTAGACCTAACGCTGACTGACTTGCCAAGAAACGTCATGCTCTACAATCCAGCTTACCTACAGTTCGAGATTGATAACCCTAACTCGCCAGCGCCACACGGTATGAGCCGTTATACCGAAGCAGTAGATCAGCTGATCGAGTTCGTTAACGCTTATGTAGGCCAATACGACTACAACAACAGCGACACGATGACCGATTACCACGATCGCAATTTCTTTGGTGGCCGCCTAACCGTGGACTTTGATTTTGGTAAAGAGCGCAAAGTGGTAGAGCTCGCGTCTCTAACTGAAATGCACCAGCAAGGCGAACAGGCAGAGGATGACGTGTTAGACGTTACCTCATTCCGTGAAAGCTTAGATGAAGAAGAAGCGAAAGTACTTGAGCAGCTAGAAGCCTTTACCAACCTAGAGCTAAAACTTGGTAAGCAGGAAGTGACTTTCCCAACAGGCCGAGTGAAGTCGATTAATGCGAAAGATGAGGACGGACTCACTTACAGCCTAGACGTTCTATTCGACATTCTAGCGACCGACTTAAGCGAAAAAGCGAAAGCTCAACTTGAGACGATTAAGGACTGGCAATCTGCGGATACCTACTACAACGAAAAAGGCGCATTGGTACAACCAAGTGTTGCGGCAGGTATCCACTCAGTAAATGGCTCAGTGCCAGCGAACGTGTACGCTCCGCTAATCGCCCGATCATGGTTAAATGAAAGCCACGCTGACATTTATCCGATCGCTAAAGATGGCGAGTACAAGTTCGCGCTATACCAAGGCAACGACTTGATCGGTGAATTTGACGATACAGCGGAAATGGAAGCGCTATTAGTGAAAGCGTTCAATCTAAGTAGTGAGGCGCCTCAATCTGAAACAGAGGGCAATAACGAAGAAATGGAACATGTAGAGAAACTAAAGGAAATCCGAGATTTCACTGGTGAACCTACGCCGGAATTGGTTGATGAGTTCCAAACCGCACTAGAACAGGCTTACGCCCACTTCGAAGCTAACGACCAAATAGCAGAGAACGAAGCGTTGATGGATGCCGCGCTAAGCAACATCACCAGCATGATCCAAGCGCAAATCTAATCACAACCAAGGCCGCCACATCGGCGGCCTAAACCGGAGAGAATCAAGTGTTAAGCTTAAGAGAAAAAATGACGCTCAACCGCGATGCTGCGGGTTTGTTGAAAGAGCTTAAGAGTGGCCAGCTATCGATTGGTGAACGCATCAAAAAGAACCGTGAGCTGGTGGAAATTCTTAATAAACTGACAGGCGCTAACCAAAAGGTTGAGCAGGAACCGGTATCAAGTTCGGATGAGCCAATATCGGTAGAAGAATTTTCCAAGTTAGGCCGCTCCGATAAGATTGAAAAGCTCAATGAAGTGCTACTTCTGCCTAACTGGTACGAATACGAAATGGCGTTTTTCCCTAACTACCAAATGGTTGAAAAGGGGGATAACTACGTTGTTTACAAGGATGGCGAAAACTTCCAGTTTGGCTTCAAAGGGCATATTGCGCGAGGTTTGGACTACTGGAAAAACGATGCGGGCTCAGCCAAGAAAAATGGTGGTTTTGGTAGCTGGTCGCGCGCTGACCGTAGCAAGGCTATCAAGACCATCACTAAGCACATTGAGCAGAATGGGCGCGACAATGACGAACGTCCAGTTGAACAAAGCGAACTGGTTGCGAGATTCCTTGCAGGGGAGTTTAATACAGCCAAGCCATCGTTGTTTGTTGATGTAATGCGAGATGTTCACTCAGAGGGCTTGGAGCTAGATAGCATCAAGCAAAAAGCGATTGAATGGTTCGAGTACAATCCTGACAAACTGGCCGCTTAAGTTTTCGCATGCGAGAACTTTAAAACATGACATTCTATATACTTTTCGCATGCGAGAACTTTAAAGAATCTCGTTCGATATAGTTTTCGCATGCGAAAACTTTTCAGAGAACTTGAGAAAAAACGATGAATGTTTTCACTAAAATCCGAGCAGACTATTACTACAAGCAATCTTTAAACCTTGCACTAGCAGCCAGCGAACGTCATAACTACGCCAAGGCGCTTTTCGCATTGCTTAAGAGCCTTTAATCCTTTTCCCTGTCCCAAAAGTTTTCGCATGCGAAAACTCGCCACTCCAACCGGAGCGGTCAAATTGAACCAACTCACATCAATTAGCGCCGAAATCAAAGAGGCGAAAAACATCAATGACCTAGCCGAGATTGTTCAACTGTACGCAACAGACAATCCAAAACCCAAGCTAGGTCGCACCAGCTACGTTGTGACAGCAAAAGGCGACGAAGTGGAAACAGGCTTTAAAGTCGTGGAAGCCAGCGACCTTATTCCATCGAACGACTTAGACGGTCGAATCAATCCGAACTTCCCGCAAGAACTGCAACCGCGCGACCGTACTCGCGTATCCTCAAAATTGCAGATCTCAAAGATGGCCAACGATTTGCGTCCACAACAATTAACCGATTCTGGACTATCTAGCCACGGCGCACCGATTGTTGGCTCGGATAATGTGGTGGAGTCGGGGAACGGTCGAACCATCGCTATCATCAAAGCGTATAGAGAGGGCAAGGCTGATAAGTACCGCCAGTTCCTAATCGACAATGCGGAGCGCTTCGACCTATCACCGGAGAAAGTTGAGAGCATGCGCGAGCCAGTGTTGGTTCGAGAACGTGTCACCAAAGTTAACCGTGCTAAGTTTGCCCGAGACTCCAACCTCTCTGACTTGCAACAGATGAGCGCCGCCGAGACGGCTTGGATTGACGCAGAGCGCATCGATGACCGCATGATTGCCCTTTTCCAACCGAGCGAAACAGGCAACCTTTTGGCCAAGTCTAACCAAGGATTTATAAACAGTTTCTTAACTGAAATTGGGGATAACTCAACCGCCGGACTACTTACCGAAGATGGCCGACCAACCAAGCAACTGATTGAGCGCATGCAAAATGCCGTGTTTGCCAAGGCGTACAAAAACGAGAAGTTGGTGAAGCTGGTAGCCGAGGAAGCCGATCCCGAAATTCGCAACATTTTGAGCGCGCTAAACGGCGCAGCAAGCGCGTTTGTTGAGATGCAATACCTTAGCGGAGAGGTGCATAAAAACACGTCTGGAACGCTGGCAGAAGCCGTGGAAATTAACGCCTCACAACCTGACCTCGCTAAGTCAGCACTTGACTCACTGGTGCAAGCAACCGAGCTAGTAAGACAGGCCAAAGATTCCGGTCAGCACATCGATGAGCTATTAGCTCAGTCCGGTTTGTTTGGCGACAACGATCCCGAGGCCGAAGCGCTGGCGAGATTCATTGCTGCTAACAACCGAAGCGCAAAACGCATGACACTGGCATTTAAGGCAATGGCCGAGGCAATCAATAGTGAGCTGCTTCACCAAGGCCAAGCGCTCGGGGATATGTTTGGCGGCGGCGGTGCATCGCTTATTGATATTCTTGGGCGTGTAAATCAAGAGCTAGAAAACGAGGGGGTACAAACAGGCTTTATGTTCGAGTCTAGTGTGCAACTGGACGAACTTGCAAACGCTTCGAGGCATGCTATAAAATAGTTCTTGGCATATATTGCCTATACAACCTTTATAGACACAAAAACGCCAGATTTAATTGTCAAATCTGGCGTTTTTGCATTTGGGAGTAGGGGATGTTTACTATCAGGCATCGTTATCACTACGGGCTAATCGACATAAACGAAGACGGCGTTGCCGATGGCCATTCAGTCGCAGGGAATGAGATCCCCGCTTTAAGGAAAGATGGCGAGTATATCTACAGGCCATTTAAAGGGGCGTTAGATAATATCTATCTACTGCATGTCCAAAAGGTAAAGCTGGTGAATATCGTCGCTTATTGCGATGACGAACTAGGGCTATTTGGCTGGCAAGACGTGCCACTCGATCACTATGTGGTTGGTGTCTACCGTGACGGCGGGCATTACGTCCTAACGAAAAACGGGCAGCTAATTAGCCACCCGCTTTAAAAAAGTTTTCGCATGCGAGAACTTTACACGCGATAACCCACTAATTGAGCTTCACCAACTGGCACTTGCTCAAGTTCGCCATCATCAAACAGTACCGTTAGCTTGTCGCTATACTTACCAGATGCGAACACCAAACCATGACGGTCATTAACCATGACACAAATACTGGTAGGCTTTTGGTTTGCCGTAGGCTTTTTGCTTACTGGTGTCTTATCGGTCTTTTCTGCTTTCTCTGGTTTGCTAGGTTTAGGGGTAACTTCCACCTTGCTATCTAGCTCGCCAGTGCGCAGTTTTACACAATCTTGGCGTGTTAGCTTCTCGCCGCTTTCCAGCGCTTCACGAACGCGCTCAGAGTTATCGACGGTTGCTTTGCGTAGTTCGTTGATGGACTCTACATCACCAATAATCCCTTTTTGGAATGCTTCCAAAACAAAGTCAGGGGCTTTAAGCACATTTAGGTATTTCGAAATGTAGCCGTCTGATTTGCCAAGGCGCTTAGCCAAGCCACGGTTATCCAGATTGTGCTTTTTCTTTGCTTGGTCAAACGCCTTACCCAACTCGATTGCCGTTAAATCTTCACGTTGGATGTTTTCAATAAGCTGGCCAAAAATATCGCCCTTTTCACGGACAATACATTCAACGTGAGTCAGCTTGTCGCTCAACATAGCGGCGCGCCAACGTCGTTCACCCTCTTGGATTTTGTATCCCTTGCCATCGAACGGGTAAACAACGACAGGTTGAATTTGGCCGTTTTCTTCTAGGCTTTCGCATAACTCAAGTAGTGATTCATCGTTAAATTCTTCACGAACTTGCTCAACTGAATACAAAGAGTCTTTAGGGATAGCCAGCACTTTCGCTGCATCGCGGATTTCTACCGCTGATTCATCCAAGAGATTATCTAGGTCGCTAAGCTTGATTCGATCTCTTAAGCTTTTGGTCATGCTGTCACCTCTACCATGCGCTTGCAAAGCTCATCACAAACCGCTGTAAAGCCGAATTTATCAGCCGCTTTAGGGTTGGTTTCAATCAGTGCTTTGCCTTGGTTTAGAGCTTCACTTACGCGCGTTGTTTTAATCAGTTTGTTTTCAAAAACTAGGTTGCCGTACTCTTTACGAAGTTCCGCTTCCTGTTCGCGCTGGTCGTTTGTAATGTTGGCTTCGATAAGGTTTAGGACAATGCCTAATACTTCCAAGTCAGGGTTCATTCGACGGATTTGGCGCGAGGTCTTAACCAGCTCATTAACGCCTTTGATCGACATTTTTTGTGCTTGGCTAATGATAAGTAGCTTACTGGCCACAAGTAGCGCTGCATGCTGTAGCGCGTTCGCCGCTGGTGGACAATCGATAAAGATATAGTCGTAGTCGTCTTTGATAAGGTCGATAGACTCAGCCACGTTTAAGATTTGTGATTGAGTAATGTTACCCATGCGCTTATCGCCGCCAATAACGTGTACGTTTTCGCTGACTTCGAAAGGTTTAGCCTTTACTGGATTTTCAAAAAGGTTGTAAGCGTTGTGTAGGCAGCTCGCAGATGTGTACTCTGGATTCTCGACCATTTCCGGTGCGATTGAACCGCCTAAGTTGTTTTGTGGGTCAAAGTCCAGGAATAGACATTTGTTGCCTTGGCTAGCGATGCTAATGCCAAAGTTGTAAGTACAAGTTGTTTTACCAACGCCGCCTTTTTGGTTGGCAATCGCCATGATAATGCTCATTAATTAATTTCCTTTGCTGGTGGAATTTGTTTGCTGTTTTGGTTTGCTCAGTGCTACCTCAAGATCCTCGATATAGCACTGAACTACGTAATCAGTTGTACCGCCGCCGTGCATTGCTTTGTAAATGGCAGTGTGGCAAGGGCTTACACCCTTAACGCCATCAATGAGCTGCTTGGCTTTTCTGGTACTTCCTGCCTTTTGGACTAATTGATTTAATCTTTCGCATCGTTCCTTGGATGCCATATCAATGCCTCTCGATTGTTGTCACTGGCAACAGGCACACACTATACGTTGCCAGTAGCAACAGCACAAGAAAAAAAAGTAACAAACAGAACCGATTGCACAAGTTTTCGCATGCAAGAACACTAGATAAATTGTGAGATTGATTCCATGTGTTTTCGCATGCGAAAACTTTTTGACAATTCTATTACTTAACTAGGTTACAAAGAGCAGCGTCAACAGGCATAAGAAAGGAAAAGCACCTAGTTGCATAATTCATTGTTTTTAATAAAAAATACTGAAAAACCTGTTGTATATGAAAATTATTTCATATACATTAAATTACAGATAGGCGGCAACAAAACTATTAGGGGTAGGATTGATTGCATCAAAGCTTATCTGTTCAACGTGCAATCCCCGCCATTTGTTCAGTGGCGGGGTTTATTTTTTCTATCTCAAAAGTTTTCGCATGCGAAAACTTAACGCATCGATTTGCTGTTAACACTCCACGCTTCGAGATTTACGTCCTCGATAGAATATTCAAATTCTTCATCATCGACGTAGTAGGTATGTAGGTTTGCTTGCCAGCAGCCTTTATCAACTTGCTCTTGCTGGTACGCCCACGCAGCACACAACAAAATCGCAGGGTCTTCGAAATTGAAGTGTTGCTCTGTGATCACTTCTGAATCGCTGCCAAGGTCATAACCATGCTTGGCCATGAGCGATTTAACCGCCCACCAATAAGCGCCATAGTGACGGTACATGAGCGGATTGGCTTTAAGTGTTTTGTAAATGCCATCTACTTGAGCTTGGATAAATGCTTCTTTGCTTTGCGCTGTTTCTAGCGCCTCATCGAGTAAGGGCTGTAGATCTTCAACGGTAGGCAATTTCACTTGGGTAATCATTGTTGTCTCCAAAAAGTTTTCGCATGCGAAAATTTGAGTTAGGCAGCTTCGGCCATTGTGTTATGAATGGTTAATAGCGATTTCGCTAGCAATTCCAAATCCGCTTTCGCAGAGATAAACCACCAGCCGCCATTAAATTCACTGCTTGCGTTTGATGCGAAGTCAGCGCCGTACTCGGCCTTAGCTTCCTTGTCACCAGCGAACATCACTTTAAGCGAACCTTTAAGGCCATTGTTGTCCATCAAACCAATGCGCTCGTATGGCTCTACAACAATCTCTTTTCGGTTGCGACCGCGCTTAGGCTTCCAGCTAATTGGTGAAGTCACCATTTTAACGTCGATGCCAATGCCTGACATTAGTTCGCTAAACTTCTCGATGCTCTCTACGTTAATGGCAGAGATATTATCGATCTTCACTTTCTGCGTTTCGGTCACTTTAACCTCGGCCTTTTCCGGCTTATCCGCATTTAGGTACTTCTCGATAAATTCCTCACGCTGTGCGCTGCGATAAGTGAATAGCGAACCATACGCACCTTTCATGCGATTCAATGACCAGTCATCCGAGAAGATTAGGCCATCACCGGATAGGAACTCACGTTCGCCAATAGCGTGTAGGTCGGCACATACCTTAAGCATGGTTTCTTGTGAGTTTTCGCCGTAAATCGCATCGACCTTTTTCAGTAGGTGAGTATCGGTCGTTGGTTTGTATTGCGTCATCCAGTACGCGATCTGTGATAGACGTTTCGCACGGTCAGGGTCGTTAGCCACCAGCTTAGTGAAGTCAGCGAATAGCTTATCTTCCAGCTCTGTGCGGTATTCGCTAGAGCGTTCGGTCAGAATATCGGTGTAACGAGTGAACTCACGAGCCGATAGGCGGCGCGCTTCGTGTGCGTTGGTGTAACCTGTCCATTTCAAATTGCTTAGATGGTTATCTAGCTCTTTAAGGAAAGTAATAGACGTTTTGTAAGTCGTCTCTGCTTTCAGTAGCGCTTCTTGATAAAGCTCAGGGTATTTTTCCTCGAATGCTTTGATCTCAAGTGTCACCAGTTCAACAACTTCCTGTTCGCTCACTTGGTTGCCGTTTTCCATCGCCTGTTTGTCCCAATCGCTACCGATAAAGAAACTTAGAATGTCGTGTTCCAACATCACGCGACCTTTATCTTCCAATTGCTTGGTTACTTGGTCGAGTAGGGCTTTCACGATCGCTTTATCGCTCGCATCTGGATAAATCAGCGTTTGGTCTGGTTCAACATCCAATCCCCACGGCGTAGAGAATGAGCCGTCAGCATTGCGCACCAAGCAACGGCGGCTGTTACCGTAGGCTTTCATTTTCTTTTCTGCAACCAGTTCAAAGAACGTCTCACGGTCAAACGTATGAGCGACTTCACTTAGTGGTACACCTTGGAGCGCTTTTGCTTCTAGCGCAGCTCTATCCTGATTCACTGGCGCAATTTCAATGATGCGCTCAACAGGTAGATCGACATAGTTGCGTGACGCTGGCTCGCCGTCCATTTCAGTAATAAAGCCGTCCACCGTGCCAGATTTACGGTCGAAGTTGGTGATCATGATTGTTGCTTTTGAATCGTACTCGGCGCTCCAAGAACGGCTCTTAACTTCGGCTTTGTAGGTGTAGCCATTACGCACAATCACACCATTACGAACAATGTATAACTCTGGATGAGTTAGGAAGTCAGGGTAATCCTTTAACACACCGTCATTGATGGCCAGCTCCATTGCTGGTTTCAATTTCTTGATGGTATCGCTCGCTTTGTCGCGGTTTTTGATCGCTGCCTCATAGGTTTTGATTTGGCTTTCTAGCGCAAACAGTCTGCCTTTGGTGCGTTGGTAGTTTTTGTGCTGCCAACTGCCGCGCTTCTCGCCCTCTGCACGTAGGCGATCTTCTTCCACCTCTTTGCGTAGTGGCTCTAACTTCTCGCGTAGTTCGGCCAGCTCGCCCTCAACCGCACTCACATCCAAAGCAAGCATTTGGGTAGCTTTGATGTACTTGCTGACGTTAATACTTGCTAGTCGGCGTTCCTCTAATTTGCGCTTGCGCTCAGCTTGACGCTTAGCCGCTTCGATACGGGCTTTCGCTTCTTCTGGATTTGCTGCCAGCATGATTGCAGTTTCGTCGGCTGCGTCTGCATCGGCGTTCGCAATGTACTTTTCATCACCTTTGAACATTGTCTCAATCCAAGTGGCTTTGCGTTGGATTGTGGCCAAGCGGAAATCATCGAATGAGCCTTTCGACGTGTAGTAGTGAACGTTCACGCTGTTTTGTTTAGAGCCAACACGCGCGCCACGGCCATTACGCTGTGTGATACTCATTGGAGTCCAAGGTAGCGTTAAGTGGTGAATATCGGTTGTGCCATGATGCAAGTTGATGCCGACTTCGCCTTTTTTATTGAGGATCATGAATTTGTATTTCGAGGTGTTGTAAGCATTGGCCATTGCTTCCAAACCCGCTTCCTCATCGTCCTCAGTCGCTTTAGAGCCTTTCTTACCCGCAACGGTATCGCTGTTCAAAATACCGATTTCAGACAGCTTACAACCAACAAAATCCGCAATGATTCGCGCGACTTTCTTGTGCTGTGTTTTTTCTTCGGTAAAGACAAGCTGCTTACCGCCAGCCAGATAAATCTCGCGCGCGTTCTCAAGGAACTTGGCGTACTTAGGGGAGACAGGGTGCGTAAATTTCAACTTGGCCTTGTCACAAATGTTTGTGAATCGGTCATCAAGTTGCTGGTGGAGCTGAACCACGCAGTGATCGCCCTCGACCTTAACGCTCTTATCAACCTTAACTTGGATTTTGCTTAGCTTAACCGTGCCGTCTGGTGCCACATCCTCAAAAGCGACCGTGACGGTATTTGGTAGCTTAGCTACTGCCGCCTCAACCTCTTTTTTGTTGTCCTTGGCGAATCGGTAGGTAACACGCTCATAGTACAAATCAAGGTCTGTACTTACCTTGTCCATTTTACGGATTAGGCCGAAAACCGTGTCGTTAGGGTATTGCTCGACAATCTCTTGGTTTTCGTCTTTGTCTGGATTACTGATTGCGTCAGCGCGCTGGCGTAGTTCCTCATATAGCGCTTCCTGTTCGCCATTCATTTGGACAACGCTTTGCTGGCTAATCAGGTCAGGAATGTGAACGTTGGCACCAACGGATTTAGCATCCTCGATCGTCATGTAGCGGTTAACGATGTTTCGAAGTGCGTCTAGGTTTTGGAATCCGAGTAGGGCTTCACGCTGTTCAACTTCGCCCGAAATCTTAGTAACCAGCGCTTCGCCAGTCTTACCAAACATGCGGATAAAGTCGTCGCTGTCAAAGATCCCCATCTTGGCAAACGTGTCTGCCGGAATGATGTGGGACAGCATATTGAACATATCAACAGGGCTGTTTACGGTTGGCGTAGCTGTTAGGAAGTAAACGCCTCGACCGTCATTGCGAGCCTTAATGACGTTGTTCTTAAGCTGCATATCGATAGCGCGATCGGCTTGCGCTTGGCTAGGCAAGAATGCCAGATTGTTTCGGTATGAGCCGCCCTTGTACGAGTTGCGGAAATCATGCGCCTCATCGACCATAACCGAATCGAACAGCAAGTCCTCAAAGTACGGTAGTTCTTCGTTTTTGGCCGTACCATCGTCAGCATATTTCGCTTCAAAGCGCGCGTTCTTCGCTTGATCTGTGTGGCTTTCCGCTTCCTGAACTAGCTTGCTTGAACCAGCAATCAAACCAGCATCGCGCATTTCAAGCACGTTGGCCGAAATCGTGTCCGGCTTCAATGGAATGCGGTTGTACACGTCTTTTGTCATTACCACGATGCGAGCGGTTGACTGTGTAAGCTGGTGGAGCTGTTCTGCTACGCGCTTGCCGTTTGTGTCTACGGTCAGTTTGGCGCGCAAGATAGGGTCGCCTTTCTTGTCTAACTTCGGTTCGCCCGTTTCATCTAATACCGGTTCCCGAATGATTTTTCCGTCATCGTCTTTGTGAACTTCAAGGCCGATAAATACCTTGTCAGATAGATTGCTTTCACCAAAGAACAGGTCAGACTCATAGAACCAGTTCTCTAACACGGATTTAGGAACAACGATGGCCACACGGTTGGCGCGTTTGGTTTCTAGGTTGTGCTGCACGAGGCCAAGGCCAGTGAGCGTTTTACCCAAGCCAGTACCAAAGGCAATAATGCCGTTACCGTCTGCACTGTGACGGCGAATCGTTGAGTTTTGGTAAGGTAGGAACTCAATCGCACCAGATACGCCATTTAGCGTTAGTGGTGAGTCATCAAACTCCGGCTTAATCCAACCGTTAAACGTATTGTTGTAAACCTGTTCCAAGTATTCTGAATGGTCAGATGATGCAATCCATGTGGAAAACTCATCATCGAGGCGGCGCATTTGTTCACGGATAAGTGATTTATCTTCGTTCTTACTACCGCCACGAACCGCACCATAGTTGATGTACGATTCAATTTGA
Organism: Vibrio sp. 947; assembly: GCF_033339115.1. NCBI lineage: Bacteria > Pseudomonadati > Pseudomonadota > Gammaproteobacteria > Vibrionales > Vibrionaceae > Vibrio > Vibrio sp. 947. The sequence continues at coordinate 17,894 of NZ_JAWOTX010000030.1, read as the reverse complement.
CGCTCAAATCGCTCATCGCTGTTCGCTGCTTTACCTTTCACGCCATTACGAGTTAGGCCATCAATCCATTCGCCATCACGCCAACGGTAGCCAGTAAGGTATTGGCCGGATTCGCTTTGTACGAAATCCTCAAAGCCGTCCTTATCCTCGGTAAAGTCGCCCAAGATAAATTCCGTGTAGCCACGGTCATGCAGGAACTCAAGCATGATGTTTTTAGGAATCCACTTATCGGTAAGCTTCATCTTCACATCGGCAATCGAGATCTTGTTTCGCTTAGATTCGATGGCTTGGATTTGGCGCATGATGTTAGCTTTCACGGTATCGCTGGTGGCCGATACTAATTGTGCGGTCAGCTGATCCATGCGCTTACCGACTAGGCCAGTCGTCGCTTTATGGAATGCCGTCACCGTGCCGTCAGGGTTTACCGCTACCTCATCCATGTTCGCTAGGTAATCAAGCAACTGCTCATCGCTCATCGCATCGATACCGCTTGCGGTGTAATACGTGCGAACGTCATGCAGTGTCAGTGTGGTTATGCCTAGTTCACGGTCACATAGATGGAACACGTCACCAATGCGAGACGAACGGTATTGAACGGTCAGCTCACGCTTAAGGTCGCCTTTGAGTAGGTCAGACAGTTTGCCCTTAGAATCGATCGATGAGTGGTAGTAATTCCATGCAGAGACGTACTTCTCGCTTAAGTTGCTTAGCGCTTTCTTCGATACCTTAGAGCCGCCCATTAGTGCGTTCAGCTCTAACACTTCGCCGCTTAACTTCACGCGATATTGTTCGGTCTGGAAGTCCTCCGCGCCCATTGCCATGTTGGCCAAGTCGCTATTGGATGTCGTTCGGCTACCAGCAACCAGCGTTGCAAGTGTTTGAACTTTCATGCCAAGTAGAATGCCTTTGTAAGCGTGTTCTTGGCTTGCTTTTGGCAGCTTGGCAATCTCGCGCATTAGGGCTTTAAAGTCGTCATGACACAAGTAACCGTAATCTTCGAAAAGCTTGAGCGCTTGGCTGGCCGATAGCTTAAGCATCGATTCAGTAGAGTAGGTGATAGAACCGATCTCATCGGTGTTATCTACGCCATAGGTCGCCTTACTGATAACGCCTGTTTTCGCATTGCTTTCAGATAGCTCCCATTCGCCATTAATCATTTCGTACTGCTGGCCATTGCGGAAAATCGTGTCTCCATCGGAGTATTTCGCGCTCACTGGCTCGCTAACCGCTTCATCGAGTAACATCCAATCAATGCGACTGTCAAAGCGGCGCATTAACGACTCTTTAATATCATCGTTAGAACGGTTGCCACGCTTCACGACTTTGCGCGCAAACTTACCTACGCCCTCAACAGTCTGTTCGCCGTTGATGAATTTCTTACCCTCGCGCTCGAACCACTTACCTTTGAGCCAAGTGTCCCAAAGTACGTTAGATTCAATCAGTGTGTCGCGGTCGGCGCTATCAATCAGTGCTTTCGCTTGGTCGCTGTGTTTGCGCCAGATAACAAGGTCAGTTACTACGCCCGTATCAGCGAACGTGCCCGTTGGTAGTCGGTGCGCGCCCAAAAACTCCGCTTTAAGCGCGAGTTGTGTACGCCACTTCTCAAGGTTTTTCGCATCACAAATACGAGTTGGCAGCACTAGGGCAATCAAGCCACCAGCTTTCGCTTTATCGATAGAACGAGAAACGAAATACTGATCGGCGTACTTAATGTCTTTGTACGCTTTGTCTTTCATCGCGCTAGCGTCTCGAACACCATAAGGCGGGTTGCCGATCACTAGGTCAAAGTCGCCAATGCCAGGATTAGTTGCTACCGCTTCGAATGCCGATTGGATTACATGGTCTTCGGGGTGAAGAATTTGGTTGATGGCCGCTGAGGTCTGATCCATTTCTACCGATGTAGTCAGGGTGCCTTTAGGTTTGGTTTCGCTAAATACGCCCACGCCCGAACTTGGTTCAAGTACGCTACCGCCAGTAAAGTCATAGGAACGAACTGCATCCCAAGTCGCGCTCGCCAGCCATTTGGGCGTGTAGTATTCGTTGGTGGAGCCACCGATACCGCCAAAACCTGTGTAGTCGCGCAGAGCTGCTTTATCTTCGGGTGAAACGTTGGAGTAGTCGCCGTTGTACTTGGCGAGAATATCTTTGGCTAGTTGGTTAGCCTTAAGGCGCTGGTGGCCTTTTGGAGTGTCGCTAATATCGACAGCGAGCAAGGCTTCAAACTGGCGTACCAGTTCATCGATTGTTGTCGCCTGTTCAATACTGCGGGTTAAATCAGTGTTCATTGAACGTGCCTTTTATTCTTTGGATAAAAGCCAAAAAAAAAAGTCGAGCTTTCGCCCGACTTTTTCCTTTCCTATTCCCCATCCCAAAAAAACGCCACTATCAATATCAATTCAAGTTAATGAATAATCTAAAATATCTAAGGAAGTAGATTTTTAGGGACGAGACAATTATTCCGAACAAGGTTATTATCATCAAGAATAAAAATTAGTGTTTTTGGTGAGTAACCAAGATTCAAAGGCAAGCAATTGAACTTTGACTAAAAAAATTAACGCATAGAAAATCAATGATTTATTAGCGTATTGGTCACGTTGACGCGATGCGCTATCATCCAAGATCATCCCCATCCCTGTAAAAAGCGCCTCAAATTACCGAGGTCGCACATGTCGCAAAACAAGGCATCAATTGGGCTAGCGGCAGCTTTAAAACAAGCGTTCCCTTTCTTTAACGAGAATGACGATAAAGAGAGTGGGATAAGTTTTGAATCTGGCGCTGGATACACAGGATCGCCATTCCACGATCGCGAACACCAATTAGATGAAAGCAACGGCGCTCTGACCAATGACGGTCGAAAAAGCTCAGACCGCTTTTTTCTGCACAAGCTGCCGAAAGATCGCTTCATGCTATATCCGATACTCAAGGAAATGGCCGAGGACAGCACGATTGATGCCGCGCTCAATCTGCACCTTGGTCACGCTCTTTCGGTATCAAACGACAATGGCATGGCTGTGTATCTTCATCCAACCGATGAGAAGTACGCCGAGTACGTAGGCCGTCTTAACCGAGAGCTGCTAACTCCAATCAACGAAAACCTAATGAACTGGACGTATTCAACGCTGGTTTATGGGGTTAACTATGTTCGCCCATACACGAAAGAGGGCGTGGGTATTACTCACTTTGAGGCCAACTACTACACGTTGCCAAACCAAATTCGTGAGTACGAACGTTCGGGCGAGCTAGCGGGATTTACTGCGGAATATCTACAAACCCGAGCGAACGGCGAACAGGTACGCCTTGCCGAGCCTTGGGCGCTTATCCCACTAAAAATGCCAATCTGGCGACCAGATATGGATATACCGCCAGTTAACTACACTGGCCAGCGCTACTCACTTTATGACGATGCGTATTCACGCATGCCAATCGAGACGCAGAACTACGGCACATCCATTCTTCTGACCTGTTTTGAGGCTTGGTCGATGCTTCGCCAGTCCATTGCAGCGCTCGGCGCAAGTCGTGTGAATGCTTCACTTATCGATCGCATGATAGCGGTAAACACTGACGGCTTAGATGCGGCCGGAGCTGCGGAATACATCAACATGGTCGCTGACCAGATGAAGCAAGACCGTCAAGAGGTAGTAGACCGTTCCCGCAAGCTAGGTTTCATTCCAACCGTTATCAACACGCTATTGCCATTTATGGGCGGCGCTAAAGGTGGCTTGCAGATCGATACCTTTACCACTGACCCGAATATCTCCCACATCGAAGACATTATGTTTCACCTTAAACGCTTAGCCGGAACGCTTGGCGTAGACCCATCCATGCTTGGGTTTGGTGATCTTCTTTCTGGTGGACTAGGCGAGGGCGGCTTCTTCCGCACATCGATTCAATCTGCACTACGCGCCAACCAAATCCGCGCAGCCGTGGTGGCGTTCGTTAAGCGCGCTATCGATATTCACACCATCTACCGAGACGGCAAGGTGTGGAACGATAACGATATGCCATTCGAGATCCGCTTTAACTCTCTCAATACCGCTATTGAGCAAGAGAAAGCCGATGCAATGGAATCTCAAGCGAACTACGCAACCATGCTGGCCACCGTGCTTGACCTTATCGAGCAATCCCCAATCGGCAAGTCTCCGAAACTCAAAAACCATCTTTACACGTCCGTTGTTGGCCTCGATTCCGAGCTGGCCAATGAAGTCATTTCCGAGCTCGCGGCTCAAGTGGCCAAGAACGACAAAATGATGGAATCCATTGGCATGACTGACCAAAGCGAAGCGGAACGATTCGTTAGAGACGTAGTTCTCGACCTACTAACCGAAATCCAAAGCCATTAATGGAGAAAAGAAAGTGACAGCAAAAGCACTTAAACAAGTATCCGACCGTTTCAGCCTATTCAATGACGGTCGCAAGCTTAGCGCCAACAAGCGCAATTACATCATCAAAGCCGTGCAAGCGATGATCAACAGCCCACGAACTCAAGAGCTACTACGACTAGGCGAAGCGTATGGTTACTATGGCCATCAATCCCGCCAACGCGCTAATAAGCTCTCAATCGGTGAAACTGAGGTGATCATGATTAATGGTCGTCCGGTTGTGGTAGAAAACGTGCCATCTAACCGCACAGTCTCTATCACCTGTTCAGATGACGGTATTGTTGAACACACTCAAGAGTTTTTAGCTACCGATACAGGCCGTATCGCTTTAGGTTTGCACAATAGCCGTGCTGGTGGTTGGAGTTGGGCGACTGGTGGCCAAGATACACGCGAGGCATCGATCACGACTTCATATCACGGTATGGACTACGTGTTGCAGCCGAACTATATCAGCCTAGACCATCCGGCCATGATGATGGAAAGTGCGAACAGCAAGCAAATGATCCTCAAATCGCTACAGGAACAAGGTTTTGATGAGGAATCCGCGCGTAATATCTACGCGAACATGACTCAACAGACCAATGTTGAGCTTGTCGGTGATCTTACTAACCAGCTTATGTACCTAGAAAGCGTGAACGCAGAATTGCGTGAACAGGTAGAGCAAAACGCTAAGGCAACCTCGATGCTGCTTGATGTTGTGGACTCTTTACCTATCTATGTAACCGATGCGCAGCGCAAAGCGATCGCCAACATGGCCACCAAGGAAGATCATCAAGTGGTGCGAGCTATGTTTGAGTCGCTAGGTTCCCGAAAAATGGCAGCTTTACCGACAAATAGCTACGTTCCAGTAGAGCAAAAAGTGAGTGTTGCGCCTCAAATTAAACAGCAATTCGTAAACTTCGGATCTTCATCACGAAAATTCCAATAAGTTGATCAATTAAAAAGCGCCACCAGCGATTAGTAATTAAGTACAAAAAACACTCAATTAAATCGAAAATACTGGTGGCCAATTCGGAATTTTATAAATCACTAGGCGCGACAGGACGCAAATAGAGTTTATCTTTCTTGAAGTGCGTTGGTCGCCAGTCCCAACCAGCGATAGATACGCTATCTCGCGCGCCAGCAATATACGACACTGATCGCAACACATTGACACCCTTATCAAAGTTAATCGCCTTATCGGCCTTTAGAACGAGTCTACCGTCTTTTTGGCTATGCAAACCAAAGGTGCAACCTGAGATTGTTACTAACAAATCCAACGGTAGCGCTGGTGCGTTCTTTTTCGGGAACTGACGGCGCTTAAATTGTTGTTTTAATTGGTTAACTTGAGTTTCCAATTGCTGTTCAGCACTTAGTGGGGGAGTAAATTTCATCACAGAGTTATCCACAAAATTCGGTGTGTTCGGAATACTAACACGTCCAAAAGGAGTTTAAATAGATAAAATTTTTGGTAAACTCTAGCGCCAGATGATAACGCACCTTGTTCGGAATCGCTTTGATACAGGGACTTGTTTAATCAACCATTTACGATCAATAATAGGGGAGTTTTTCTGTAATTAGATCATGGCGATACCGTGATAGAGAGAAAGTGATTCGATTTCGGGCAACAGAAAATAAAAAAGCCCGCTTTGGCGAGCGGGCTTTTTTACTGCAATCGAGCTTTAAGCGGCTAACTTAAAGCGTCACGACAAACGAACTTAAGGAAAGTCATTATGCCGTAATGAATTAGACCGAAGCCTAATCAGGCGAGACATTTAGTTGGCGACTAATGCCTCAAATGGTTAGTAATTAGTTTAACAGTTTAGATTGAGCATCAATCTCAGCGAACGTTAACACAAATTACACCACACTAAAGCAGGTGTAAGTATAACGTTCAAAGAGATCGGTGGCAAATTTTTACGCCTTTTTTTTGATTAAATTTTATGCAAAACACACCGCTTTTACTGCATCCTTGCTACTGGAAGTCAGGATTCAGAACCCAAGCCTCCAATATCAAAGCCAATAAACCGTCGGCACAACGTAAACTTGCTTGCCTACTAGAAACTATCTCAAGCCATATTCTTAAGCATGGCCATACCTGCTTTGCATCAACTACTCGATTGGTACAGGTCTACAACGAGAACTGCGATCGCTATGATTGTCGTCCAACCACTTTTGACACTCTCAAAAAACAACTGAAAACAGCAGAAGACTTGAACTTAATTGTCCGAGAACAGAAGCCAAACAATGCAACAGGTCAGAATCTACGTCACATCACTCTATGCGTAGACGCCATCCAAGAAATGTTCGCTGGCGCATACAAATACGCGCTACAAGCTGCACAAAAGCGTTTTAATAGACAAAAACGGCACTCAGGGGGGGCTTCTGTGGAAAAACCTCTTGAGGCCAGTGCTGACAAGGCTTGCGAGCAATCAGACAAAAACAAAAATGGCACTATAAATACAAAAGATCTCTCTACAGAGAGTAAAAATAAAATTAATAACGGTGTCCCGTCTGATTCTTGGTTTTTGAAGATCTTCAAACGTGACGCTGACGAAGTAAAACAACTTCAACTAGCAGCTAAGCAAGGCCGCCTATCAGCTAATGGAGCTCGTCGTGTTATCAAGCTGTACAACAAGCACCAACAGCCTTTAGCGCCTAAGTTCGTGTCATACCTTAAGTTTGTGATTGCTAGCTGGCACAACAAGGCTGCAAGCGCCGTGAAAGCTAGCGTGAACAAGGTTCGTGATACAGCCACCATGTTAGCAGAGTACATGAACACCATTTCCGAGAAAGAGTCTCAAGGCTTAGTTGAATACTATCGTGACGCAGTCGGGCGAGTACAAGTCAGGTATCTGTAATCACTGCTTGATGTGAGTATTTCTATACATGCGTGACCTAAAATGTGTCATAATTACCTAAATCTTGTTATTTATGGATGTGCATTTGCATGAGTGATGAAGAATATTTCTACCCTGCGGTAAGCGATAACCTCCCGAAACATATCAAAAAAGGCCATCAACTGGTCTTTAGTCGTCAAGATCTATCCGCTAGGGAAGCAGATATGTTTGCGTTGATGATTGCACATATGAAACCAAGTGATTGGGAACAGAAAACACCACACTATGAGTTTACTTCACATCAATTATCAGAGTGGTTAGGTGTTGAGTCTAAACATATCGGTAGCAACTTAAGTCCAGTAGCGAACCGCCTAGCTAGTCGAAAAATCGGGATAAAGGTGGAAACCCCGAAAGGTGATATTGAATTCGACTATAGACCTCTTTTTAAACATATCGCTTATAAACACGGCATACTTACGATGGTTCCTAACGATATGCTCAAACCTGAGTATATTGAATATAATCAAGGATTTGCTCTGATTAATACTCGCAATTTCTTTGAGGTAAAGAAGGAGTATTCTAAGCGCTTGTACGAACTGCTTAGTCGCTTCAAAGACAAGGGCTTTGAAATGCATGCGCAAAAGCTTAGTGAACTGAAAGGAATATTTGGGCTTTTGGACGAATCAGGGAAGCTGAAAAAAGATAAAAGTTCCTTCAAAAACAACAGCGTATTTATGAAACGTTGTATCAGGGAAAGCATTAAAGAACTTTCTGAACACCCTCAGATTAGCAAAGAGCTTCTATTTTTAGAAAGCAGCCAAGGTGATAAGGGTTTTGAGGTTGTAAAGAAAGGTAGAACCATTACTGGAATCAAGTTTCTCTTTCGGTGGGTTAAACTAGGTTCAATTGATGAACTAAATCAACACGATGCTCTTAAGACAATTCGACAACTTGAATTGAAAAGGCTTCAAAACCAAGTCAGACTCACCGAGTCTGAACTAGAATCACTTGCCATCGCGTACCGCTATGTGGGTAAAGAAGACCACGCTCTTAAAGTTGAAGCTAGCTTGTCAAAGCGACACTCAGAAAAAGAGCAACAAAAGCATGATGATGGAATGCATGAATTAGAGTCGTTAATGGAAAAGATAGATACCCTTTCAGAACTAACCGATACACACGATTACTGATAGCTAACAAGTTTTAGGTCATTGGGCTCGATAGATGACATTTTCTAGGTTGAAATGAGCTATGTGACACATTTTAGGTATATGGGAGTGAATTCGACGTGATCATTGACTCGAAAGTAGAAAAAACCGGACAAGACTCCTATACAACCATCTCACACACCTAAAATATGTCATTCAAGAGCAGAAACACCTAAAATCTGTTATCCAATCACCTGATATATGATCACTTTCACCTAGATTATGTAACACTAAAGCCTGTAAGAAGATCACAAACACCTAATAAATGATCAATTAAACCTAGATCTTGTTACTTAAAGACCTAAAAAAAGATCTTTAGACGAGTTAAAATCCATTAAAATCAAGACATTACGTTCCCTATAGATCTTATAGTTCTATAGTTTTCATAGATTGATATAGTTAAATATAGATCTTTATAGCGTATGTGGATAACTGGAAAATCAAAGATTTACACAGTTTCCCACATACACAACAAGTTTTTGTTGTTTGGATGAGTTAATGATCCTAGCTATAGACAACGGCATTCTTCAACGAATAGCGACCGCATTTGTGTGAGTTCTTGACAAAAACACGAATTGACAGGAAATATTAATTATTGGATAGTTGTAAGTGTGCTCTAGAAGCAACAATGTACTTCTAGAGCAGCAGCGTTGGTTAACCGAATAGTGCTTGAATAATAGCTGCTACTAGGTTGATAACAGCTATGGCAAGCTCAATGAGCTTACTCATAAAACCTCCGACGGTTTTGATTGTTGTAGCTATGTAAGTCGTATTAAGTGACTGGTACTCACCTAATGCGCATTACTTGAAGTAAAGCTTTTAGCTACTTCGAGCTTGGATGGTGATTACATAATTACCTCCTAGTTAACTAAAGGTTGGGTTCTTCGAATCCAGCCTTTTTTTATATTCGTTACACCAGCAATGGTTATGGGGGAACGTTGTGTTCCAATCCTTGCTGCGCTGAGTATTTCAGACTCTTAGCCAGTTTTGCAAACGCCCAAACGCCTTGGTCACTCTAATAAGGTTTTGGGGGAACAAAAATTCCCAAGCCCTTATTTACCATTGTTATCAGATAATTCCCCTCTCATAAAGAAACGCTTTGAAAAATATTAATTTCTCTACATGAATCGGGATATGAGCAAGATTTTTATCCAATAATTCATGTTCATTTTTCCTTTCTGCTTGATGCCAACCTCAAAAGAAAGTTGCCGCTTCCAGCAGATGGGTTAGCGCATTCAATATATTGCTGTTAACTCATCTTATCCTGTTAAAAACAAAAATGCTTCCCCGTACAACTTAAGTGGTTAAGCTTGCTATCATTTTGGCTACTTCTTGCCCACTAATTTCCAATTAGCCTAAGTGTTGACAGCATTAAACTCAACTATTTGACGTTGATAAGATGCTAAACGATCTGTCGTCATCGTCACGTAAGGCGTCTGTTTTTCACTATACCGCTTTTTTAAATTGAATGCGTGTTTGTAGGACTAACGGTCGAGTTTTCTTGATGAATCAATTCAAACCAGCTTTCGCGATTGATGCTTTCTAATTTTTATTTTGTTTTTATAACACGACAGTACTTTTATTTTGTTTGGTTGGCTGTTGTTTGTTACTGTTGCTGGTGGGTGTTCTATTAAATTCCGAATGTAAAGCGTTCGATCTATGAGTGGGCGCTTTTTTGTGCCTTAAATTCTTGAATGTTCGGATTAAGTATTGAGGCGGAAAAAAGCTTCGAGTTTCCCCGAAGCTTTCCATTACTCTTATCCCGATAGCTAAACGTATCCGTCTATGCGAGGTGGATTTTATCATCATTCACTTTGAGAAGAGAAGTGTTTAACTTGCTAAGTAGCTTATCTACTGGGATTCTCCACATTTTACACAATTCATTTTGGTTGTTCTGACCGCTCTTAATTGCATTGGCCAAAGCGAAGTCTAAGACGCTGTTCGAGGTGTTGGTCATGTACTCTTTAACGTCTGCTTGGATTTGGTCGTGAACTTTTTTGCTGTTGTTTTCTGACATTTTCTGATTCCTCATATGAGTCTGCTAGCCTGTTTGCTGATACAAAAATCCATCGTTTTGGTTTTTGTGTTAATACTTTTTGCATTGTTTTTTAAGTGAATTTATACTCCCTATAAATTATATTCGTTCGGAATTAAAGGTGGGTGAGGAGATTTCTGAAATTAAGCGATCTCAACTGGAACAACGGCAAAGAGAACGAGACAAAAGCTCACCATCAATCCTGGATACATTCGAGGGCATAGAGCTTACGGACGAACGCGAAGCTCTGGCGAACCGGTTACAAGATGCCGATGTGACATTGGACGACAAACCGGATCGCTGCCCGACTTGCAATGGCACAGGTTACACCAAGTCGTTATTTAGCAAGTGGGAGTGCTGTAGCTGTTTTGGGACTGGTTACGACCTTTCCGATCCGGTTGCCGTTATCAAGTGGCAAAAGCTCTGCCTCGATTGGTCAAAGAATCGGTTACATGAATATCGCGTTGCATTGATTAAGGCGACAACAACCGAGGAAGAACGACTAGCAAGTGAAGTGGAGAGCTTCTATGAAAATGCGAGACGCAAAGACTAAACAGGCCGCTCGAATCCAATCGCTTGAGTATCGACAGCAACGTGCAGCGCGAATCAAGCGAGCGAGACGGCATGCAGATTTAACCATACTCGAAATGAGCAGGTTAATCGGGTTATCACCAGACACTTATCGAAAAATCGAGAATGGCGAGGTGAACCCAAGGGTGCAAAACCTAGAACTGATAGCGGTCTACACAAGTACAGACGTGGGTTATTTGTTCTTTGGTGATGCGATTTCTAACAGAGACGAAGCGGTAAAGAGAGATACCGGAGAATAACGAATGGCTTCAAGAGGCATTAACAAGGTCATTCTGGTTGGTAACTTGGGGTCAGATCCCGAAATCCGATACCTGCCAAATGGCGGCGCAGTAGCGAATATCACGATCGCTACATCCGAAACTTGGCGCGATAAAGCGACAGGGGAGAACCGAGAAAAAACCGAGTGGCATCGAGTGGTGTTGTTCGGCAAGTTGGCCGAAGTAGCGGGGGAGTTCCTACGCAAAGGGTCACAAGTTTACATCGAGGGTCAATTGCAGACTCGCAAATGGAAAGACAAGCAAGGCCAAGACCGTTACAGCACAGAGGTAGTAGTTCAAGGCTTTAATGGCGTGATGCAAATGCTTGGCAATAACCGAGCTGGTGGCCAGCAACAACAAGGCGGTTGGGATCAATCTCAACAGCAATACGGCGAGCCACCAATGGATTTTGACGATGAAATACCGTTCCAGAACGAGTTTCGTCATTACAAGATGCTGAGTTACGTGGCGGCTTGAACGGTGAGTAAGCAAAATTTAGCGTTAGCAACTCAAGACGACTTACTGATTGTATTGCGTCGAATGACCACTAAAGCGCTTATGGAAATGCGCGAGGCGACAGGCGAAACGGATTTTACGGACACACCAAGTGCTTTTTATTTCAGTAACCGTGCAATCGCGGCAGAAGTAAACGGGTGTTCGGGTCATGTGGCCGAACTAATCCAAGACAGCTACCTCGACTACGTTCACAAAGGTAGCGAAATACTGGTTTGGCTGGATGACTTAGAAGAACGCCTAGAGCGCTTTGCTAACCAAGAATAAAACACTTTAACCCTATTCCCTTATCCCAATTTTTGAGTAGTAGAGAAATTGCCCGATGAGCGATGTTTTTACTGTAGAGCTTCCTTGGTGCGCCAGCTATCCAAGATGACTCAACCTATTGGGACGTGCTTGGAACGCTATGGAAAGCGCAAGGCTCGCACCAACATCAATGTGTGTGGTCGTCCCTGTTTACGTGCCCGAGACGCAACAAGCACAAGGTGATGAAATCGTCAGAGCGCAAGGCGTTCGCCAAGCTACCCAAGGTGATCACGGCCTACCGAGCTATCAATGACGAATCCGAAATCGAAATCGAAACCGCACTTTGTTGGACGCTATCTGAGGACATTGCTAAGCGTGTTTTCTCGCAAGGTGGCCGCCGCAAAGTGGTAGCTAAGCAATTCACCAAGGACGAGGTATTTGCCTACTTTAACCGCCGTAAGGAACAAGAGATTTTAGTAACACAAGGGCTTATCTAGTTATGGCCAAGGCACCACGATTCGATCACTCTTTCCTCGCAAACCAAGTCGCCAAGCGCAAGAAGTGGAAAAGGAAAGGCGTGAAAGCTGGCCACGGTGGCGACTTCAATATCGATGCAGCACTTAACGAGATTAACCGTTCTGTTAATCACATCATCAATCCGGTATCGATAAACGTCCCTAATACCGCGCTGGTGGACAAGTCGGAATTGCCAGCTTGGCTTATCCGTATTCTTGAGAAAGACAATGACGTTGCGCGCGCTGCAACACAGAAGAAAGTGGAACTGGATTCACCACACAAAACGCGCCTTGCACAAGGGATTAAGCGCCCGAAAGAGTTTAACGACACGAAGCTGGCCGAACACTGGTTACAGGTTCGTTTGTTCTACACGTTAGAGACGCAGTACAAGGACATTTACCCGCTGGTTTTCTCAATCCCTAATGGTGGCTACCGAACACCTAAAGCGGCTTCGATGATGAGCTATGAGGGACAAAAGAAAGGTGTGCCGGACATATTCTTTCCTATCCCGAGAGGGGTATATCATGGCTTCTTTTTGGAGGTAAAAACGGAAAAAGGTCGCCCAAGTAAGGAACAACAGGAAAAGATAAAAATGTTCCAAAATCTAGGGTGTTACGTGGTTCTGGCCAAGGGGTTTGATGAGTGTATTTGTCAAATTAATAGCTATCTCCAATTGCCAACATTTGATAACAAAACTAGACTAGCCGCATAAGTATATAAAAAGGGCTTAGTTATCTCATGTTAGCGAGTGAATATCACAGCATTGGCCAAAAGCCAGTTGATTTAGACGTGTTAGAAGCAACAAAGGTAGTCCGTAACTTCCTATGCGATTACCTTTACTATGACAAGTTGTTGCTAAGCTATGCTCCCGCAGGGGAATTTGGTAGCGCTCAAGCGTATCGTTGGCTTACTGGTGGTCATATTTGTGACTACGATGCTACTGGCGACACAATTGCACCAAGAGAGAAGATCAACTATCGAGTCATTAGAATGCTATTCGATGCTGGTCTAATCAAAGTAAAAACCAACATCCGAACGCCACATACTCGCTGCGTTATCTTTGAATGGGTTCGAGACATTAAGAAATATCGTCGTGAAATCCTCCGTACTAAAATCTTTGGCGAGAATGTTTACCTCACTAGCGCAATGATTGATGCTACAGCGGCACAATATGGTCTGACCGTGACGTTTGTCGGTGCGAGAGGTGTCTTTGAGATATTGGATGGTAATGGCAACTCAATCCCGAACGGCCAAGCCAAGAACACTTACATATTCATGAATAGTGTTGGTGAGCCAGTAGGCCGACTACGTGATATGTCCTATTGGGAATGGGAACAATACTTATACGACACAGCGACACGCGCCAAGCTGCGCAAAACGCCTCTCAAAGTTCGTGATGGCATGCGCAGCCACTTTTCGGAGTTCAAACGAGCTTAACGCCAATCCTTGATCATCTTTCCACAAATGCCGCCTATATGGGCGGTATTTTTTTGTATTAAAAACAGAAATCGTGTTCGGAATATTTACGGCGTGTTCGGAATGATTATAATCGTCTCATAGCAGGACGTAAACCCAAGAAAAACGCCTTGAAACCTCAGCAGCGCTGGAATCGTCATCTTGCCAAGATGGCTAGGTTTGACATTAAACGTCAATACTATCGCGCCAGCGCGACACAACGAGAGCAAATTAGGCGACTCCAAATAGAACTTGGCTGTAGCAGTCGAGAAGAACTGGTTCTTTATGCCATCAATCTTCTAGGCCAACAGCACGGAATTTATCTGAAAGATATTCAAGAGGACTTAGCGTGTCTAAACAAAAAGCCGTAGGTAAGCACGAACTGATCTCAGCAATGAAAAAAGAAACGGGCGCATCACGTGAAGAATGCGAGCTGGTTTTTGATGCCTTTATCGAAGAAATCTCAACTCAAACCATGATTGAGGGCAATGCTGTATTGCTTAGTGGTTTCGGTACGTTCGCACCTCGCCTTAAGAAAGCGCGAGCTGGCCGTAATCCAAAAACGGGAGCACCAGCGATTGTAGCTGCGCGAGACAAGCTGACTTTTAGTGCATCGGATGTATTCCGCGATGAGCTGGCAAACAAGGTAAACGAGATCAAGGGGGCACATTAATGAGCACACGCTTAAACCGAACTGACATTGAAAGAAACATTTCTAAACGCCTTGGCTTAAAGCTTACTGGTGATGATGCAGAGCTGGTGGGCGATTGTCTGGATGCAATGATCAATCACATTCTGGTTGAGATTGCGAAAGGCCGTGAGGTGCAAATTCGAGGCTTTGGCCGTTTCCGTCACATAGAGCGTGAACGCACAACCATTAATCCGGCGACGAAAGAGCGCTTAGGTGTCAAAACCGAGCACAGCGTATTGTTCTCTGCTTACAAGGGCATGGTACGCGTCCATGAATGATAGCAAGGCAATTGGGCTGCGTGTCTTTATCGGCTCTGTTCGGCTACTGGCCATAACCATTGTGTTAGCGCTGGTGGCTGTTATCGGTATTGGCACATACAGCTTTTATGGATTGGTGGTCTATCCAAAGATAGAGCGAGTGAAGATTGATTTGGACGCAGAACGCATCGAGCGCATTACTGTCGCGGCCAAGAGTGGGGAGAAGTCAGAGAATGGCGCACCTAGTCAAAAGTAAGACCGTCGAGGGCGCAAAGAACAAATGGGCGACTCGTTGGGACTGTTTCTTTGATGCTCAATTCCTCTTTCGACGTGATACCGGAAAAGAGTTTGTTTTAGATGTGGCCGCCGAGCCACAAACCGCCAAGGTGAACCGCTTCTACGTGGCTCCTGACTGGATTAACGAACAGCCGAGTGGATTCCCAAGCCTTAAGCCAAAACACAAGGCAGCTCAGCTCCTAAACCCTGTTTGTGTTGGGTTCGATGGCCTACAAGGCGAATGGGAAGATGGCTGGTGGTGCAATCCCCCGTTTGACCTTAAGTTTGAGTTTCTGGAAAAGGCGCTAGAACAAGCCAGGAAAGGTCGTGACGGCATGATGCTGTTACCACATGAAGAACTCACAACGTGGTGGCTGGACTTGGTTGAGGGCTACGCCACGATGATTTACAAGCCGGATGGTCGTTACCCGTTCTATGAGACAGATGGACACACCAAAAAGCAAGGTGTGAACTTCGGCAGTGCATTAGTGCTCTTTACCGAGAAAGGTCTACAAACACCATCCATGCGCTTTAACCGTAAGGTTGGCAGAACGCACCTTACTGGTATCTATGAGCAAATCGCTAAAGTGGCTTAAGGGAGTGAGCTACTATGAGTGTTCAATATCAGGGTCAATCGATGAGCGTGTACCGTCTCGCTCAGTTAACTGGCTATCCAATGACTTCCCTTTATCGCGCGTATCACAAAGGACTACGAACCGGAGAGGAACTACTGGCCGAGGCTACCAAGCACCTTGTGACCTACCAAGGCAAGGTAATGACCGCAAGACAGCTATGCGCCGTTACCGATACCAGTTACCGCAGAGTGCTAAGACGCCTTAAGGCTGGTGTACCCGCTGAAAAGGCCGTAAAGGACAACGTAGACCGCCGAGGAAAGAACTGCGCATCCAAGTTATCCCCTAGTGAAGTTCTACGCATCTATGAGCTGTTATTCACTAAACAGGTATGCCAATACACGCTAGCCGAGGAATACGGGGTACACCAGTCCACGATTAGCGACATATGGCGACATAAACGTTGGGGATGGCTTACTGCTCCGCTTCGATACCAGTTAGAGGGGAAAGCAAGCTATGAGTAAACCAAGGGTTTATGTATTCACGCTTAAGGTGAAGAAAACGCGCCTAGTGACGGTACTTAGATTCAAACACCAATGGTTAGCCTACATGGCCATTAAGCATCTGAAAAAGCGATTCTGGTTTGCTGACCTACAGTTTAGGCAAATCACGACTCTTAATGCGCTCTGGTACTTGTTTTTGATAAAGATTGGCTACTATGAAACACTCAAGAAAGCCACCAGCAAAAAGCGACAGAAACAATCTTTAAATGGGTAAAAAACAAAAAATTAAATACAAACTAATATTGTGATGTGTTCGGAATGGGTTTAGTATTATTCCCATAGGACAGTGACGGATACGACTTCCTATACGGTGCGCTTGTTTAATAAGGTTGTGCAAGCGTTGTAGGGTAAAACCTACAGGCTCCCAAAGAGGGCAAAGGGTTGATCTTCGAAAGAGGGTCAGCCCTTTGGTCTTCGGTATAGGGTTAATCTTTATCGAAGTCTTCGAGCTCTGCCTCTACACCATTCTCGAACCATTCATAAGTGGCATTATCTGTAGTCTTTAGAATGTCATCGAGGACAATGGCCTTGATAATATCCCTAGCAACACGGTATCTAAAAGCAAGCTTTCCTGACTCGTATGCTGCTCTCTTTATTCCATGCTCCATGCTAGCTACGTACGATGCATATCCAGCAATATAACCTACAGCATAACTCTGAGGTTTTTCGCTCATAGCAAGCCCTGATACAAGCGTTCCAGCTGAGTAACCATCCTTTTTCCCTAGCTCAAACTGTGCGTCGTCCATGCTAAATCCTTAATTGTTTCGGTTGAGATATTAGGCAATGCTATCACTTATCTATTGTTGCCCCAATCGAAGTGCAGAGAATACATAATGTTACTCAAAGCATGAAAAGTAGAGAGGTGCCAATTTCAGCAACAAGCTTGTTTGTAAAGGTCAGCCTGGAAGCCAAATCGCTTGGGTCATTAGGATAATTAAGTATACTGCCCACAATGAGTGCCGTAGAAAAAATAACCTGATAAGCTCACGCTATTAACTAGATGTGGGCTGGTATGCAATGGAATTTTGAATACGTTCGTGCTTATCAAGGTAATGAAAATACAAAGAATAAAATGTGAATTAGCGTTGAAGCTAATTAAACGAGAGAGTCATGTTTTTCAACAAATCGCTTCAGAAAGAAAACCAAAGATTAAAGCAGGATTTACATAGACTGCAACAGATCCATAGCAGCTTAAATGAGGAAATGCTTTGTTTAACACTCGATGGCAAAGGTTGTATTACTTCAATAAATACTAATTTACAGCAACAAATGCTGTTAAATGATGCTGATGTTTTAAATAAGTGTATTTCAGAATTAGTGCCACCTAACGCGCGAGGTACAGAGCACTTTCATAGGATGAGACGAGCTGTTCAAGATAAAGCGTTTTGGAATGGCGCATTACAGGTTCTTAAAGGTAATGGTGAGGAGTCGTGGCTGAGAACGGCACGGAAAAATCATGAACATCCCCATCAATAAAGGCTTGCTAGCACCTTCAATAGGTACTCAGAATCCATGGCAC
>NZ_JAWOTX010000029.1:0-64712 GCF_033339115.1 Vibrio sp. 947 | reverse complement strand
CTGAAACTCGGTATGTTGTTTAAGAACTGATCAACATGGGGCTACCATGTCTTCTCACCGAATTAAGCAACAAAGCCCATCGAACATGCATGAAAAGTGAAAAGCAGAAAATACGAGTGTACCGTCTGCTTCAAGAGGGGGGGTTATTTAGTTGGAGCGGGTTGAATAGTTGCCATTGGTTTCTTAGGTTCGGCTTTTTCCTTAGGCAGCACGTTATCAATCCACTTTTTAATGTACAACTTATCGAATTCTTTATCACACCACTTTTTGTTTAATCCACGTCGATTGAACTCAGCACCAATCGCCACTTTGGTTTGGTTAGTTGCACGGTTGTAGTAGAGAGTTTCACATAGTTGAGTGTTACTCATTTGCTGGGCATATACGTTGACACTGCTGCTGCGCATTCCCAGTTGAGATGCTTGCTGATTACTACACGCCATAAGAAATAGAGGCGCAAAAGTAATAATGATTAGATTTTTTTTCATGTGTGCTTTTTTATGATGTAGGATGAATGACGAACTGGTTTCTACCAGCTTGCTTCGCATCATACAAAGCTTGGTCTGCCAAGAAAAACCATTGATCCCATTCTTGTTTAATTATTTGTGCCGACAGTTTGTCCACTGCTCCAAGGGAAATTGTCGCGTTTAATGGTTTAGAGTCAACCACCAATGGCGTGTTTTCAACAGTATATCTCAATCGCTCCAAAAACTTAGCGCAATCTTCAGCTCGCTGTACTTCGAATAATAGGACAAACTCTTCTCCACCCCAACGAATGAGTAGGTCACCAGAGCGAGTGGATTCATTAAATAGCGTGGCAATATGAGTCAGCATTTTATCGCCAATATCGTGTCCATATTGATCATTAAAGGTTTTAAAATGATCAACATCTAAAACTGCTAAGGCAAATGTTCTATCTGGGCTTCTACGAGCCATTTTGTCCAGCCAAATGTGAAGATAGCGACGGTTATGCAGTTGAGTTAACGGATCGGTAGTATTTTCTTGAGTGAGTGCTTTATTAATACGTCTAACGCGCAGTACGTAACGAAAACCAACGACACCAATTGCCGTAATAGCGATAAAGTAGAACATTTCTCGATAGCGCTGCGAACGCAGTTCAGACGCTTGTAGCGCATTTTTTGTTTCTAGCAATTTGAGTTCTTTCTGGGCTAACTTAGCTTCGAGATCAAACTTAATGTTAATCATCTCTTCACCATGAATATGATGAGAAAACTCAGCCTCCAGCTCTCTTAATTGGGTTAAATAATGAAAAGCGGCTTCATAGTCATTAAGAATTTGATGAGCGTTTACCAGTACCGAAAGCATATCAATACGCTGCCGCAGCTCTAATTCACTGGTTGACTTGGTTTGTTCTAGAACGTTAAGCGCTGTTGTAATAGCTTTATCGTATTGTTTGTTTGCGAGGTAAGCCTCTGCAAATGCCTCGTAACAAGACGTTTTTAGCATTTCTAGATTTTTTGGAATGGGCAGGTCTACGCAACGTTGTGCGACCATTAATGCATCATCAATTTTTCCTACCGAGCTCAACATTTGTGAAAAGCTGGATAAAGAGTGGTGCTTGACTGTGTCAGACCCCGTTTGCATTGAAAGTCGAATGGCTTCATTGAAATAATATTCCGCTTTTTTGTTATCTCCGAGGCTCGAGTGAACGATGCTAAGGTTTGCGTAGATAACCCCCATAAAAAAGCTATTATCGTATTGATATTCGCTCTCTAGGTAAGTGTCGAGAGCTTGCGTTAGGTAACTGTTGGCCCGAGCCCAATCTGATGCGTCGATGTAGACCGTCCCAATGTTGTTCAGTGTCATCGCGACTTGTATTTCAAATACTGTTTTTTCTAATAACTCATAGGCATTGCGATAATATTTTAGGCCACTGCGTAGTTGATTTCGAGATACTTCTAGATTGCCTAACCAGCGGTAAGCACGGCCTTCTAATGCTAGATAACCAAGATCACGGGCTGTAGAAACAACGTCATGGAGTAACAATTCTGCGTTCCAGTTATCGTCTTGCTCAATCATTGTTACAGCCTTATTGAGCTGTGCTTCAGCGACGACCCATTCCAAATGGTGCTTTTTACCGAATTCGATTAAATCGGGCATATCTTTCGGTAATGGAACGCCTTCGTAACGCTTAAGGTACTTTCGTGCAAAGTAATACAGAGCAAGAGACTCCGCTGATGCATTCTGTGGCGCATTTAACTCATCTTTTTGAATTGATCGCGGCTTACCCATCGAGCGAAAGTAGAGTTTTAACATGGGCTTGCTTTCTGCTGAAATGTGTTCTTCCAGATAAGCTTGCTTTTCGGTACTCGCCAGTACGTTGGTGGGATGCAAGAAAAGTCCAAGTGCAGTACAAAGTGCGCAAGCCAGTTTTTTAATTGAGAAGTGCATGAGCGTATTAATAAAATGTGATCTCTTAACCGAATACCAGTTAAGTCTACCATTTCTTGTTGGTTAAGTGCGGATGGATTCCCAGTGGCAAAGTGTTTTGGGAGTGAGATACGAGAAGGATCTCTATAATATTATGATTTATAAAACAAAATCTATTGAAAACTTATGCAATGATTAGGCGATGGTATAGATAAGGTAACGATGACAGGTAGGCGAGCATATTCGGTGGACTCAATCTAATGATTTAAGCCGCGGATTCATCGCTCAAAATCAGGGCGAAGTGTAAAAAATTACGTTTCTGTCATAAATATTTAATGTTTGTATGGGTTGTTAAAAAACTGGATATTAGACATAGTGTTATTAAGCCAATAAAAAATGGCTTTTATAATAAATAGGAGATTAACTATGCATAATGAAATGATTCAACCTTCGCACTTCGGCATTATCGGCCGTACCTGCATCGCTTCAGTACTTATGATTGCGGGTGTTTTCGCTCTTATTTAAGAGTCAAGGGTAACGATGATTACCTTTTAAAGAGTAAGAAAATTCAGGGAATCACCTTAACCTTGTGTAAGGTATTCCCCTGAAAATCCAAGCTAGTCTTTAGTTATTAGCTGAAGAAGCTAAAAATCAATGCACTTACCGCCACAATGCCTGCTGCTAGAACAAAGTAAGTAGAGACATTTCCTCGATATTGTTTCATCGCCTCGATTTTATACACCGCTAACATTGGCATAATAAATAAGATCATTGCAATAACAGGCCCTGACAATGCTTCCATCATACCAAGAATACTTGGGTTCATGATCGCGGCCGCCCAGATTGAGAAGAACAGTGCTGCCACGCTGATACGATCAACACGCTTCTCAGGTAGGTTAAAATGCTTGTTAATTAAACCATTTAAGCTTTCACGCGCACCTAAAAAATGCCCAAGGAAAGATGAAGTGATAGCGACAAACGCTACTAAAGGACCAAGTGTTGCAATAAATGGATTATCGGTTGCGTTCGCTAAGTAAGACAATACGGATACGTTTTGTTCTTTTGCTTGAGCCAATTGTTCAGGTGACAGTGTTAGCACACAGGAAAATACAAAAATAAGAACAAAGGCAATCAGCATGATGCTAGTGCGACGAAGAATAACTTCGGATTTGGCATCTGCCTGCTTACCGTAATGGCGACGTTGTACATTTGCAAAGCTTGAAATTGCAGCTGCGTGACTAAACGAGAAAATCACTACAGGAACTGCTAACCACATAGTGCTAGCAAAAGCTGACGCTTCTGGCACATCCATGACAGGCATGGTCCAGTTCGGTATTAAGTAAAATGATAGAAAGGCAAGAATGGCAACAAGTGGGAACACCATAATGGCAAAGGCCCGTAGCATTACTTTTTCACCCGCCATCATAATAGCAATTAGTGCAAACACTAGTACGCCAGAAAGCAAAGGTCTAGGTAAAGAAGCCATATCAGCCTGATTTACCATGAAGCTATCTACTGTGTTTGTTATTCCAACACCATATATCAACAGGATCGGGAAGATCGAAAGAAAATACAGCAGTGAAATAGAACGGCCTGCTTTTGCGCCGAAGTGCTCTTCCACTACATCAGTGAAGTCTGCGTTTTTGATCTTAGAAGATAGTACAAAACGAGCTAAGCCACGGTGCGCAAGATAGGTCATTGGAAAAGCAAGTACTGCCATCGCGACTAAAGGCCAAAAACCACCAATCCCAAGGTTAATTGGCAGAAACAGGATGCCTGCGCCAACGGCTGTTCCAAATAGGCTAAGAACCCAATGTGTATCATGTTTTGACCAAGCTGTGGTTATATTTATTTCACTAGGATTTAAGGCATTTCGAGATTCTTTCACTTTAAAACTCGCTTTTATAAAAATAATAATGCTGAAAATGGTAAAGGTTTTAGTGTTTATTATCACACGCGAAGCTTGGTGAATAATGCTGTGAATTTGGGGTGGTTGTAAATTATCCAACTATGAATTTTTCAATAAACCAGAATAAAGTTCTTAAATTTAATGCATTTAATGGTCGTATGTATTGAAATTTTCATCTTGTGTGGTTTTTGATTTTGCGGTTAAAACTTAATCACGGATGTATGTTCTAAGTGAGTTAGGCCTAATTTTCAGGAAGAATATTACATTTCTTAAGCACTTAATTGAGATGTGTGTGTCCCGTCATTTAGATGAGATTTAGGTATACTGCTGCCATTCATGTTAAAGAAGGAGTCATTGAATGGACATCTTGTCTGCGCAAAAAGAGGACTTATTTGCCATATATAAGCTCGAAAATACTTTATTTGGAGAACACGCCTATCCTCAATTTTTCTTTCGGCAAGCTTTTGATTGTTGGGGAGAGAGTTTACTGGTAGCAAAAGAGGGAGAGCAGGTCGCAGGGTATATATTGCTAACGACTAGCACAAATGCACATCAATATTGGATCATGTCATTGGCCGTCGATATTCAACATAGAGGTAAAGGTATTGCGCGTTCCCTCCTTGAAAACGTTATTGCGCCGTTGACGTTAGGCTCAAGCGTGAAATTGACTGTCGATCCTAAGAACCAACCTGCATTGTCTTTATACCTCTCCCTTGGCTTTAAAACGTTAGAAGAAGAAGCGCATTATTTTGGTGACGAAGAATCCAGGTTAGTTATGGAATTAGTAAAGTAATACTGCACGATAATGACCGAAGTTTGCACACAATCAGTGCGTAGCATTGCGTTGCTATAATTGGTTTTAAGCTAACCTTTTGTATAGTAAGGATTTTTAATCTTGGCGCCTCACTTGCTTAACATAAACGTTCATCGATAACTCGATGCACCGCTCTCAATAGCAGGCGAGAGCGGTATAGGGTATTACTTTTTGAAAATGTACTAACAGCGTTAAAGGCATTGCTGCCTCTCTCGATTCGGGAGAGGCTTTTTTTTGCTAGTAAGTTGGGCTGAATCGAACTGGAGGTGTTATGTCGCAAGGATGCAAAAAAACCACTTGTCCCTATTGTGGTGTTGGATGTGGTGTTGAGGTCAATGCGAAAGGAATCGTTGGGGATGCGTGTCATCCTGCAAATGCGGGCTCACTGTGCGTAAAGGGCGTCGCGTTGGCAGAGAGCTTGAATATGCCTTCGCGTTTGCTGTATCCAAAGCTTGTCACCAAGCAGCGACCTCAAGGGCAAGAAGTACAATGGCAACAAGCCACGGATCTAATTGCAGAAAAGATTCATCAAGCGAAAGCGGAGTTTGGACCTGATTCCGTCGCTATGTATGTTTCTGGTCAGTTGTTGACGGAAGACTATTACGTCGCCAACAAACTCATGAAAGGCTATGTTGGCAGCGCAAACATCGATACTAACTCCCGTTTGTGTATGTCTTCGGCAGTTGCGGCTCATGTACGAGCATTTGGTGAAGATGTCGTTCCCGTCAATTACGACGATATTGATAAGACTGAGCTCTTGATAATTTGCGGTGCTAATACCGCTTGGACGCATCCTGTTTTATTCCGACGTATTCAACAAGCGAGAGAAAACAATCCTAACCTCAAGCTGGTGGTCATTGACCCGCGTGAAACGGTCACTGCACAGCAAGCGGATTTGCATCTACCGATTAAAAACGATGGGGATGTATCACTTTTTAATGGGCTGCTTAAGTTTCTTATTGAGCAGCAATGCATTGATTCTGAATACATAAATTCCTATACCGACGGGTTTGATACACTTAAAGAAGAAGTCTCTGACTTGCGTTACGATGTCACTAATCTAACGTCTTCAATTGGCATTTCAGAAGAAAAACTCACGACATTCTTCCAATGGTTTGCGCAAAGCCCAACCGCAATCACGTTGTTTTGCCAAGGGGTTAACCAAGCCGAAAATGGTGTCGATAAAGGCAATGCCATTATTAATGCACACTTGGCGACAGGTAAAATTGCCAAGTCAGGTTGCGGGCCATTTTCTATTACAGGTCAACCGAATGCGATGGGTGGACGAGAAGTGGGTGGTTTGGCCAATCAGTTAGCGGTTCATCGTGCTTTTGACGCAGAGTCTATCAAGCAAGTGCAGACGTTCTGGGATTCACCAGAAATTGCCACTCAGCCCGGTTTAAAAGCCGTTGAACTGTTTGAGGCGGTAGAACGTGGTGAGATTAAAGTGCTGTGGATCATGGCAACCAATCCTGTTGTCTCTTTGCCAGATAACCAATTGGTGAAACGTGCACTAGAGATTTGTCCGTTTGTGATTGTTTCCGATATCACAGCGGATTCGGATGTCGCGCATTACGCGGACCTGTTGCTGCCCGCCGCTGGTTGGGGGGAGAAACAAGGCATGGTCACCAACTCTGAGCGTCGACTTTCAAGGCAGCGCCAGTTTCAAGCGCCTCCGGGTGAAGCAAAGTCAGATTGGTGGGCGATAAGCCAAGTCGGACAAGCTCTGTGTGCATTGGAAAAGACACAAAATGGTTTTGCGTTTACTTCAGAGCGGGCGGTATTCAGGGAATATGCGGCGATGACAGGCATAAATGCAGATTCGCCATTGAAGCTAGATCTTTCTCAATACGCGAACTTAACCGAGCAAGAATACGAAGAGTGGGTGCCAACACAATGGGGAGGAGAGCGCCCTTTTGCTGATGGCGTCTATTCGCACCCAGATGGTAAAGCGCGTTTTGTCGTGACCAGTGAATCTCCGACGCGTTTAAAGAGAACAAAAGGCTGGTGGTTCAATACGGGCAGGCAACGCGACCAATGGCATACCATGACGCGCACAGGTCATATCGCACACCTTGCCGCCTCTGAGTTAGAACCAACCGTGTACATGAACACACTCTCTGCCACTCAAAATCGCTTAAAAGCAGGACAACTCACCAAGCTGTTTCAGCCTACTTCAAACACCGGTATTTATGCCAAAGTTGCCATTGATGAAGGTTTGGGTTTTCAAGAGCTGTTTATGTCAATGCATTGGGCGGGTCGATATGGCGGTGAAAGCAGTGTTAACGCGATAGTAAACAGCGCAAAAGACCCTATTTCTGGGCAACCTGCGTTTAAGTCATCTTATGTTGAAGTGCAAGATGCGGCGGTAAAAACCTACGGTATGTTCATCGGTACACAGTTTGATTCCGGTAAATTTCTCTACAGCGCATTTCAAGCAGAAAGCAATTTGGGCATTTGGCGCTTTGCACACGATAAGCGACCAAAGAAGCAGAGTTTTTGTCGAACGGAAAAGAGCCGCAGAATTACGATAGATATTGCCCAAGGTTGGCTAGCGGTGGATTACGACCTTGTTGGAGACGTTCGTATCATTCGCTCTGTTTTGGTGGTGTCTAGTGAACCGATTCAAACCGACTACACCAACTTTACTGGCTTGATTGGCAAACCGATGGAGCTATCGCAACTGCTTACCATCACTCAATCGCAAAGCAGTGCCAAACTGGTTTGTAGTTGTTTCCGTGTCACTGATAAACAAATACATGACGCGATGGAGAAACAAGACTGCACTTCACTGACTCAACTTCAAAACAAACTCAAATGCGGCACTAACTGTGGCTCGTGCGTCTCTCAAATCAAACAAATGGTCGACAGCCATCAGCATCAAAAGGGCAAACAGCAAGCGAACGAGCAAAGTTTGGCTATTCAAATAAAGTAAGTTACAAAGAGGATAAGCACATGGAAGCGCCTTATCAAAAGTCTTGGTTTAAGAAAGGACAAGCGAGTCAGAAACAAGAACGCTCGTCTCGTTTTTCTAAGCATGACCAAGCAAGCAAACTGAAGCAACTTTTAGAAGACCATTCAGTAGACCTAGACGCGAACCACAAAGGTTTTGTCTCGATTGTCGGAGCAGGGCCGCACGATCCAGACTTGTTAACCGTAAAGGCTGTGAAAGCGATTATGTCGGCAGAGATTCTGCTGTACGACCGTTTGGTTAACAAAGATATTTTGGAGTTGGCTCCGCCACAGGCCGATTGGATTTACGTGGGCAAACGATGCGGACAACCTAGTATTGGTCAGGAAGAAATTTGTGACTTGATGGTATCACTCGCTCAACAAGGAAAGCGAGTTGTGCGCTTAAAAGGGGGAGATCCTTTAGTATTTGGCCGTGGAGGCGAAGAAGCATTAGCGCTCGTCAAACACTCAATCGCGTACGAAGTCATTCCCGGCATTACTGCTGCGATTGGATGTTCAGCAAACAGCTTGATTCCGCTGACTCATCGTGGCGTTGCTCGCAGCGTTACCTTTGTGACAGGGCA
Source organism: Vibrio sp. 947 (assembly GCF_033339115.1). Lineage (NCBI taxonomy): Bacteria > Pseudomonadati > Pseudomonadota > Gammaproteobacteria > Vibrionales > Vibrionaceae > Vibrio > Vibrio sp. 947. Next base: position 56,065 of record NZ_JAWOTX010000029.1, on the reverse strand, counting down.
AGTGGTAACAGGCGCATTTGAGGCGTGGAGCCAACTGATGCAAAGCGGACAAACGTTAGTCTTCTATATGGGGTTAGAAAAGTCATCGCAAATACAAACGGGTTTAATCGGCTCTGGTTTGAGAGCAGATTTCCCAGTCGCGATCATCACTCATGGTTGCAGCCCTCAACAACAAGTGCACGTTACACAACTCAATCAGCTCAATGATTTATCGATTACACTTAAAGGCGTGAGCCCAGCATTGATTGTGATGGGAGAAGTTGTCAAACTGCGCGAACAACTAATAGAAACCGTACAGTCAGTGACGGAATACGAGGGAATATGAGCAGCATTTTGGAATGTATTAGAACAGTCGGTCGTGGCGAACGTGGTAGAAAACCACTGAACTTTGACCAAGCGTTTCGAGTTATGGATGAATACCTAAACGGTGAGTGCGACGACGATCAGATGGCAATGCTGTTGATGCTGATCCGCGTACAGAACGAGACTCAACAAGAAATCGCTGGCTTTGTGAAAGCATTCCAATCCCGCATGCCTGCTATTGGTGCAAACATCGACTGGCCATGTTATGCAGGCAAACGTGAAGCGGCAGGTCAACCTTGGCACCTGTTGGCAGCAAAGATCCTCGCCGATAATGGTCATAAAGTGTTGATGCACGGCTATCACGACCGCCAATCTGGTCGTTTACACGCTGAAGACTACCTCGACAAATTTGCTATTACGAAAGCGGAATCAGCAGAAGACGCAAAGCGTGTATTAGAAACACAAAACATTGTGTATCTGCCGCTGAGTGCGTTTGCTCCTCAAGCAGAAACCATGATCGGTTGGAAGAATCGTTATGGGCTTAGAACGCCGATTAATACTGTGGTTCGAGCATTGAATCCGGGGCAGGCGACGGTTGGTATTCGTGGTAGCTTCCATCCTGGATTCCAACAACTTCATGCTGAAGTCGAATACGAGATTGGTCAAACCGCTCACGCTGTTGTGTCATTTAAAGGACAATCGGGTGAGTCAGAATACAACCCGAAAGTAAGTCAAACCGTATGGTTAAGCCAAACAAGCGGCGTGACATCGCACTACTGGACGGAGCAAATGCTGTCTGAGGTGCCAATGCCTGCGAACTGCCCGTTTGGGACGTCAGAAGATGACATGAACCAAATGGCGAATACGGTTCTCGCCACAATGACAGTGGTCTTGTTTGCACAAATGCACGACAGGGAAAAAGCATTCGAACGAGCTTTCTCTTACTGGCAAGCCTATTGCGGCCAGCAATAAGATACTATTGTCAATTAATGTAAAACCAACGACGCAAAGTTGTTGAATCTGAATCCATTATCTACTGTTTGAAGAAGGTAAAAGATCCTAGCTCGCCAATGATGTGTTTCACCACCTTGCTCCGTATCAGAGTGGTGAAACCGCAGTTTTAGCCTCAATCGCGTTCGTTTTTAGCTTCGCGTTTGAGAATGAGAAAATCCCATATGGTAAGACACAGAGGACATGGATAATGGTTCTAAAGCATACCACTCCTAGTGAAAAGGCTTCTCATCCGATCCCGCAAGAAGCCTTCGATTGGTACGACGAATACGCCCACGGAAAAATCTCGCGCCGTGAGTTTCTAAATAGGCTGGGTGGCCTTGCTGTGCTTGGCTTTAGCATGACAGCACTGGTCGACGCGCTAACCCCGAATTATGCACTCGCAGAACAAGTTTCATTTAACGATCCTGACATCAAAGCAACTTACGAAACCTTTCCATCTCCAAATGGGCATGGAGAAGGGCGTGGTTATTTGGTGATGCCACAGAAGAAGACCTTAAAATCGCCGACTGTGTTGGTGATCCATGAAAACCGAGGTCTGAACCCTTATATCAAAGATGTCGCAAGACGACTTGCAAAAGATGGCTTTATTGCTTTCGCTCCAGACGCGCTTTATCCACTCGGCGGCTATCCGGGGAACGACGATGAAGGTCGCGCCATGCAGAAAGAGATGGACAGAGCCAAGATCGAACAAGACTTTATTGCAGCGGCTAACTTCCTTAAGCAATACGAGGGTGGTAACGGTAAATTGGGCGCGGTTGGATTCTGCTTCGGTGGATACATTGTCAACATGCTTGCAGCAGTTATGCCAGAAGAACTCGATGCAGGTGTGCCATTCTATGGAACACCCGCGGCGCAAGAGATCCAAAAGCAAGTCAAAGGGCCATTGATGATTCACTTTGCAGGGCTCGATAAGCGTGTTAACGACACATGGCCTGCTTATGAGCAGCAATTGATCGCAACCGACGCACAGTATCAAGCGTTAATGTATGAGAACGTCAACCACGGCTTCCATAACGACTCAACAGCACGCTACGCACCGGAAGAAGCAGCACTCGCTTGGGAGCGCACACTCGGCTTCTTCAAAGAACATCTCGCCTCTAGTTAAAACGCGTCTACTTTAGTTGGCACATTCCTTGTTATGTCTCTCTTAGTGAGTGAGATATAAACAAGGAATGTGCATGACTCAATCAACGTCAAAAACACCCATCATAGTATGTTGTGATAGCCTCCAAGAGCAGGCTCGATTGTCCGGCTTATTGAGCAAAGATTACGACAACATCATCGGCTGCCAATTGGCACAACTAGAAACGTTAATGCAACGAGAACCGTCAGCAAGCGTTGTGGTTGGATGGCAGCAACCAACCGCGGAACTGCGTTTGATCGTCGATTTCTGCCGCAGAAAATCGGCACCACTTCTTATCGTCTTAAAGCAATTATCATCCAATGATATCAATCGGTTATCAGAAAAAATGGACTATGTGCTCATGCCCCACGATAGTGAGTTTGCGCTTCAACCTTGGATTGAACATGCGACATTAGTGAGAGCGAAATTCGAAAGTATGCAATCGGAAATTGAATCGCTGACCCACAAGATTGAAGAGCGCAAGCTGGTGGAAAAAGCCAAAGGTCTGCTGATGAAGATGCACAGCGTTGATGAAGATCAGGCTTATAAAGCGCTTAGAAATTCGGCCATGCAATCGAGCCAAACGCTCGCACAAGTTGCCAAGAATTTGATAACTACTTTGGAGGTGCTTGATTAGTCGCTCTACCACTTTGGGGTTAGAGTGCGTTTTCTAACGTGGTGCGTGTTGCACTATCAGCAAGCAATAACAGGGAATAACAAACGGCAAGATATACTAATCTATTGTATTTACTGTGAAAAATAAGTTGGCACAGTAATTGGATTAGTAGAATTGGGTTTATTGTTGAATCGCTTATCTCAATTATCAACGGCGGTAATTGTAGACTTAGCAACGGCGCTACTGCTCTTCGGAGTAGTGGCGCTTTTTTTATGGGAGCAAACCAATGAAATGGAGTTCGATGCTGAAAGTGTCAGCAATTTCGTTATCGGTATTCACCACGGTCAGCGTAAAGGCAGAGTTGGGTGAGCCAGAAATTGAAGACCTGAAGTTTGGTTTTATTAAGTTAACCGATATGGCACCGCTGGCGGTTGCTTATGAGAAAGGCTTTTTTGAAGACGAAGGCTTGTACGTCACTTTAGAAGCGCAAGCAAACTGGAAGGTGCTATTAGACCGAGTCATCGATGGTGAGCTTGCTGGCGCGCACATGCTTGCTGGTCAGCCATTGGGCGCGACGATTGGTGTCGGTACAAAAGCAGAAGTGATTACCGCGTTCAGTATGGATTTGAACGGCAACGCAATCACGGTTTCCAATGATACTTGGGAGCAGATGAAGCAATACATTCCAAAACAACCGGATGGCAAGCCTGTTCACCCAATCAAAGCGGATGCACTGAAGCCTGTGGTCGACAGCTATCTGGATAAAGGTAAACCGTTCAACATGGGCATGGTGTTTCCTGTATCGACGCACAACTATGAGTTGCGATACTGGTTAGCGGCAGGTGGGATTCATCCAGGCTTTTACGCACCAGACTCAGGCGATAACAGTGGCCAGTTGGATGCTGACGTTCTTTTGAGTGTTACACCGCCACCACAAATGCCAGCAACAATGGAAGCGGGCACGATCAAAGGGTACTGCGTAGGCGAACCATGGAACCAACAAGCCGTATTCAAAGGCATTGGTACGCCAGTCGTGACCGATTACGAGATCTGGAAGAACAACCCAGAGAAAGTGTTTGGTGTTTCCAAAGTTTGGGCTGAGAAGTATCCAAACACGCACATTCGCGTAGTGAAAGCCTTGATTCGGGCGGCACATTGGTTGGATGAAAACGACAATGCCAACCGCCAAGAAGCAGTGAAGATGCTATCAAAAAGCGAATACGTTGGAGCCGATGCCGAAGTTATCGCCAACTCGATGACGGGCACATTTGAATACGAGAAAGGCGACAAACGAGACGTGCCAGACTTCAACGTGTTCTTCCGTCATAACGCCACGTATCCGTATTACAGCGATGCGATTTGGTACCTGACCCAAATGCGTCGCTGGGGACAGATCTCAAGCGAGAAATCCGATGATTGGTACATGGATGTCGCAAAAGAGGTTTACCGTCCGGACATTTACCAACAAGCGGCTCAAGCACTGATTGAAGATGGTGTGTTGAGCAAAAAAGACTTCCCAGATTTTAGTGCTGAAGATGGTTTCCGTGCGCCACAAACACACTTTATCGACAACATCGTTTATGACGGTCGCGAGCCAAATAAATATCTAGAGAAGTTCTCTATCGGGCTTAAAGGAAAAGACAAGGTTTAACCATAACGATAAACGCCACAGGCGAGGGAATTCGCTTGTGGCAACAAGGATGTAAATTTCTTAGGAGTGAGTATGTCTAGTAATGTCATTTCCCTGTTTCCTGCTAAGCAGGTAGTGAACCGAAGTCGGCTGGTGCTTTTGCCCGTCATTGGCTTGCTGATCTTTTTGGCAATGTGGCACTTAGCAGCGAGAGAAGTGCAAACCTCATTAGGTACGCTACCGGGGCCTGTGCAAACTTTTCAGCAGTTCAGCAACCTTGTCGATGACCATTGGCAAGAGCGAGAAAAGGAACAAGCGTTTATCGAGCGTCAGGAAAAGCGCAATGCTGCGAAGTTAGCCAAGAATCCAGACGCGGAAGTGAAGATTCGTCCTTACACTGGTAAACCGACGTTCTTCGACCAAATCATAACAAGCTTAGTGACCGTAACTGCGGGCTTTTTGCTGGCGACGGTTATCGCGATTCCGCTTGGCATCGTGCTTGGTCTTAATCAAGGGCTGTATCAAGCGTTCAACCCAATCATTCAACTGCTCAAGCCCGTATCACCTTTAGCTTGGCTGCCTATCGTCACCATGGTTGTAAGTGCCACTTATGTGAGTGATGATCCGATGTTTGCTAAGTCGTTCATTAACTCTCTGATCACTGTGGCGCTGTGTAGCTTATGGCCGACGCTGATTAACACCGCTGTGGGTGTAACAAGCGTTGATAAAGACTTAATCAACGTGAGTAAAGTGCTTCAACTTTCCTGGTGGCAGCACATCCGCACCATCGTATTACCTTCTGCCATTCCAATGATCTTCACAGGTTTACGTCTCTCTTTAGGTATCGCTTGGATGGTGTTGATTGCGGCAGAGATGCTCGCGCAGAACCCTGGGTTGGGAAAGTTCGTTTGGGATGAATTCCAGAACGGCAGTTCGGCATCATTGGGTCGTATTATGGTCGCAGTCATCACCATCGGCTTTATCGGTTTGATGCTCGATAGAGGCATGTTGCAACTTCAAAAGTGGCTGTCTTGGAATAAACAACAAGCGTTGAGATAAGGGAAAAGATCATGGAAAAAGCATTATTAGATCTAACGCGTTTAGGGATGCGATTCCCAACGCCAGATGGCGAGTTCATCGCGCTTAAGAACGTCGATTTACAAATCAATAAAGGTGAGTTTGTATCCCTGATTGGCCACTCTGGCTGCGGTAAATCAACGGTATTGAACTTAGTTGCGGGTCTACACATGCCAACAGACGGCGGCGTGATCGTCGACGGACGAGAGGTGGCAGGACCGGGACCCGACCGCGCAGTGGTGTTCCAAAACCATTCATTATTGCCTTGGCTCACTGTGTATCAAAACGTTGAGCTCGCAGTAAAACAAATTGCTGGCAAAAAGGGCAAAGCGTGGATTCAGGAACAAGTGAATCACTACTTGGAGTTGATTCAAATGCAGCATGCTGCGCACAAAAAGCCGGATGAAATCTCGGGTGGTATGAAGCAGCGGGTCGGCATCGCGAGAGCACTGGCACTTCAACCAAAGGTTTTATTGATGGATGAACCATTTGGCGCGTTGGATGCGTTAACTCGTGCGCATTTGCAGGATGCACTGATGAAGATTCAAGCCGAGCTAAACAACACCGTCATCATGATTACCCACGATGTGGATGAGGCGGTGTTGCTATCCGACAAAATCGTGATGATGACTAACGGACCGGCGGCAACCATTGGTGAAGTGTTAGAAGTGAATTTACCGCGTCCCCGTGAGCGTGTCGCACTGGCAGATGATGCACAGTATCAGAAGTGTCGACAAGCAGTGCTGAAGTTCCTTTACGAGAAGCAATCCAAAGTCGAGATTCCTGCTTCGAAAGAAGACAAACCCAAAACCGCAGCGCAAACGGCATAAGGAGGCAGCGATGAACAGTCCTTTAACGATTCCAGTAAAGAACGCATTAAGCCACATTGTTGTGGTAGGTAACGGTATGGTCGGGCAACACCTTGTCGAGCAATTGGTGCAGAAAAATGCACATTTGGAGCACCGAATTACCGTGATTGGTGCAGAGCGCTTTATCGCGTATGACCGTGTACAACTTTCTTCTTTATTTGCGGGTAAGTCTCATGATGATTTGATGCTGAGTAACCAAGAATGGTACGACATGCATGGCATCCAACTCGTACTTGGCAGCCAAGTAACAGGTATCGACAGAGAGCAAAAGCGCATTCTGCTTGATGGTGAAGATGTGCTGGGTTACGACCAACTTGTGCTCGCGACTGGTTCGTACCCATTTGTGCCGCCAATTGAAGGTAAAGACCGCGACAACGTGTATGTCTACCGTACACTTGATGACCTTTCACAAATCAAAAAAGCATGTGAAGGCGCAAGAACAGGCGCAGTGATTGGCGGTGGATTGTTGGGTTTAGAGGCGGCAAATGCACTCAAACTATTGGGGCTAGAAACTCACGTCATTGAATTTGCGCCTCGCCTGATGCCCGTGCAGTTAGACGATGGTGCTGGCTTAGTACTAAAAGAGAAGATTGAAGCGCTAGGGCTAACCGTTCACACCTCTACAGGTACGGAACGAATCTGCGATGGTGAAACGGCTAAACATCGCATGGTGTTTAAAGACAAAGATCCTCTCGAAGTGGATGTGATTGTCTTTTCCGCAGGGATTCGCCCTCAAGATGAGTTGGCAAGAATAGCTGAGCTAGAAGTAGGCGAGCGAGGCGGCATTGTGATTAATAACCAATGCCAAACCAGCGATGAGAACATTTATGCGATTGGCGAATGTGCTCTTTGGGAGCAAAAGATCTTTGGCTTAGTCGCACCCGGTTACACCATGGCGAGAACCACTGCCGATGTCTTGACTGGGATGCCGAGCGATGGTTTTAAAGGTGCAGACATGAGCACCAAACTTAAGCTGCTTGGGGTGGATGTGGCGTCTATCGGCGATGCACAAATGCAAACCGAAGGCGCACAAGAAATGGTCTTGCAAGATGCGGTCGCAGGCATCTACAAAAAGCTGGTGGTTGATGCGAGCGGCACCCAATTGCTCGGTGCAATTCTTGTTGGTGACAACAGCGACTACGATGCACTCTTACAGTGTTATTTGAACAAAACGGTTCTGCCAGACCACGCGGCGAACCTGCTGTTTGATACCGGAATGCTGGATGGAGAGATGCCAGACAGCGCCATCATCTGTTCTTGTCACAACGTCACAAAAGGCGACTTAGTTGCCGAGATACAAGCTGGCACTACCAACCTGACGGACCTTAAAGCCAACACCAAAGCCGGTACTGGCTGTGGTGGCTGTAGCAATATGGTCAAGTCGGTATTGGATACTCAATTGGCAGCTATGGGGGTAGAGGTTAACAACCACCTTTGTGAGCACTTTGAGCTCAGTCGCCAAGAGATGTTCCATATTTGCCAAGTGGAACAAATCAAAGACTTCGACACCTTAATTGCACTGCATGGCAAGGGGCATGGGTGTGATATCTGTAAGCCGACAGCAGCATCTGTGTTTGCTTCTTTGTGGAATGAACACATCATGGAGCCTCAACATCAATCTCTGCAAGATTCCAACGATGCCTTTATGGCGAACCTGCAAAAAGATGGTTCTTACTCGATTGTACCTCGTGTTCCGGGCGGCGAAATCACACCAGACAAACTCATCGTGCTAGGCGAAGTTGCTCAACAATACGATCTATACACCAAAATCACTGGCGGTCAGCGCGTGGATTTATTTGGCGCGCAGTTAGAGCAACTCCCAGAAATCTGGCAAACCTTAATTGATGCTGGTTTTGAAACAGGGCACGCCTACGGCAAGTCGGTGCGCACCGTGAAATCTTGCGTCGGTTCTACTTGGTGCCGCTATGGTGTTGATGACTCGGTCGGATTAGCTATTGAGTTAGAGAACCGCTACAAAGGATTGCGAGCGCCCCATAAGCTTAAGTTTGCCGTATCGGGCTGTACTCGCGAGTGTGCAGAAGCGCAAAGTAAAGACATTGGGGTGATCGCCACCGAAAACGGCTGGAATCTATACGTTTGTGGTAATGGCGGCATGAGACCACGACACGCGGATTTGTTTGCATCTGACTTATCCAAATCAGAGTTGATCACCATGATCGACCGAGTATTGATGTTCTACGTCAGCACCGCAGATCGCTTGCAGCGCACGTCGGTGTGGATGGAGAACATGGAAGGGGGCCTAGATTACCTTAAACAAGTGATTTTGGATGACTCTCTGAATCTATGTGATTCTTTGGATGAACAAATGGCACGAGTCGTAGATACGTATCAATGTGAGTGGAAGAGTACGTTGGATAATCCTCAGAAATTGCAACGCTTCCGTCCTTTCTTGAACAGCACGTCGGGCAGCAAAGTCTTGCCGTACCAACGTGTGCGCGGTCAGCGTATTCCAGTGAAACAGGAGGTGTAAATGGCAGCTTTAACCAAAGTGAAATTGTGTCAGCTTGATGACTTAATGCCGTTTATCGGTGCTACTGTATTGATTGAAGGCGAGCACGTTGCGCTATTCTACATTCCAGATAGCGGTGTTTACGCCGTTCAAGATTGGGACCCAATTGGTAAGGCTTATGTGATGAGTCGAGGGATTGTCGGTGATATTGATGGTGAGATGTGTGTTGCATCACCACTATATAAACAGCACTTCAGTTTAAAGAGTGGGCAGTGTTTAGAAGACGATGCGCACTGTCTAAAAACATGGCAAGTAACAGTCGACGATAATCAGGTTTGTTACTTAGTCGAAGAATGACCCTCGAAACTAGCTTGCTCGAAATGAGTAAATTCTTAGCGTAAGAGACAAGCGAATAAAGCTCCAGAGACAGCACAGTATGGCTCTGGAGCTTTTAATTATTTGGAAGGGTTCACTTGTAGTTCGGTATAGCCAGTCGAGTCGTCCATCGCTCTAGTGAACTCAAGTTCTGAGTACGAATGGATGATCAACTCTGCGGTAGTATCAATCACTGTGCCTTCCAGCAAATGCCCACCCCAAACTCGTCCTTCACGATCAGACACCGAGATATGAACGTGTTGATGTTCAGGCGTTAGAGTTCCCATCACAGAGACGATTTCAAATGGCTCATGTTTGGTTAACGTACTCTCTGCACCTGCCAAACGAAGGTTGAGGTCAGAGACACAGCCAACGCATGAGGCAATCGAGCCTGCTTTGATACCATGCTGCTCGACCAATTTCGCTAGGCTCAGCTTTAAGTCCATGCCTTTGGTAAGACGTAGTGCTATCACTTCAATCGACATATTACTTCCTAATCAAAACCAGCAAGCAGGAAAGCGCCGTATCCAAGTCGGCATAACGTTTGGCTTTGCCAAGTACGCGCATGCCTTGCATGTTGTTGAGAACAAAACGAGCAAGCTCTTCTGGTTTCAGCGTTTTCGGCACTAAGGTTTCTTTTTGTGCATTGGTCAGCGCATCCGCAATGATGTCGATAAGATGGTCAAACAAAAAATGCCCTTTGCGCAGTACATCATCGTCTTCACCAGCGTGCTCAATCAACGCATTTTGGATAAAGCACCCACAGTTGCGTTTGCGTTGCAGCTCAGCAAAAGATTTAAGGAACGATTCCAACTCAGGTAAAGACGCGTCGTCTTTTTCCAAATCATTGAGTGACGGTAGCGAGACCTTTTTTAAGTAAGTATCGAGCGCTTCGTAGTAGAGCTGTTGCTTGTCACCATAGGTGTTGTAAAGACTGAAGCGGTTGATGTTCAGTTCGTCGGTGAGATCCGAGATAGACGTGTTCGCAAAGCCCTTGCGCCAAAATACATCCATAGCCACGAGAAGCTTTTCATCTCGGTCGAAGTTGGCTTTTCTTGCCATAAATTACCTGCCTGGGTCTGCTTATCGGGTAATTAAATTGCTTTGGAGGGATGGTACAGAGAACCTCTAGCGTTCGAACTGAACCAATATGATGAATACCCATCTATGCTTGGGTATCAGCCCCCAAATTCATGTGAACTCACAAACGGCATCAAAAATATCTCTCAGCAAACAGACCCACAACTGTTTGAAAATTTTTGATAGTGAAGTTCTTGACTGATCGTTTATAAACTGGCTACAGTATATCCTAACCAATCGGTTAGAAAAAGATAAAAGGATGTGAAATGAAGCTCTATGAAACCGCAATGACTCCAAGTTGTAAGCGAGTTAGCATTTTTCTAAAGGAAATCGGTGGCGAGGTTGAGCGAATTGCGCTGAACGTTCGTGAGGGCGATAACCTATCTGAACCGTTTAAATCGAAAAGCGTGAACGGCAAAGTGCCTCTACTGGAACTGGATGATGGCACGACGATCTGTGAAAGCGTGGCGATTTGTCGCTACCTAGATGAAGCGTTTGAAAATGATCTGGCGCTGTTTGGTGCTAACCAGCTCGAACGTGCTCAGGTAGAAATGTGGCATCGCGTTGTCGAATTCCAAGGACTAAATGCGGCATTTCAGGCGTTTCGAAACATGACCGGAGTTTATGGAGACAGAGAACGTTGCGTTGAAGCATGGGGCGAAGAATCAAAACAACGCGTCTACGAATTTCTGCCCGTCTTAGACAAGCGTCTTGAACATAATGATTTTATCGCCGTAGACCATTTTACTATCGTCGATATAACAGGCTTTATTTTGATCAGTTTCGCAATTAAAGGCCTAGAAATTGATGTGCTATCGACGTCGCCAAACATTGCTCGATGGTATAACCAAATTTTAGCTAGACCTGCATTTCAGAGTTAATGTATTGCAGCGAGTGGATGATAGCTCGCTGCTACCACCTTACCGATTCTTAACTCAGCAGGATATTCAAATTTTCTCAGATTTTTCTTATTTTTTCTCCTATCGCCTATAATTGGAAAAACAACCTCAATTTGCTTCGTTGCGTTTTAGAGCCTCGAGCTCTTGGTCCGTAGACGCTCTCTTTCATCATGGAAAGTCTAGTAATAGACAAGGAGAGGTCATGAGTATTCAAGTGAAAACTATCAATAATATTCTAATAGCCCTGTTAATGGTTTCGGTTTTTGGTCTATTCGCACTGTACCTCAATTACATACAGCAGAATGAACAGATTGAAAGGCTGCAAAGTCAGTTAATCGAAAAAGAGCATCAGATACTAATTTCTAATGAAGCGTTGTCTTACACTCGATATCAACACCAATTATTAGCCGAAGACTACAGCCGTTTTAGAAATGAGCAGTCAGTGACTAGTGTTTTGCGTTAGCCAGTATAGCAACTGTATTAAGGAGGAAGATGAAACCCATTCTTTTGGTCGATGACAGTAAAACAGTACTGCTTTACATCAGCAGTGCATTGGAAAAGCAAGGCTATGAAGTGGTTGCAGTTGAAGACGGAAGAGCGGCGCTTGAAGTGCTAACCCACCGCCCTGATATTCAGTTTGTGCTGAGCGATTTAATGATGCCTAGAATTAATGGTATTGAATTGTGTCGCCAATTAAAATCTAAAGTTAGCGAACGTTACATTTTCTTTGTTCTACTGTCTTCTAGAAATGACCAAAGTTCGATCGTGAAAGGCATTGATGCTGGCGCAGATGATTTCGTAGATAAGAAGACGTCTGTAGAGGAACTTCAGGCCAGAATCCGTGCGGGGTTTCGTACTTTAGAACTGCACAACAAACTCGTTGAGAGAAATAAAGAGCTAGATGCGGCCTATCAAACAATCCACCAAGACCTACAGTCTGCTAGTCATCTGATGGAGCAACTACTCCCTGCTGAATCAACTATTCAGAATGTAAATTTTAGCTATGTCTACAAACCATGCTCCCAGATTGGTGGTGATATGTTGGGGTATTTGGAGCTCGATGAACAACATGTTGCGTTTTATGTATTTGATGTTTCTGGTCATGGTATTTCTTCAGCTTTGATGGCTTTTTCTATTCAACAGACGCTATCTCAAAGTCAGGGGCCTGATTCGATCACGATGGAGTTGAGAGATGACTGCTATTGCGTAAGTGAGCCAGCATCTGTGATTGAACGGCTAAATCGGCGTTATCAGCAAACTAGAAACAGTCAACTTTACTTTACTATGGCTTACGCCATTCTTAACACAAAATCAGGGCGACTTAGCTATTGCACGGCTGGCCACCCCAGGATCTTAGTTTGGCGAGCGAGTACGAACACGATGGAACAGATAGGTGACGATAACTTTATCGTTGGTGCAATGCAGCCGATAGAATATAGCGGTAACCAAATTAGTCTAGATGAGGGCGATGCATTGTGGCTTTATTCGGATGGTTTGATTGAAGCGAGGCAGGGTGAGGAGATGTTTTCACTACAACGATTGGCATCGAGTATAAAAGCTGTTTGCACGCTGCCAGTTGAAGATCAAGTGGGAGACGTCTTTAAAAAAGTACAATCTTGGCACAACGAAGATGAGTTTGATGATGATGCCAGCCTTTTACAGGTAAAATGGCATGGTGAGAGGCTCGATTTTAAGGAAAAGAATGTCAAAGAGCGAATTTAAACGAACTTACGGGAGCTCCCTTACTCACTCACGAAGTGCGAGCAAAGACGTTGTTCGGTTTTTGATGGGTCATCAAATCCCCTTAAATGCAATTCAATCATTGGAGCTTTGTGTCGTTGAGCTCATGAATAACGCTTATATTCATTCTTACAGTGAAATAGAAGGCCTGCCAATTGAAGTGGAGTGTAGGGTTGGGGATGACCAAGTGTCCGGTTTCGTGGAACTGAGAGTCTCTGATTGCGGAGCGCCGATCAATGAGAAGACGTTCATCCAACATAAAAATAAACAGATTGAGGCACCTAACTTAATGGATGACGATAGTTGGTCCTCCTCTGGTCGCGGACTGATGTTAGTCGCTCAATTATCTGACCTGTTTAAATTGGAAAAAGGTTTCGAAAACAATACGTTTGTTGTAGTGAAAAGGAATTGGGAGAGAAACTAACAACCAAGCAAAGTCGATTTGCTTCACTTGGTCCCTAGCGTTAATCTGACGGTTGCGTTGTATATCATTGTTATTTTGTATTCGTTGTTGGTGCTGGTGATAGTAACGCCTCCAACTCTTCTGGTGTTAGAATATCACTGATGTTTAACATATTATTTTCATCATCTAGCGCCATCTTTGTACGGCTAAGTAAGTACCTTTTTTGAGTTGGTGTTAGGTCTTTGAGAGACTCAATCAACTCCCTGAAATTGCTATTATTCATTGCCATATTTCCCCCAGTTAAGCCTTGAATTTCTTTATTGCATATTCTTCAAGTAAGCGAAGATTTGTTGATTAATTGCAGCTAGCTCTTCAGTAACTATAGCTATATCTGAGCTATCTGGCGCTGTATCGTTTCTGGTTTTTTCTTCTATTCTTTGAAACGCAATGACCGCGGTGTCTTCTCCGAAACTCTCTAGAATGCCCTTTAAACTATGCGCTAATAGATAGAGTTCTGACCAACATCTGCTTGTATATAGCTCATCTATACGCTCTATATCATTCGTGTGATCTTCAAGGTATGTAGAAAAAACAGTGACGATCAGATCTACGTCGTTATCCATGTATGTATTGAGAACATCAAAATTAATCATGTATACCCCTATTAAACGTTGCGGTAGAGGAATGTTTCGGATAATGAAGGCTTAGCCGAAGGTATGAATGGCATAACCAGTATTTGAGCAGAAATAGTTTGCTTGTCGCTTGAGATAAACTTACAAAAAGAAAGTCATTGTTAAAGATATTTTGACTTATATCCAAACGGCAATGGTCGAAATGTAGGGATGAAAAAACTTCAACTCGCGTGTTTTTAACACAAGTAGCAAAGGGGACGTTTCCAAGTAAAACGCCGAGTCGGTAAGTGTCTTGCAGTCCTAGTTTAAGGCTATCGTTACATACGGACGCCAGACGTTCGCCAACTTTGACTATTCCTTCAGTCAAGGCTAACTCTCCTCATTAAGTACAAGTATAAATTAGCAATCTAGTTGCATATTGGCAAGTGATCTGCGGCAAAAAAGGGACTCGCGTCCCTTTTGTATTACTAGCTTTGCTTAGAGTCCTGTTCTATTTGCTTCATAAGCTCGTTGGCTTTCTTCATAGCGCGTCTTGCGCTTGAAGTCCTTCGCTTATTAAGTAATATATCGGAGAAGCGTAAGTATTTATCAGCAGTTTTGAATCTTAAATCGTTAACATCCTGAAAACCAATAGGAAAGTTTTTCGAGAACAGATCCACATCCTTCACCAAGTTATCGAGATGAGTTGTCGTCCTTGCCTTTTCTAGGCGAGAATAAAAGTTTTCAAACTCTTTTTGGAACAGGATTCTAGCGGCATCTTCTGGAAACGGTAGAGGGCTGTTGGAATCTAGCGCTGTCTCATATAATTTCATTTCCAGCACTGCATCTTTCATCGCATTACTTATCTGTAAGTTCTCTTGATGCTCTTCTACGTTTGAAAAGAAGGTGTTCCCAACCTTAATAAGAGCAACAAGTGCAGCTGCGTCTTTCTTTTGGAGTGCTTCAGTGAGGTGCTGACCGAAAACATCGCTAGATAACGAACTTGGCGTGAAAGGATAACCTTGATGAATCTGATTTAACTCATCCTTGAGCTCATAGATGGATTTACTGCCGTCTTCTTTACTGTACCGAGACTTTTCAAGTTGACTGTTGATTTGCCTTGCTATCGAAAGTAACGTGGAGTGCTTGCTTGACTGAATATCTAAGGCAAGAACTTCTATTTTATGTGAGTCAGGGTAGTAGGTTTTTGCTTTATCAAGTATGGACTCAATTTCATCATAATTCGGGTAGTTGTTGGCATCAGAATTCAAAACCTGATCAATTTCAGATTCAAACTCGCTGAGAATATAGGTCTTGTGTAAGCGTAATAAGCCAGCCTTAACGACTGGATGTAAGCTTTTTTCACTATCAATCAGTGCCAAACTTTTTTCTGCTGGCGTATCAAGCTGCCACTCTTGTCCGGCAATTTGATCATTTTGCTTGCTAATAACGGTTTCCAAATTGGCGATGGTTTCTTGTTGCTGCTGATAACCAAATACAATGCCGCTAACTAATAATATACTCGCTGCCGCGCCGCTAGCGATAGGCCAATAGCGCATATTCAATTTGCGTTTCAACTGCTCAGGGGTCAGCTCGTTCGGAATGATGCCAGTTGAAAATACGCTTGAAAATATTGGCCACTTAGATGTAGGCATGTTAGTTGGTTTAGAGACCTTGATCTTCTTTTTGAGAGCTTCATTAACTGGAGTTCTTGCGTAAGGGTGTTTGCAACTCAATAGCTCGTAAGCAATACAAAATAGAGCAAACATATCGTCGCTTAAGTTCGGTTCCTTACCGGATAACAGGTTGAGTGATGCATAGTTGGGAGTATAACCAAGCGTTTCAACATTTTCGGATTTACGTTTAGCCGCATATTGATCCTGCTTTAATTGATGAGTTTTAGATACACCAAAATCAAGCAACTTAACGTTACCCTCAGACGTTAAAATCACATTAGCGGGCTTTAGGTCGGCGTGCACTACACCAAGAGAGTGAGCATATGAGAGTGCATCGAGTACCTGATTTAGGATTGATAAAGTTGCATTAAACTTCAGCCCATGGGGCCTAGAACGCTGTATTAAACTCTCTAATGTTTCTCCGTTAATATACTCCATAACTAAAAAGTATATTTCGCCATCAACACCAAAATCAAAAACCCTAATGATATTAGGGTGGCTTAACCTTTGAGTTTGTTGAGCTTCACGTATTAACATGCGTGCAGTCTCTGGTTGAGAAGCAAACTCTTTCTGTAATATTTTTAACGCAACGTAGGGTGTTTCTGAACCTGAAGATTCAAGAATCCTATCTTTAGCTAAGTAAACATCGCAAAGCCCACCATGCCCAATAACCGACTCAATTTCATACCGATTTTTAACGGTCGCTCCTATTAAGCTTTCGTTAATAACATCTTTGTTATTATTTAATGAGTCATCTTTATTGTTTTTTTTCTTATTAACTAACGGAGTGTTTTCTTTTTGAGACAGTTTTGTATTTGTTTCATTTTTATTTTTAACGGAGGTTTCATTATTAGTGGGTTTGGTTGATTTAATTGCATTGTCTCGTTTTTGAGTCTTTACAATTTTAGTTTTATCTCCGCTTTCTTCGTTATTTATAGAATTGTTTTTATTACTGTCTTCCATCACAAGAACTCCGTATAAATGATGGGGGAATATATACCTTTCTGCTCAATGAAAAGTCATTATGTTAGAATTTCTCGGCCAAACTAACATTCGTTTTTTTATTGATGAAAGTCTAAGTGTCAAAAATTTGAACTTGGTTGGATAATTAAAATTGTTGAACAATACGTGATTGCTTTGATAAAAAAATGATTCATTATTCCGTGCATGATTTTCAATGGCAGTATTAAGATTTTTATTAATCTTACTGTTAATAAGAAAGTAGTTAATAATAAAATTAAAAATAATATCTAGCAGGTCTTTGGCGAGGTTTACATGAAGTTGGTTTTAACCATAACAAGTTTTCACAAATTTACTCCAGAGATTGAGAGTGAGTTCGTGTTTGAATCAAGTGATGAACATGCCAAGGTTACATTTGGTAGGTCTGAACAATGTGATTGGACACTACCAGATCCTGAAAGAGTGGTATCCGGAACCCACGGAGAACTGATTAAGTTTGGTGACAAATACTTGATAAAAGACCTCTCAACTAATGGTACTTTTGTAAATAATGCTGTAACTCCTGTGGGTCAAGGAAATGAAATAGCACTAAGCGATGACGATATGGTTAGCTTAGGGGATTATCAAATTTCAATTTCTATTCAAACAGATACAGATGTAGTCAGTCTTGAGACAAGTAAAAGTCTTTCTAGCGCACCCCCTGAAGTAGTCTCAAGTCCATCGGAAGCAGAATTTGTTGACCTAGGCCTTAGTGCTAGTGAACTCTTAAACGAAAGTGTTCCTTCTGATTTTCAGCTAGATATTGGTTTAGTCGATGATTTTATTGATATCCCAAAGCCCGAAAAACAGAGCACCGTATCTGAAACTTTACCGAAAGTTAACCGACAATCAGAACACCTATCGACTCCCAACTTTGATACCAATGGGGGTGAACTTGCGGCTTTTGTTAGAGGGGTGGGTATAGATCCAATGATGATTCCCAGCGATAACCGAGAGGAATGGTTCGAACAACTGGGGGAGTCATTTTCTTTGATGCTAGTTGGTTTAATGGAAACACTGCATAACAGAGCAGTGTTTAAACAAACAAATCGACTTAGTCATACCGCATTTCGTAAGTCAGAAAATAACCCTTTAAAGTTTTCTGCAAACTTAGAAGATGCGATTCATAACTTATATAACCGTCAAACCGCTAGCTTCTTAAAGCCAAATGCAGCCATTAAAGAAGCATTTAATGACATCGAAAGTCATGAGCAAGCCTTAATGAAAGGTGTTGAAGGTACGGTTTCGAGTGTTATGTCACTTGTTGAACCTACTTCTATATACTCAGATGCTTTAGCGAAAGACACGGTTATTAATAAGGTTATTCCAGCTAGGAAATATGCTCAAAGTTGGAAGAGGTTTGAGGATATTCATGAAAAGCTATCCGATGATATTATCAATAAAGAGTCTCCGTTCTATTTAGAAGACTTCGCTAAGCACTATGAATTAGCATTAAAAAACAAAGGCTAGGAATTAGGGTGATGAAAAAGTTTTACCAATATATTTTGTTATTAATTTCAATAGCTTTATTTGGGTGCTCAGCAGCGAACCTAGTTGTTGATCCATACTCAGATTTAGAAATAGCAGCAAGTCATAACATTAATCCTGATTCAAACGGCAGGCCTTCTCCTGTAGTGGTGTATGTATTTGAATTAACGTCAAATACCATTTTAGAAAGCCAGGACTTTTTTTCTATTTATGAAGAAAGTGAAAAAGTCTTAGGACCTGATTTAGTGAATAAATATGAAGTTTCATTAACTCCAGGTCAGAAAGAAACATATCAAGCAAGTATGTCTCCAAAGACAGAATATTTAGGCATTGTCGTAGCGTTTCGAGATATTGAAAACTCAAATTGGCGACAAGTCATTAAAGTGGATAAGACCGGTTACAACACATATCAAGTATTGTTAGAAGATCTGTCTTTGGTCGTTAAATAACGTTTAGTTGGCTAATTATAAATGACGCAATACTCCAAGACGGCTTGGTGCGAAGGAATGTTTTTACGTCCCCAGCACTTCCAACAACAAGAACGCGCAACCTCTCAAGAATTCAAGGGCTTACATCAGTTAGGTGGGGCTTACAATTGGGGAGTTTGGAAATGTCGAGTAAAAAAACACGCGCTAAAAGATGGTCTTATTGAACTTGAGCATCTTGAAGCTGTTTTGCCAGATATGACGTTGGTTAATACGTTAATATCCAACGATTCAGTTTCGCCTCTACTTATTGATAAAAACACTGAAAATACGTTAGTAAAAATAACTCTCCCTCTTTCAAGTGTTACAGGTAAAAACGTTTCGGATGTAAGCGAATCGATCGTCTCTCGTTATGTACTTCAAGATATCGACGTGATAGATAACCTTACAGGACAAGATGAAGAAACCATCCAAGTTGCAGCCCTTAACCTAGAGTTGAAAGCGAGTAATGACAAATTAGCGGGTTATGTGGAGTTACCTATCTTAAGGATCAAAGAGGTAACTCCTGAAGGGGAAGTTATACTAGACGATGAGTACGTTCCTCCGCTTATCAACCTCCTTAGCGACAAAGTTATGTCAGCTTATCTACGTAACGTTATCGCGATGACAAAGATGCGTGCTGACGTTATTGCACAGCGCTTGATTAAGGGTAAATCTGCATCGGCATCTGCTGTTGATTTCATCATGCTCCAAATGCTGAACCGATATGAGGCGAAGTTAAAGCATTTCAGTGAGTTAGATAGGTTACATCCACTGGAATTAGCGACGACACTTAAAGGTTACATTGGTGAGTTAGCCACTTTTTCTAATAAAACTAAAAGAGTCCCAAGTTTGCTTGCGTATGATCACTTAGATGTATCAAGTGTCTATAGCGAGTTGAATCAGATACTCAGTCAGTACCTCAGTGTTGTCCTTGACCAAACTGCGACCAAACTTCCGTTGGAGCCTCGCCAATACGGTATTCAAGTGACGCCGCTTCCAGATAAACGCTTGCTTGAGTCATGCCAATTTGTGCTAGCAATTAAAGCAGACACCACAACAGATGAAATAAGACGCCTGGTCCCAGCGCAACTCAAGTTTGGCCCGGCAGAACAGATTCGCGATCTAATTAATAATCAGATCAACGGTATAAACGTAGTGCCGTTGAGTGTCGTCCCGAGACAGATTCCTTACCAAACGGGCTATGTTTATTTCGAAGTTGTCAAGAAAGGGCCATTTTGGATGAGGCTAAAAGATAGTGGCGGTATTGCGCTTCACCTATCAGGGCATTTTCCGAATGCTGAACTTGAGCTTTGGAGTATTAATCAATAGGCGCGCTCTGTATGGAACAAACGATAGTAAAACCAACACCGGGTGGAAGAGCACCCGCATCGAAACCACAATCAGAAAAGTCTGTGGATAATACCGTAGTTATCTCAAAAAGTCCTGAATTGGTGAACAATGATTCAGTGGTCGCTTATGGGAATAACTCTCTACTAGCAGAGGCGAATGGCCTGTTATCTATTATCGGTCAAATTCGCTCGACAGCGACTCATTCCGATCCGTTGTTTCTAAAAGAGACATTGGCACAAAAGCTTAGAGATTATGAGAACCGATTACGTCAGCATGACGTTGATTTGGATACCATTGATACAGCTCGTTATTGTTTATGCTGTTCACTAGATGAAGTTGTCCTTAACACCAATTGGGGTGGGAATTCATTCTGGAGTCACGATTCATTACTTAGCTCCTTCTATGCTAGCAGTCAAGGTGGGGAAGCGTTCTTTAAGCATCTTGATAAGTGCATGGCGAAACCAGATGTGAACTTAGATTTGCTTGAACTAATGTATGTGTGCTTATCTCTCGGGTTTCTGGGTCAATACCGTTTAGAAAAAAATGGACTGGAATCGCACCGGAAATTGAGAAGACAGGTTATTGCTACTCTTAAGACTTATGGGAGAGGAGTCCCTCAGGAACTAAGCAATAGTATCGACCAACACATTTTGAATGGCTCAAAGGCTTCTGATAGAGCTCCTCTTTGGGTTGTATGTTCTGTAACGGCGGCACTATTGGTCTGCATATATATGTATTTTAGTTATGAGCTAAATAAGGCATCCAATCGCACCTTTTCTCAATTAGTCAATTTGATTCAACCGCAACAACTTAACCAAGATGCAACGTCAGAATCAAAATCAGCGCCAATTGCAGAAAAGATTTCAATGTATCTAGCAACTGAGATCGGTAAGGGGCTAATCAATGTTGAGCCGCTGCAAGACAGGGTAAGAATTTCGTTAAAGTCTCAAGATCTATTTGAATCAGGTAGTGCTGATGTTGTCGCTTACATCCAACCCGTTATTTCTAAGCTTGCGAGAACATTGGAGTCGACCCAAGGCAAGATCATTGTTACTGGTCACACCGACGATAGGCCTATTTTCACGAGTAAATATCCCTCGAACTGGCACCTATCATTAGCTCGAGCCACTGCTATGTCTGAACAACTGATCTCGAATAGTGCATTAGAAGGGCGAGTGATACCCGAGGGATTGGGGGATGCAAGACCATTAGTTGAAAACAGTAGTGATGAAAACCGAGCTATTAACCGCCGGATTGAAATCGACCTTCTTGTCGCGAATTAATAATAGGTAGATAGAGATGCGTATTAAAGAAATTGGCAGAATATTTACTCAAAGATGGTTTCTCGGTCTTATAGGTGTCGCTGCTTGTTCTATTTTCATTTGGGTTGTTGGTCCACTTATTGCGATAGCGGGATATGAGCCCCTAAAGAGTGACTTTCAACGGCTAGTCACTATTCTAGTGTTGGTGTTGCTTTGGGCGATATTTAACGTTACCAAGCAGCATAAGCAAAAGGTGAAAGAAGACGAAAGTATTCAAACGTTGCTTGAGGTTGATAGCCTATCAGATAAAGAAGCGGCAAGTGAAATTGACTTAATGCGCGAGCGTATTGAGCAAGCTGTCAAAGTAGTGACGAAAACACACAAAGGCAAGAGAAGCTTGTATGACTTACCGTGGTATGTGTTGATTGGCCCTCCTGGAACGGGGAAAACAACCGTATTAAAGCAGTCGGGGTTAGAGTTTCCATTAGGAGACAGCCTTGGCTCTGACTCTATTGCCGGTGTAGGTGGCACTCGCCACTGTGATTGGTGGTTTGCAAATAAAGCAGTTCTTATAGATACGGCTGGCCGGTATACGACACAAGACAGTCAAGAAAAGGTCGACTCTAAAGCGTGGCATGGTTTCTTAGGATTGTTGAAAAAGTATAGAACGCAAAGACCAATTAATGGTGCGATTGTTACGATAAGTTTAGCCAGCGTGATGTCTCAGACTCGAACCGAGCGAAGTCTTCATGCTCGAGCAATTAAGTCGAGACTTCAAGAACTGAAAAACCAGTTAGGCATGCAGTTTCCGATTTACGTATTGCTCACCAAAATGGATTTAGTTGCCGGTTTCAATGAGTTTTTTGCCGATTTAAGTAAGGAAGAGCGAGAGGAATTATTTGGTTTCATGTTCCCTCGTGAAGTGGATGATGAAAGAGGCGTTATTTCTCTATTCAACAAAGAATTTCATGGCATGTTGGAGCGCCTTGATGCCCGTATGCTTAGAATACTTGAAACAGAGGACGATTTAGATAAACGCGCGCTTATCTTTGAATTTCCAAAGCAATTAAGAGTGCTACAAGCTAATCTTGACGAGTTTTTAGCTGAAATTTTTGCACAAAACAGTTTTGAAGAGCCTGCCTTGATTCGTGGTGTGTTTATGTTGAGTTCGGTTCAAGAAGGCTTACCAGTCGATAAGCTGATGAATGAATCAACCAATGGACTTGGGTTAAATCGTTTAGCTCTAGCAAAGAGTCAGACTGGTTCTCATAGTTATTTCGTAAAGAATCTTTTTGACAAGGTTATTTTCAAAGAGCAACTGTTAGGAACAGTTAATCGTCACTATCAAAAGCAGTCAGGTTGGATGCGTCGAGGTGTTTACATTGGATGTACAACGCTACTGCTAGGAGCTTCTGCGCTTTGGTTTATGAGTTATAAGTGGAACTCACAGTTAATTGTCGATACCAATGAACAAGCGAGCCATATTGATGCAATGATTGGCGCTCAAAGTTTAGATTTTGAAGCGGATATTGTTTCAGCTGTAGAAACATTAGATAGGTTGATGACGCTTCCTCTCGGAAAGCAAAGCGACTACGGTGATGCCGACTCTGTAAAGAGGTTTGGTCTCTATCAAGGAGACAAAGTGTCTCAGGCGGCAAACAATGCATATTCTGATGCTTTGACCCAATATTACGCCCCTCTGCTTCTTGATAGCTTGGTGTCAGAAATGGAGAGCAATCAACAGCATCGTGAGTATTTGTACGAAACGTTAAAAACGTATTTGATGTTATTCAATCCAGACAAATATCAACAAGATGAAGTGTTGGCTTGGTTTAACTTTTATTTCGAACGTCAATATCCGGGTGAGCTAAACGCAGACTTAAGAAGACGTTTGCTACAGCACACTCAATATTTATTAGGCAACGATGGACAAGGCTTTACTTACAACACTGCTGCCGTGACGAGTGCTCGAGAAGTGTTGACTCAAATGTCTCTACCTGAACGTGCTTATCAGCGAATGAAAATACAATTTTCTAAGAGTCATGTACCTTCATTTCGCTTGACTGATGTATTGGGACCTAAAGGGCTTGAGCAGTTCGAGCGAGCTAGTGGAAAACCGCTATCACAAGGCATTTCGGGTTTCTACACGTACAATGGTTTTCATAGCATTTTTCAGATTCAGATCAACCGTACAGTAAAAAGCCTAATGGAAGAGAACTGGGTTTATGGTGACGATCTTAAGGCTCATGAAATTGATCAAGATAGTGCCATCCAAGGCGTTCAGTCTCGATACTATCAAGATTATGTTAATGAATGGAAAACGTTGATCGAAGATATTCAATTGAAGCAGGCTCCGAGCCTAGAACTTGCGACAGAGCAAGCGAGGGTTTTATCTGGAGTTGAAAGACCAATCGAATCTTTGTTGAGAGCAATCCAAAAAGAGGTTGCTCTATCAAAAGTATCATTGTCAGAAAATCAAAAAGCCGCTTCTGAAGTTGCTGGTAAAGTTGCCAAAGTTAAGTTTTCAAATACGGCAGATAGACTAGACATGTATTTACCTGAAGAAAACGGTTTCAATGTTGCTCTGCCAGGTAAAGAAGTCGAATCGCATTTTTCAGAGATCTTACGCGTTGGTGAGCAAGACTTTGATGATATTCAACAAGCAATGGTTAACTTGCGTTCGTATTTAAGTGACTTATCAAGCTCTGGTAACAATCAGAAAATTGCCTACAAAAGTATTTTAGATGGAACCGTTACACAAGATGTCGCAGCTTCCTTTGCTCGTGCTAAAGAACTTTTGCCGAGACCATTTAATCAATGGCTAGGTGAGCTTTCTCAAGAGTCGGTTAAGTTTGCGGAGAGCGGTTCGAAGGATCATCTAAATCAACTTTGGGTAACACAAGTGGTCCGCCCTTATCAGCGGACTATTGCTGGCAGATATCCATTCGAGCCCAACGCGAGCAGAGAAGTTAGATTGAAAGACTTTAAGCGATTCTTTGGTTATGGAGGTACGCTTGACGCATTCTTCCAAGAATACCTCGAACCGTTTGTGGATACTTCGAAAAGTCGTTGGCGATTAGAAAAGGAAATTGGAGTTCGCCCAGAAACACTAATGGTCTTTCAAAGAGCGCAACGTATCAGGCAGTCTTTCTTTGAATCTGATAATTCCTTACGCGTAGAGTTTGGGATGAAGCCTGTTTATCTAGACCAGCACATTACTCGATTTGTCTTAGAGTTGGGTGGACAAGATTTGGTTTATAAGCATGGACCAGCAAGAGCTAAATCGTTGAGTTGGCCTGCCGGTCAAGATCAGACTCGAATTGTGTTCACACCACCTGAATCTAAACGCGAAATTGCGCATACCTATGAAGGTGAGTGGGGCATATTCAAGCTTTTGGATCAATCACTTAAAGCAAGGCCAGAATCGCGTAAAGACAATATAGTTATGATTGATTTAAAGGGAAATAAGGTGCAGCTAGAGCTTATTCCTTCTAGTGCCATTAATCCTTTTTGGTCAAATGAAATGGAGAGGTTCAGATGTCCACGAACCTTATAACATCAGGCTGGGGCTATATCGGTAAAATGCCCGCAAAAGGGGACTTTGTGAAAGATGGTTTATCACAAGATTTCTCGGAGCGTTGGCATGATTGGCAACAGGCGGTTATTGCAGTCAGCAGGGAACAACTGGGTGAAAGCTGGAATGAGCACTTTTTAACGGCTCCTGTGTGGCACTTTGCTTTGGATATTAGCTATTTAGAAGACTCAACCTACATTGGTAGCATGATTCCTAGTGTTGATGCATGCGGTAGATACTTTTTCTTTACTATAGCTCGTGCCGTAAAAGGTGAAGCTGCGCAATATTGGGGTGACAGAGCTTGGACAGAGGACAGTGCCGCTCTTGCTCTTTCAGTACTTGAGGACGACTTTGTCTTTGATGTTTGGCATAAGAGTACTCAAGAAAAAAATGACCTCGTTGCGAATGTAACAAGTGAAGTGAGGCCTCTAGAGTTTCTTTATCAAAGCCAAATATCTACAGTTTTTCATGATCACGGCAATACTGATCAAAATACGCTTTTGAATTACCTCATTAAAGAAAAATTGAGTAAACCATGTTTTTGGTGGACTGAAGGTTCAACGAAGGTTGAACCATGCATGTTCATTACTAGTGGATTTCCTTCAATTGGTCAGTTTTCAGCCATGCTTGATGGCGGCTGGAAAAAGTGGAATTGGTAGGATAGAAGAATGAATTGGAACTATTTTACCTTTGCTAAATCGCACGCAGGAAAAGTACGCCCTTATAACGAGGATGCTCTGTTGGATATGACAGAGCAGCATATTTGGGTGGTTGCCGATGGAATGGGTGGACACAGTGCTGGCGATATAGCAAGCCAGATGCTAGTGGATAGAGTCGCGCGCCACATGCAGGATGTCTCCAATACTAATATCGATGATATCCGAAGAGTGGTTCAAGAAGCGAACTTAGAAATTTACCAATACGCACAAAATCACTTAGACGGTAAAACGATGGGAACAACACTTGTTTTGTTGTTTATTCAGGATGGGTATTACCACTGCCTTTGGGTGGGGGATAGCCGAATTTACCAGCTTAGAAGTGGTAATTTTGTCCAAAAAACACGTGATCATAGTCAAGTCATGGACTTAGTGGATCAGGGCTTATTGGCATTTGAAGATGCCGAATCTCACCCTCTTGCAAATGTTATTACCAGAGCTGTTGGGGTCGACGAAAGTGTCACTATTGATCAAGTTTCAGGGCAGTTGGCTGACGGCGATCAGTTTCTACTCTGTAGCGATGGACTCTCTAAGGAACTTACGAGTGATGAAATTCATCGGACATTGTATGCAGACTCAGTCAACCAAGCTGGATTAGCGCTCATGCATTCGGCTTTGGTTCGGGGCGCAAGTGATAACGTAACTTGTGCTTTGATCAAAGTTCGCCAAGCGCAAACGGAGTGCGAAACAGTAACTAGAGAAGACGCGACAATACCTGTCTTTCTAAGAGGGAGAGCTTATGAGTAATGAAATGTTTGATTGGTATGAACAAGCGTTGGCTCCTATATCTCAAGAAAATCCTACAGGTGTTGATCCTAGAGAGGATGTATCACCACAGTCTGCTTACTATCGGTTGAAAGATCAGCGTATGGCCGCCCGCAACGCTGAACGTAATGCTCTTATAGAAGAAGAAAGTATCTATACCCACAGTAATTTATGGCGAGTATTTATTGAAGATGTCCCAGAAATACTCACGAATCAGTCTAAAGATTTGGAATTTGTTGCCTGGCTTATAGAAGCCCTAACTCGATTGTATGGTTTTCGTGGTATGGGCGTTGGCTACAAACTCGCAACCAGTTTAATTGAGAACTTTTGGGATGATCTGTACCCAATGCCTGATGAAGATGGTATTGAGACAAGAATATCGGCGATTATTGGCCTCAATGGTATCGATAGTGAAGGAACACTTATTTTTCCAATTGCTTGTATACCATTGACTGACTTAGGCGTGGAGCAAGCTTATGCCTATTGGGAATATCAGCAAGCTATAGAGCTTGAGCGCTTAGACGAAGATAAGCGCCGAAATCGAGTCGAGCTTGGGGCTGTTGAGTTATCTGAAATTATAACTACGGTTAAGTCGACTTCTGATACGTTTTATCAAGAATTAATCACGGATTTGGAGTTCGCTACAGAATCATTTAATGAATTCAGTCAGCGATTAGACGAAGCGGCCGGTGATGTGACTCCTAGCTCTTATATATCAAAAAGACTTGAATCAATACACTCGGCATTAAAGCACCTTCTAGGAGATCGTTTCAATCAACCACAAGCCGTGTTTGAAGAGCTAGAGGATCTTGATGAATCTTCTTCTGAACAACCGTTAAGTTCACAAAGTTGTGATGCATTATTAGCGACAAACATGAAATCACGAGAGCAGGCAATTAGACAATTGCAGCAAGTAGCTGATTTCTTCCGAGAGAGTGAACCTCACTCACCAGTTTCTTACTCCATCGAACAGATTATTCGTTGGTGTGGGATGCCTCTGCCGGAGTTACTGGCGGAACTTATCTCCGACGGGGATGCAAAGAAAAGCTACTTCCGTTTGGTTGGCATAGCAGAACAAAATGAAAATTAATAAAGGGAGAATGGTATGACGAGTATCCACTCGAAACTATCACGAGTACGGAAGCCTCGTGTCCACATTACCTATGATGTTGAAACTGAAGGTACGACTCTTAAGAAAGAACTGCCTTTTGTTGTAGGTGTAATGGGTGACTTCGCTGGTCAAAACACAGAAGCGTTGAAGCCATTAAAAGACCGCCGTTTTATTCAGATCGATCGAGATAACTTTGACGATGTACTCAAAAAAATGAATCCATCGGTGAAGTTTAAAGTTGCGAATAAGCTTGCGAATGACGATTCACAGTTTGAGGTCGATTTAAACTTTAAATCAATGCAAGACTTTGAGCCTGCTGCGATCGTAAATCAAGTTGATCCACTACGCCAATTGATGGAAACGCGTAATAAACTGCGTGATTTGATGACAAAAGTTGACCGCTCAGAAGAGCTTGAAAATATCCTAGAGGATGTTTTGAACAATACAGACAATCTGGCAAGACTTGCAGGCGAGTTAGATCTTGGCAAGAAAGCGAAGTCAGACAGTACTGAAGGAGCGGAATAATGACGACTGAAGCTGAAAAACAGTTAGATCCAACTGTTAATGAACAGACAACTTCATTCTTAGATCAAGCTATTGGTGCGACTAAGCAGACCGAAGCTTCTCGTGCTGAGGAGCTGATTAAAACGCTCGCTGAAGAAGCAATGAAAGGGACAGTTACTTGGAACAAAAACCTAACAGTAACTTTTCGTGAAGCGATTAATTTGCTCGATAGGCAGATTTCTGATCAGTTGTCTGAAGTAATGCATCACCCAGAATTACAGAAACTCGAAGGTTCTTGGCGCGGCTTAAATTATCTAGTGATGAATTCAGAGACCAGCTCTACTCTGAAAGTTCGCATGATGAGCATGACCAAGAAAGAGCTACATAAAGACTTGAGCAAAGCTGTTGAGTTTGATCAAAGCCAGATCTTTAAAAAGGTTTACGAGTCTGAGTTTGGTAGTGCTGGTGGTGAACCGTATGGTGCATTGATTGGAGACTATGAGTTTACCAACCACCCAGAAGATATTGAGTCGTTACGCCTAATGTCAAATGTAGCGGCTTCTGGCTTCTCTCCATTCTTGTCCGCAGCTTCACCAGCACTATTCGGCTTTGATGAGTGGACTGAGTTGTCAAAACCACGCGACCTAGATAAGGTATTTGAATCACTAGAATACGCCCAATGGCGTTCGTTCCGCGAGAGTGCCGATTCGCGCTTCGTTAGTCTGACGATGCCAAAAGTCCTTGCTCGTTTGCCATACGGACAAGCTACCGCTCCAGTCGAAGAGTTTGGGTTTGAAGAGTTCGAAGTAGATCCTGTTTCAGGTATTGCTGTTAACGCTGAACATAACGACTACTGTTGGATGAACTCTTCGTATGTTCTTGGTGTTAAGTTAACCGACGCATTTTCAAAATATGGATTTTGTACTGCCATCCGTGGTGCAGAAGGCGGCGGTCGAGTGGATAACTTGCCAACGCATTTCTTCATGAGTGATGATGGCGACCCTGATATGAAGTGCCCAACAGAGATTGGTATTACCGACAGACGTGAGGCGGAGCTTGGTAAGCTTGGTTTCTTACCGCTTTGTCACTACAAAAACACCAACTATGCAGTGTTCTTTGGTGCGCAAACCTGTCAAAAACCAGCGAACCATGAATCCCCTGAAGCAACGGCCAATGCGGCCATTTCTGCCCGCCTACCTTATATGATGGCAACATCTCGTTTTGCGCATTATTTGAAAGTAATGGCCCGAGATAAAATTGGTAGCTTTATGGAAGCAGAAGACGTTGAGTCTTGGCTGAACCGCTGGATCCTAGGTTACGTCAATGCTTCTGAAGGCGGTGGTCAAGAGATCAGAGCGAAATACCCTCTAGCAGACGCTCGTGTTCAGGTTAAGGAAATTCCTGGCGCACCTGGTTCTTACAATGCCGTAGCATGGCTGAAGCCTTGGTTACAAATGGAAGAACTGACCACATCTTTGCGACTTGTGGCAAAGATCCCTCAGTCAGGTGGATAAGAAATGAATTGGCTGGTCGAAAGGCCAGCCATGACCAATCTTTATGTTCTAGATGGAATTAGCAGTGTCACTTAACTTTCGCGACCCTAGCAAGCTAAAACATGAGTTCAGTACCGGAGGCTATGCTGAACTTGATAGCCCGTGGTTGACTCGATTCAATGAATCTTCTGATCTTGTAGCGTCAGCGCGAATTTGGCTAGAAGGTACACGTTCAAGAGATTTGGACAGCTTTCGTCATAGTGTGATGAACACAATTAACCGCATTGATGAGCTATTAGAATCTCAACTAAATGAAATATTACATCATCCTGAGTTTCAACAGCTCGAAAGGGGGTGGGTTGGAGTTAGGTATTTATGTGAACAGGTTGATTCTCGTTCATCGGACTCTGTAAAAGTTAAGGTTTTAACGGCGACATGGAATGAAATCAGTAAAGATGCTTTAAAAGCCATCGAGTTTGACCAATCAGCACTATTTAAGTTGCTCTATCAAAATGAATATGGCATGGCAGGGGGAGAACCCTTTGGTGTGGTGGTTGGAGATTATCAGCTTCGCTGTGATCCTAGTAAAAATTATTTTGATAGAGATCTGTCTGTGTTGAGTAAGATCTCTCAGTCTGCAGCTGCAGCATTCAGCCCATTTATCATGTCTGCATCGCCAGAGATGTTTGGTGTTGATAGTTTCGCTCAACTCTCTGCGATAAGAGATATAGCAGCCCAATTTGAACAGGAAGATTATGCAAAGTGGCGTAGTTTGAGAGATAACGATGACGCTAAATTTATTGGTTTGACTGCACCTAACGTCTTGTTCCGTCAGCCATACAAAAGTGATGGCTCGCGGAATGATAAATTCAATTTTCAAGAACACATCTACGACTCCAACCGAGATTTGCTATGGGGGAGTAGTGCGTACTGTTTTGCTGCCGTATCAATTAGAGCATTTCAGGAACATGGTTGGTTCACGCATATGCGAGGGATTAAACAAGGCGATTACAGTCAGGGCATTATCGTCGCTCCTACAAGGAGCAAGATGCGTGTTAACGGCAAGAATGATCGTGAAAGATGTCCGTTAAACTTGAAAATCTCTGAGAGAAAAGAACAAGAATTGTCTGAGTGCGGTTTTATTTCTATTTCTCCAATACCTGAGACTGATATGGTAGGGATGACCTCGAATGTATCTCTCTACAAGCCCAAACAATACGCAGAAAAGCATATTTCAACGAATGCAAAACTGACATCGATGTTGCAATACACATTGTGTGTATCGCGAGTCGCACATTATCTCAAGGTTATGGGGCGTGACAAAATTGGTGGGTATCAAGACGCGGAAAGCCTAGAGCGTGACTTTCAACGCTGGTTACACCAGTACACTACCGCATCAGATGAAGCGTCGGATGAGCTTCGGGCTAAATACCCCCTAAATGAAGCAAAAATTACAGTTCGAGAGAAAAGAGAAACTCCTGGACATTATTACTCAGTTATCCATTTGCGACCGCATTTTCAACTCGATCAAATGGTATCTAGCATTAAATTAATTACCGAATTATCACCAGAGCACATGGTGTAAGGAAATAACAATGACTCAATGGAAAAATGCTTTGTCCCAAGGCCTATTGCAACACGCTCTAGAGCAATTAATTGATGAAATTAAAGCAACCCCTAAAGATGCGAGCTTGAGAAGTTCCTTCATTGAGCTTCTTTGCATTGATGGGGACTTCGAGCGTGCGGACGCTCAGCTCATGCAATCTATTAAATTGTTTCCTGAGTATCTGCCTGGTGCAAGTCAGCTACGACATTTAGTGAAAGCAGCTCAAGCTAGAAAGGATTTTATCAATGGTGCGGCTAGTGCCAAAGTATTAGGTGATGAGGAATTAACTAAAGAGCTTGTTCGATTTAATCTTGCTCTCGGAAATCAAGAGTACGAAGAAGCGTCACGTCTATCGCATCGCATTGAAGAGCATCGTACTATTAAAGGGTTTAACGTAAACGGCACAAACTACGAAGATGCTAGAGATATTGATGATCGTTTAGGTGGTTACATTGAACTGTTTTCTACAGCAGGTAACTATTTTCTTGTACCCATATCGAGCATCCATACGCTAGAAGTTAAAGCACCTACTTCTTTGTTAGAGAGTATTTGGCGACCTGTCGAGTTTGATATCGATGGACTTGGTGAAGGCGAAGGCCATATGCCGTTGACATATGTTGACTCAGAGACCGATGCGCAAAAGTTAGGTCGAGAAACGGATTGGAAGCAGATTGGTGAGCAAGAATCTTTTGTTGGCTTGGGTCAAAAATGTTGGTTAGTCGGTGACTCAGCGCTTCCAATCTGTGATTTGACTACATTATTAGAACAGAAACAAATAGCGTAGAAATATCATGTCGTTAACCGTTTCTCTGCTCGACAAATTGATAGATAGTGATCCTCTCACTCGAGATGAGAAAGACTTCCCTGCAAGCCAGCAACAGATGTTGAGCAGCTTACTTAGAGATCTAGAGTCGATGCTGAATAGTCGTATTGGATGGAAAAATATTCCTGATGACCTTCTAGAGGTTCGTTATTCAATATTGAATTATGGACTGCCAGATTTTTCCTCAATGCCCTATAGCAGCCAAGAAGGGCAGAATCAGCTTTGCGACATTGTTCATGATGCAATTAAAGAGTTTGAGCCAAGGTTAAGGAACCCTCATGTCCAGATTTCAGACGAGAAAAACGCTATTGATAGGGTATTGAGGTTACAGATAAATGCCACTTGCTTAATTGATAACAGTATTCATGAAGTGCGATTCAATTCTGAAGTAGAGCCGGTAAATTTAGGTATGAAACTGAGTAGAGCAAAATGAGTGAAGAGTTTCTCAAGTACTATAATCGCGAGTTAGCTTATTTGCGTCACAAAGGGCAAGAATTTGGGGAGCAGTATCCTAAGATCGCTGCGAGACTTCGTATTAGTGAGGAGCAGGTTGACGATCCACACGTAGAAAGATTGTTAGAAGGCTGCGCATTTCTAACAGCAAGGATTAGACAAAGCTTAGACAATAGTTACCCTCAGTTTACAGAGTCTTTGATGGGACAGTTATATCCGGATTTTCACGCCCCAATCCCGTCAATGTCAGTCATTAAAATGAGCTGTTCTAACTCCACTTCCTCTTATTTTGATGTAGAAGAAGGCGAGCGAGTTGTTGTCGGTGCTCCTGGATATCATGAGTGCGAGTTTAGAACTTGTTATCCGGTCAGAATGTATCCTGTTGATGTGACCTCTGGCGTTTTTAAAAATGCGCCTTTCAAGCCAGTTGGCTCACGATGGGAAAGCAATGCTCATTCAGTTTTGAAAGTACAGCTCACGGCTCAAGATGAAGAGACTCCTCTTGGTGAAATGGGGGTAGAACGGCTGCGCTTCTATTTAAACGGTCAATCTCAATTGACTTTTAAGCTCTACCAAATGCTGTTTCAAAACCTAATTGGTTTATCTGTTGTTGTGGATGGCAAAGAAGTTCGTCCTTTAACCAAAAGACATCTTTCTGAAGTGGGATTTTCAGAAGATGAGAAAGTTGTGCCATACAGTAAAAGAAGCTTTTCAGGAGCAAGATTACTTGTTGAGTATTTGCACTTTCCTGAGAAGTTTATGTTCTTTGATATCACCGAACTTGGATTATCTGAGCTAGATCTTGGAGAGCAAGTCGAACTGTATTTTTACTTTGATACCAACGATGACTGGCTTCCAAAGCAAGTGGACGAAGAAAGCTTAATGGTAGGCTGTGTGCCTGTGATCAACTTATTTAAAAGTATTATGGAGCCTAAGCGTATTCTACCAACTGAATACGATTACCACTTGTCTCCACAATACCAAGAAGCTGAAAGTAATGAGGTTGTCTCAATTTCTGACGTAACGTTGAGAAACTGGAACAAAACGTACCACAATTTGCCATGTTATCACGCTGGTGAGCACACGCATTATACGAACACTAGTGAGATTTATTGGTTGATGAGACGTGAGGATAAGAACTGGGCTGGTGGGTATGATGAGCCCGGTAGAGAAACTTACATTTCTTTTGTTGATAAAAAACATCAATTGTTCAGCCCGGATAGCCGGGAAAACTGGTTAATGTACGTGGAAGCTGAGTGCTGTAACCGCAACTTAGCGCAGAAACTTCCATTTGGAGGTGGGCTGCCGCAAGTATCTTTACCGGAGATAAATGACAATTTCGAATCTGTTCGTTGTTTAGTTTCTTTATCAGAAACTATTCGGCCAGAAATGGATGAAAGCACACGATGGCAGTTAACTAAGCTTTTAACTTTAAACCATTTTACCGAGGAAGATGGTTTAGCAACTTTGAAGCAGACCCTTAATCTCTATGCATTTTCTGGGACAGCAGAAACGAAAGCGGTAATCGATGCTTTAACTAAGTTAGAGTTTGAGCCTACTACAGGAAGAATTAGTCAGAAAGGTAAAGTTGGATTTGCGCACGGTATAAAAATTATTTTGACGGTTTCTGATCAAATTTTACCTAAAGAGCAGATCTTTCTCTTAGGTAGTGTTTTATCTGTTTACTTCTCGCAATATGCTGAAATTAACATTTTTACGCAGTTGGAAATAAGACTTAAGTCCACGGGAAAGTCTTTCCACCTATGGCCCGCATTAACTGGCGATAAGGTGTTGCTATGAGCGCGGAACAATTTTATCGAGAATTAAAGCAACATCCATTGTTTGAAGCGATTCATCTTATTGAACACGAAGTCCTGCAAGCAGAGGCGCAAATAGGAACAGATGCGTTACCGAAGCATGAAAAGCTAAACTTAAAGGTTAATCCATCATTAGGTTTTGAAAATGCTCAGCTTTGTGAACTGAAAAATATAGATGACAGCAAGTTAGAGGTTGAGACCAATTTAATAGGCCTAACGGGTGAGCAAGGTGTGCTTCCCCAGCACTATAGTGAATTAGCTTTACATCGCCAAAAAGAAGGCGATACGGCTATGGTGGACTTCTACGATATTTTCAATCATCGCTTATTATCTCTTTATTATCGATGTTGGCAACTGAGTCAGCTGACTGTTCAGTCTCGTGCGCATGCGCAGGGCGCGCGTTCGCCGTTAGAAAGCTGTAAATCGGCATTAACTGGGAAAGGGAGTTCACTGTCCCGGCACTATGGTGGTGTGTTTGCTTCACCAGTGAGAAGTAAAGGTGGACTGAAAAGTATTCTTGAATGTTTATCTGGATGCCAAGTAAAAGTTCATGAATTTCAAGGACAATGGTTACACCTTACGAAAGAAGAGCAAACACGCCTTGCATCCCGAACTATGCCTGAAGGGCAGTTTGCTCAACTTGGTGTAGGAGCTTCTTTGGGTTCGAAAGCATGGAATATCAACGCGGGGACAACAATAGAATTTCTGCCAAAAGATAAACAGCTAGTTAGTAAATTGCTTCCTAACCAACCCAATATAGCAATCATTAAGAACGCTGCTTATGAGTTGATTGGAAAACATAAACAACTGAAGTGGCAGCTCACCACCAAACATAGTTTGCTACCACAAGCTTGTTTATCGAAACAGCAGGGGCAGTTAGGTATTGGTTCTGTGCTTAAAAAACACGAACGTACAAAAGATCGAACTATAACAATTACTATTTAAAGGAAATGTAATGGCTTCACTCTCACTTTCAGCGTTGGTCGAAAGATTGTCTCCTCAGGCTAAGGAAACACTTGAACAGGCAGCTGCGATGGCAAGCTCCCGAACTCATCACAGTATTGAAATGTCTCACTGGTTAATGATGATTATCCGCCATCCTGACGATATTTACTCTGAAGTTTTTGACGAATTTGATGTCGATAAAATCAAGGTTGAAACCGATATTCAAAAGGCATTAGAAAAATACAAAACAGGATGCCAGTCGGTGCCTGGGCTATCAGCTCATACGGTGACTGTTATGCAAAATGCCTTGTTATCTGCAACCATTGAATTCAATCAAGAACAGTTGGGGTGCATCCATCTTTTATTTGCCTACTTGTCTGATGATACGTTAGTCAACATGGCTGGTTCGATTAGTCCTGAACTAAACAAGATAGAACCATCTCGCTTATTGAACTTTAAAGAAAGTAATGCGCCTCAATCAAGATCGAATGACTTAGCGCAGTCAAACGCGAATTCCGCCTTGAATCAATTTACAACAGACCTTACTGAGCAAGCTAGGGAAGGTAAAATAGATCCGGTGATTGGCAGAGATAATGAAATTCGCCTAATGATCGATATTTTATTAAGACGCCGACAAAACAACCCGATTCTTACGGGAGAAGCTGGTGTTGGAAAAACAGCCGTTGTTGAAGGTTTGGCGCAAAAGATCATTGATGGCGATGTACCTCCCGCTCTGCAAAATGTGGCAATTAAGTCTCTGGATTTGGCGTTACTGCAAGCCGGTGCAGGCATGAAAGGTGAGTTTGAAAACAGGCTTAAGAACCTTGTGAAGGAAGTAAACGACGCTCCACAGCCTATTATATTGTTTATTGATGAAGCTCATGGCCTAATTGGCGGTGGTGGGCAAGCGGGCCAAGGTGATGCGGCGAATATTCTGAAGCCAGCATTGGCGAGAGGCGAACTCAGAACGATCGCGGCAACAACGTGGGCAGAGTATAAAAAGTATTTTGAAAAAGATGCAGCTTTAACTAGGCGTTTTCAAGTCGTAAAGGTTGATGAGCCAGCCCCTGAGCTCGCGATCGAAATGTTACGAGGCTTACTTGATGTAATGGCACAACACCACGATGTTCATATCACTAACCAAGCTCTCAATGCAGCGGTCCAACTCTCAGCTCGATACATTAATGGTCGTCAACTGCCAGATAAGGCGGTTTCTGTTTTGGATACGGCCTGTTCTCGAGTTGCGTTAAGTCAGTCATCTACACCGGGAGGTCTAGATGCGAAAAGAAACAAACTTAAAGCAAAGCAAGCTGAGTATGAGCATCTTAGCCAAGAGAATCGATTAGGAGCATCTCTTGATGTGCAGCTCCAAGGTGTCCGAAAAGAGATTGATGCGCTATCTAATGACATTATTGAATTAGAGGTACTTTGGGAAAAAGAAAAAGAATGGGTAAGTGAAGCTAAGTCACTTAGAACCCAAATAATCCAGGAGGGTTCTGAAACTGCTAGAGACAAGTTACAAGAGCTTGAAAATAACCTTTCCGCTAACTCACAGCCGTTAGTTTTTTCGCATGTAAATGAAGCGCTAATCGCAGAAGTTATTTCGGATTGGACCGGTATACCGCTGGGTAAACTTCAGGATGATGAAATCCAAGCAGTATTGGGTTTGAAAGAAAGTTTGTGTAAGCGAGTTGTCGGGCAGGATCACGCTTTAGAGCTCATGTCTGAAGTGATAAAAACCGCGAGTGCGCAGCTCACGGATGAGACACGACCAAATGGTGTATTTCTCCTAACCGGACCAAGCGGAGTGGGTAAAACCGAATCGGCTTTGGCGATTGCAGAGAAAGTGTATGGTAGTGAAGAAAATGTCACGACTATCAATATGTCGGAATTTAAGGAAGAGCATAAAGTCTCATTGCTATTAGGTTCTCCTCCTGGTTATGTCGGTTATGGAGAAGGAGGTGTACTGACTGAAGCTGTTAGACGTAAACCTTATAGTGTAATTCTCCTCGATGAAATGGAAAAAGCGCACCCTGGTGTTCAAGATATTTTTTATCAGGTATTTGATAAAGGCTCAATTAAAGACGGTGAAGGTCGAGATATAGACTTTAAAAACACTATTATTATTATGACCGCGAACACAGGGACCGAAACGACGATGTCTTTGTATTCTGATCCTGATTTAGCTCCTGAGCCGTCAGCACTAAAAGATGCTTTACGCGATGATTTGTTGGTTGACTTTAAACCAGCATTTTTAGGGCGTGTGAATGTATTACCTTATTTGCCTCTATCAAGAAAAGTATTGATAGAAATAACAAAATTAAAGTTGGATAAAATTACGACTCGTATTCGTAAGCACTATAACGCTGACCTGTTTTTTGATGAGGAACTAATTAATGATATTGTAGACAATAGCAATGAGTCTGGGAGTGGTGCGCGTGTGGTACAAACAACCATAGAAAATACATTGCTTCCGAAGATTTCTCATGAAATATTGCATGCAATTCTTAATGATAAGACGTTTGATGAAATTATTGTTAAAGGTACAACTAGTGGACTTGATGTCTCAATAGTTTAACATCCTTTACACTCTCAATAATAATTGGGAGTTGGTTCATATTAACTATTATTTTTTATAAAAAACGCTTAAATTAAATCTTATTTAAAGATATAACAGGGCGTATTTAAAATGAAGTTTTTGATACATTAATCACTAATTATCACCAAACGTCAGATAATTAAATTATTACGATATATGTCAATTAATAATGCTATAGGAGATTAGCATGCAGTCTAATACGTATCTTAAATACGCAGATATTAAGGGTGAGGCAACAGCCGAGCAATACAAAGATTTGATTACACTACTATCTGTAGATTGGAGTGTAGGTCGTGAGATCTCATCATACACTGGTACAGCGATGGACCGTGAAGCGAGCGCTACTCGTCTATATGATTTGACTATCACTAAACTTCAAGACCGTTCTTCTCCTGACTTATTTAAAGAAGCGACGATTGGTAAAGGTAAACCAGCGGTTTTCCATATTACTAAGCAGGGTGAGAAGGTTGAAGAGATCATGAAGATCGAACTGACTGATGCGATGATTTCTAACTACTCAGTTTCTATCCAAGACGATCGTCCAGTTGAAACTATTACAATTTCTTACACAGAAATGATGATGACAGTGACTCCTACTGACGATAAGAACAACACTTCTGCTCCATTGGTATACGGCTACAGTGGTGTTAAAGGTCAACAAATGTAATTTTCATGCGGGGGAGTATTCCTCCGCATTTTTTTGAAAGAAGTATTTAATGAAAAGAGCAACTCAAGATAACAATTTCATCCGAATTTCTTCGCCATTCGGTAAAGATGCCATCATACTAAACTCGTTTGAGTATAGAGAAGAGATCTCAGAACTTTTTTCATTGCGTGCTAAAGCTTACTTTAATGATCAACGAAGTGAATTAAACGAAATTATTGGTAAGGAAGTTACCATTACCCTTGAAAATAATGAGGATGTTTCTTCAAATCCTCGTTATATGCATGGTTATGTTTCTGCTGCAAGATTAGAAGGGAAAAGGGTTTCTAATACACATAAAGGCGAAAATTATAAAAACATAGAATTATTAATAGAGCCTAAATTACGTTTCGCTGAATATCGAAAAAATTGCAGAATATTTCAGCATAAAGATATAAAGGAAATTATCTCTGAAGTACTATCGGAGCATAGTGTTGCCTTTAGTTTTGAGTTAACCAAGTCCTATCCTAAATACACATACAAAGTACAATATGAAGAATCAGATCTTGAATTTGTTCGACGTCTGTTATCGGAGGAGGGGCTATCATTTTGTTTTACACATACTAAGTCTGCCCATACGCTCAATATTTTTGATGACATCAGTTTTTATAAGCCGGGTACTGAGTTTTTAGTCGATTTTGATACAGGTACGGCGAAATCTAGCCACATTTCTTCTTGGCATGAAACGCAAATTCTGACTACTAAAGCGAGTCAAAAGTCAGGCTATAACATGCTCAAGCCTTCTTCGAATCCTAAAAATGCTGCAAAGGGTGAAAGTGATTTTTTTACAGTACCTGGAAGCGAGTATTTTGAATACATGGGTGAAATGGAGAGCAATGATCAATACGCACTGAGAAACACGCATGCAATAGAAGCACTACAGCAAAATGCATATTTGTGTCGTGGCGAGGCTACGTGCAGAACATTCAGTGTGGGCAAGTGCTTCAAGTTTAAAAAGCATGAAGATAAATCTCGAGTCGGCAAAGAATATGTACTGTCTTCTGTTTTTTTGTCTGCTGCTGTTTATAACCAGACTGGTCAAGGTGGGACCGGTGCGCAAGGTGTCAAAGTCTCGTTTAGTTGTGTTGACTCAAAGACAATCCTGCGTCCTTCAGTTAACTACCCGAAACCTCAGATGAAAGGTTTGCAAACCGCAGTAGTTACGGGGAACAAAGATGGTGAAATTTACATAGACAAACATGGCCGTATCAAAGTTCAGTTTCACTGGGACCGTGTTGGTAAATACGATGTAAATAGTTCATGTTGGATTCGTGTTGCGCAAAATATTGCAGGTAACGGATGGGGGTCGGTGTTTCACCCTAGAGTCGGACAAGAGGTCATCGTCGAGTTTGTTAACGGAGACCCTGATCAACCAATCGTTACGGGGTCACTATATAACGGTAGTCAACTCCCTCCTTACGCTTTACCAGAGCAAAGTTCTCAGAGTGGTTATAAATCACGCTCTGTACAAAAAGGTACATCCAATTTTAATGAGTTGCGCTTCGATGATAAGCCTGGTGAAGAGCACATTTATCTTCATGCTGAAAAACTGTTCCAAATGCTAGTTGAAGACTGTGTTGATATCGCTGTTGAAAACAGTAAAACCGAAAAAGTGACCAATGATGTTAATCAAGAGGTTGGTCAGAACGCGAGCTTGA
Organism: Vibrio sp. 947; assembly: GCF_033339115.1. Classification (NCBI taxonomy): domain Bacteria; kingdom Pseudomonadati; phylum Pseudomonadota; class Gammaproteobacteria; order Vibrionales; family Vibrionaceae; genus Vibrio; species Vibrio sp. 947. The sequence goes on along the minus strand of NZ_JAWOTX010000029.1, from coordinate 15,846 downwards.
AAGTAGGTAAAAACTTTTCGAATGAAACGGGTGAAGTACTGTCTTTTAATGCAGGAAAGAGCGTCGAGATCAAAGTAGGTGGTGCTTCTATTCAGATGTCTAGCTCTGGAGAAATCAATATCAAAGGTAATAAAATATCCATTAACGGCTCAGCTATTGCTCTTAAAGCTGGGCAAATTTCATTGAACTAAGGTGATTTAAAGTGGGTAAACCAGCCGCAATTTTGGGCAGCTTTCATCTTTGCCCTAAAAAAACAGGAAAGATACCGCATGTCGGTGGTCCCGTCGTTGTTGGTTCACCAAACGTAACGATTGGCGGGATACCTGCGGCAAGACAAGGCGACAAGCTTATTTGTATCGGTCCTCCGGATAGTATCTCAGCAGGTTCTTCTAGCGTAACAATCAACGGTAAACCAGCCGCAAGAGTCGGCGATTCAACGTCTCATGGTGGCAAAATTCTATCTGGTATGCCTACGGTTTTAATCGGAGGCTAGATGCCACTCGCATTTCAAACGCATCTTCTATCCTTTAATGGCCGTTCACACACCGTTCGCGAGATAGCTGATGATTCTTTTAGATTGTCCGAGGAAATCCGACCCCCTGACTTTGCTCAATCAATAGATGAGCATATATTAAGCCTCGTGCGCTCTGAGCGCGAGAGTCTTGAGCAAGCTGATATCAAAGGGAATCTCTGTGTTCTTTTACCCTCTTCGGTAGACAAAAGCTTGCTTAAAGCATTGATAAGCGAGCTTTCTATTTTCGTTGATCAAACTGTCAATACTGAAATTTACTTTTATCCTTATGGCCAAGCTGCATTTTTGATGGCACTAAATCGGATAAATCGTGAAGTTAATGAAACGCAAGCGACTTGGATACTGGCTATAGAGGTTACGAGTGATGTAGAAGGGCATGTCAAACCTCAAAGCTCTATCATTTTAACCAAGTGTTTTTTTCGACATTCAGGTCTTGTGCCTGATGTTGTTCGAATTGACTTAGATGCCAAACAACAACGCATCGCCGTGGACAAGGTGTTTAAGCAATTAGGAGTAAGTTGTGAACATCCACTCAGTCAATTGTATTTATCCGTTAATAAGGAAGAACCGCAATGGTTAAACTCAATGCAATTCTTGTCTCCGTGGGTGACCGATCAAACTCAGTATCAATTTGTTGATATCAAACTTGGCGGATTGGGTGCATGTGGCGGCGTTTTAAAAGCGTTAGTGATTGATGAGCTTCAAAGAAGCAGCCCCTGCCCAGACTTTCACGTGTTGCAAGCGGACATCGAGTCAGATGGCTATGCGGTAGGAGTAATATACAATTGGCGTAGTGAATAGGTCTGGCTATTGCTTTTCCTTCTAGTAGTAGCTGAGGTTTTAGTGATGCAAATGTTATGGGGGATTGACTCGAAACTGGCCCTTTAATGATGTTTGGACAATGACTAGGCGCAGCTTGCTTTTCAAAATAGCTTTGCTCACCGCGTTTTTACAGTGTTCTTCTCGCTTTCTGATTAAATAGCCAGCCATAGAACACAAACCACATGAAAAGCTGTTCGACTCAAGATATCCTTACCGAAATAAAATAACTTGAGTTTTGGCTTGTTCGAGATCCCACCCGTGACGCATTCCTTTTTATAAACGGTACATGGACTCTGACAGAAGCAAGCCTACTCATAGAATTGGCGGAAAGTGAATTCGAATGAAGTTTATCCACACCTCAGATTGGCATCTTGGTCGACAATTCCACAACGTATCACTACTCGAAGATCAACAAGCAGTACTCGAACAACTGATTAACTATATTGAACGCAACCCCGTCGATGCAGTTGTAGTGGCGGGAGATATCTATGACCGTTCGGTGCCACCAACGGTTGCAATAGAACTGTTAAATCGAGTCGTGAAACGCATTTGTACCGAGTTAGAAACACCAATGATATTGATATCTGGCAACCATGATGGTGCAGAAAGGTTAGGTTTCGGCTCAGAGCAAATGAAAAATGCAGGTCTCCATATTGTTAGCAACTTTGAAGATATGCTCACTCCCATCATCATAAAAACGGACTCTGCGGATGAGGTCGCGTTTTATGGTATGCCTTATAACGACCCTGAACAGGTCAGGTTTGCCTACAAAGCCTCGGTATCCACTCATGATGAGGCTCATCAATTGCTTGTTGAGCAAATTAAAGAGCGCTTTATCTCTACGCAAAAGCGCGTGCTCGTGAGTCATTGTTTTGTTGATGGGGCCATCGAGTCAGACTCTGAACGACCATTATCTATTGGTGGCTCTGATCGCGTGAGTCATGAACACTTCTTAGATTTTGACTACGTCGCACTTGGTCATTTGCATCAGCCTCAAAAGAAAGGCGCAGAGCATATCCGCTACTCTGGCTCACTCATGAAGTATAGCTTTGGTGAACAGAACCAGAGAAAAGGTTTCACGTTAGTTGAACTGGACAAGAAAGGATTTGTTTCTGCAGAGCATATTGATCTTACGGCTCCTCATGAAATGCGCATTGTAGAGGGCGAGCTGGATAAAGTTATTGATCAAGGCAAAACAGACCCTAAGAATGAAGATTATTTGTTAGTTCGTTTGATGGATAAACATGCGATTTTAAACCCAATGGAAAAACTTCGTTCAGTGTATCCAAACGTTTTACACCTTGAGAAACCTGGCATGTTAATTGGGGTAGAGCAGGAAATGGCGCAAGCAAAGTTGGCGCGAAGCGAAATTGATATGTTCCGAGATTTTTTTATTGAGGCGCAAGATAGCCAGTTGTCTAAAGAGCAAGAGCAAGCTGTTACTGACATTATTAAGCAATTATCACAGCAATAGGGACCAAAGATGAAACCAATTAAACTTACCATGCAAGCCTTTGGTCCGTTTGCAAAAACCGAAGTCATTGACTTTGAAAAGCTTGGCCGTAACCCTCTGTTTTTGATTAATGGTCCTACAGGCTCAGGTAAAACGTCGATCTTAGATGCCATTTGCTTCGCCCTTTATGGTGAAACCACAGGTAATGAGCGACAAGGTATTCAGATGCGGTGTGACTTATCCGCGCAAGATTTACCAACCGAAGTAGTTCTCGAATTTTCGTTACACGGCAAACAATACCGAGTTGTTCGATCCCCTGAGCAGGAAGCGCCCAAGGCCCGTGGTGAAGGGATGACGATTAAAAAGCACACTGCGGCTCTTTATGAACTCGGTGAGACTGAAACGCTTATCACCAGCAAGACGACTCAGGTTAAAACTGAAGTTAGCAATATTATTGGCTTGAATGAAACTCAATTTCGTCAAGTTATGGTGTTGCCTCAAGGAAAATTCCGAGAACTGTTGCTTGCTAGCTCTAAAGAGCGTGAAGAAATTTTTGGCCAGCTCTTTCAAACTGACATATATAAAAAAATTGAGTACGCGCTCAAAGATAAAGCGAGTGCAATTAGTAAAGCGAAAGGCGAATTTGATAATCAAATTCGAGGTGCTTTACAAGTTGCAGAAGCGAGTTCTGAACAAGAACTATTACAACAACTGGAACAAGTAACTAAGCAATTAGAGTCTGATAAAAAGAATGAGCAAGCAGCGTTAGATAAGCTCAATACTGCTAAATCTGAATTGCAAAAAGCGGAAACCTTGAATGGAGAGTTTTCGAAACGAGAGCAAGCAGAAAGCGCACTCAAGCTGCATCTAGAACACTCAGATTCGATAAAAGCTCGTCAACAGCAATTAGAAAACGCTAAAAATGCCAATAAGATAGAGTTGCCCTATATCTCATTACAAAATGCAAAAGCTCAAACGCAAGAGCTTAGGCAAAAAATCGTAGCTTTGAAAGAGAGTCTCGAAAAAGCTCATGTCGTTGCGAGAGAACAAGAAAACTTGCAGCAAAGTGCAAAAGAGGCCGCGGCAAAGGTCCCGCAGTTAACGCAACTGCAGTATCAGCTTGAAAGTACGAAAAACAAGTTGGTCGAGAAAGACAATTTGGAAAGTAAAATAACGGCGGGTTATCAACAAAAACAACAATTTGAAGCAACGTTAAAACAGTACATAGAACTAAAAGATAAGTTAACGTTACAGGCCCAGCAGGGACAGAAGGAGCTAGAGAAAGCACGAGTTGATGTTGCGCTTATTGGAAGCATCGATGCGGAAATAAAACAAAAACAACGGCTGCTACAGGATCTAAAAAAGCTGCATGATCTTACTTTAGAGCTCTCTAAACTCAATGCGCTAACTGTAGGTAAGCAGCAGTCACTAAACGAAGCCAGTCAGCGCTATATGCAGTGTCAACAAGACGCTGATACGATAGAGCTTAAGTGGCACAACGCTCAAGCAGCAGTATTAGCGCAGCGACTAAAAGCAGGTGAAGCATGCCCGGTGTGTGGTAGCGAAACGCATCCTAACCCCGCAACGTTTGTTGAAGAAGCCGTGACAAAAGAGCAAGTTCAGGCGGCTAGAGCGAAAGAGCGAGAAGCTCAAACCTTGTTGAACCAACTAAGCAATCAGCTAGAACAACATAACGTTGTCATTAGTCAGTATCAGAATCAGTGTAACCAGTTGAAAGAGGAGTTGGGTGAGTATGCTACATCTGAGATCTCGACGGTTCAAAATGATTTGCAAGCGCTTAATGCTCAACTCCTACGTCTACAAGCTATTGATATTGAAAAAATAGAAAGGAACGTTGAACAGCTTAATCAACGCTGCGTCGTGGGTGAAAATAAAATTCATGAGTTACAGAATAAAATTGCGGCAAATGAATCAACCGTTAAAGCGAACCAAGAACAATTGGCTCAATTACAAGCTTCTATTGACCCAAAATACAGTTCCGCTGACTTGCTTGAACGTGAAATTTTGCTGACAAAAGAGCAAATTCTGAGTTTGAACACAGGCTTAGAAAAGGCGCAAACCGCTTTGCAGCAAGCGATATTGGAGAAATCAAATGCGGAAAGTCACTTAGCGACGAACAAGCAGTGGTTATCTGAGTCAGAGCAAAAACTTAGCCAAGCAGAATTAGCGTGGAATGAGGCACTACAGGCGAGTAAATTTGAGGATGAAAGCCATTATCTAAGTAGTCGAGTGGGAGATGATGAACTTCAAGCCTGGCAGCAAGAAATAGACAGCTTCAAACAGGCACAAACCAAGCTTGAGCAAACACTACATGATTTAAATCATGCATTGAAAGATCTTGAAAGGCCTAATTTAGAGTTGTTTAATGACAGGTTAACCACTCTGCAGGCGCAATATATTGAAGTAAGGAATCAACTTGATACCACACGCTCAATATTTGAACGTCTTGAAAAGGTTCGTAAAGATATTGCCGTGTTGCATGAGAAAAATAGTAAGTTAGAAGAAGAATACAAAGTCTTTGGTACGTTGTACGACGTTGCTAGTGGTAAAACAGGCAGCAGGGTTAGCCTACATCGCTTTGTTCTTGGTGTACTGTTGGATGATGTGCTGATTCAGGCCTCCCAACGTTTAAGCCTTATGAGTAAAGGGCGCTATATTCTTGCTCGAAAAACAGAGGGCTTCAAAGGTGCTGCGGGTCGCGGCTTAGATTTAATGGTTGAAGATGGCTACACAGGAAAAACGCGTGATGTTGCGACACTTTCCGGCGGTGAATCATTTATGGCAGCGCTTGCTCTGGCACTTGGTTTGTCGGATGTTGTGCAATCCTATAGTGGCGGTATTCGTTTAGACACTTTATTTATTGATGAGGGCTTCGGTAGTTTAGACCCAGAGTCTTTAGATCTTGCTATTCAAACGCTAGTGGACCTGCAACAGACTGGGCGCATGATCGGTGTTATTTCTCACGTTTCTGAGTTGAAAGAACAAATGGCGCAGAGGATTGATGTAGAACCATCAAGACTTGGTTCAACGGTGTCGATTAAATCTCAATGTCGCTTCGCTGTCTAATTCAGTGACTACTGTTAGATCAAAAAGCCCTTAATGTTGGGGCTTTCTGACTAAGTCGCTACTGTTCGCAAAAGTGGCCTTCTTTTGGCGATTGGGTAATCGCATATTCGCCATCGAGGTTGCGATAAACAATCGTGTTCCAAACAGAGCCATCATCCAATTCAAACTCAATAGCATAGTTGACGCCGCTAACGATTTGCGCGTGAACATTCAGTATTTGTTTAAACGACGCTATTGTGTCCATTTTCTTTAAAACAAAGGCCATTGCCTTTTGTGCATCAGGGGTCGCGTTAAACTCATTCCACCCACCTGGCATGTTTCCTTGTGCATTACATACATCTGCCGAGGTCGTTAATTGTGTCGTTGCGCTCGGCTTTTCCTGCTGACAACCTGCAAGTAACACCAAAAGTGCACAAACTGACACTGTTTTTAATTTCATAACAATAACCTCTGTCTATAACGCAACGTATTATAGGAGGGTGATATGCCTACGAATGTCTATGTTGTGCAAAGTTTCTATATGCATAGGGTTAAATGCTGACAAAATGTACAAGCATGGTCAGCTCGTAAGTCAAAAATAGAGCAATCTTGTTATCGATTTGCTGAGATGACGAGGTTTCGGTGTTCAGCGCGCTATTGATGATGAAGAATTGTGATGTGTACCTATTAGGGCGATGGTGCGGCTTAGTGATCGATTTGTTATCTTCTAGAGTAAAATCAATCACTAATTAAAATTTAGGTGTTGTATGAAATCGATAAAAATATTTTTACTTTTGTCACTTGCAACTTTATTTGGTTGTACCTCGAAGCCGGATGGGGTGGAACCCGTCAATAATTTCGATTTAGAGCCATATCTAGGTAAGTGGTACGAAATTGCACGCCTAGACCATTCATTTGAGCGAGGCTTATCCAACGTTACCGCTGAGTATCAGGTTCGCGAGGATGGTGGGGTTAAGGTGATAAACCGTGGATATTCCGAAGAAGAGCGACAGTGGTCAGAAGCTGAAGGCAAAGCTTATTTTGTTGAAGATAAAACGGTTGGACACTTAAAGGTTTCCTTTTTTGGGCCAATATACTCTTCTTACATTGTTTTTGAGCTAGGTGAAAACTATAACTATGCGTTTGTTTCCGGTTACAACCACGACTATTTGTGGCTATTGTCTAGAACGCCTAACGTTGATGAGAAAGTAGTGGAGCGCTTTAAGTACGTAGCTAAAGAGAAAGGTTTCGCTATAGACGAGCTCATTTTTGTTGAACAAGAGAAACAAAGACAGCTTTAAGTTCATCAGCGTGGCTGAAAAAGCGGACAGAGGGGAAGCTTCCTAATTAAGAGCTCAGTTTGTCATTTCGCTTAACAGTAATTTGTTACCGCGTAACTTAACGTGGTCAAAATGGATATAGCCCCATCATTTGTGATTACTCGTGATGGGGCTTATATAAATTTGAGTGAGCGTCGAAAGGTTGATCTATCAACAAACGGTTATGGTTTACTTAATCAAACGAACGATCAGGGAGCCTGGTGCTCGAATAGATTCAACATTGTGGCTAAGTACTGTGCCGCTTGTTGGGGCGGTGTAGCGTTTAATCTCAGCGCCAAAGCTGTCGTATTGAATCGCAAGAAGTTGACCTTGCTCGACAAAATCCATCAAACTAACATGAGGCAGTACAAAGCCGCCGTGTGTCGCTTTCACACTGATGATTTCGTTTCCTTCCAAGCATGACGTAATAGTGTCCACATCACCTTCAACAATGTTATGCTCTTTCAGCACATTAAAAATGCCTGTTACAGTTCGATTGATGAGCTCTTGCTCGGTGTATCGCCCCATACCTACTTCAACTGTAATGCTTGGGACACCGTGGTTATTCCAAACCGTTTCAAGGACGCCAGCATCTCCAGGATCATTTAAAATCGCATCAGGATTAATGAGACGAGCCATTTCTAATGATTGCTCGATTCGGAAATCTGCAAACACGTAAAGCGGATAGGCCGCACCACTGGTTTGAGTGTGAAGGTCAATGGCTAAATCAGCATTTGGTTTGAGCAAATCATTCCACAATGCATATAAGTAGCGTTGGGCTTCATTGCCGTTTTGGTCACCAGGAAAAAAGCGGTTTAAGTTTGCAGGAGACGCATCAGGGTCTGCGGAATAGAAATCACGGCTGTGGTTTAGCATACCTGGCATGTTAACGGTTGGAACAATAGTGACAGTACCAGCGACTTCAGTGCCGATGAGCTCTCGAGCAGTTTGCTGCGCTGCTAACACACCATTGTACTCATCACCATGAACCCCTGCGGTAATCATGATTTTCTTGCCAGGTTTTTCACCTTTGAACACTAGCACAGGTAGGTGTTGCCACTGAGAGAGAGCATTCGTTGCGATGCGAAACCAAAACTTATGCTCGCCCGAATTTAGGTCTGCTACATTGAGAGATTGAATCACTTGATGACCTTGAATCACGTCATCGAGAAATTGTGTTGCCATTAAAGTTACCACTCCAAAACCATGAGCTAATCTAAAACCTTAGCGTCGTCATACCATGAATATTAATAAGGCGAGAACATGTCTCACCTTAATTACCAATTGGCTTCGTTTTACGCAAAACCCATAATATGAGCTGCGATAACGACGATACTTGATAGGGTAAAGAGTAATAGAATAAATCGCCAGCAGAATTTTGCCCAGTCACCCCAGTCGATACGGCAGACACCAAGCGTTGCCATGAGAGATGCCGAAGTAGGGACGATAACGTTAGTAAAGCCATCGCCAAGTTGGAATGACAAAACTGCCACTTGGCGCGTAACTCCTGCAATGTCTGCCAGAGGGGCCAGTAGAGGCATCGTTAGTGCCGCTTGTCCGGATCCTGAAGTGACGAAGAAGTTGAAGATAGATTGGAATACATACATTAACCATGCCGCAGCCACGTCAGGAAGCCCGCTAATCACGCCGCCAGCACTGTTTAGAATTGAATTCAGTACACTCGCTTCATCAGTTGTACCACCACCAAGTATAAGCAATACACCTTTCGCACAACCCACTAATAGGGCAGGTGCAAGCATAATAGCTGCACCTTCTTTAAATGCATCAGCTGCGCAGTTTAGCGTCATACCGTTCAGGCGGAAAATCGTACCGATGATCGCGACAACAAAGCCCATAGTGAAAAATTGAGAAGCGATTTCTGGGATGTACCATGCGTTAGCGACTACGCCCCAAACGACCCACACCGTGGTCGCAATAACCGTAAGGATAACGAGTGTGTCACCTAGGTTCCAACGAGAATCTTGATTGCCAAGCTCTTGCTGACGGAAATACTGGTCTGTGCGGTGGCTGTAAGAAAGTTTAGGATTTGACTTCACACGAGCGGCGTAGATCATTGTGAAAGCGATACCGATTAACGTAAAGCCAGCCCATAACCCCATGCGCACTGTCATGCCGGATAAAACAGGTACACCCGCAATGCCTTGCGCAATAGCGACGGAGAAAGGGTTCATCCAAGAAGTAGCAAAGCCAATTTGAGTCGCAACATAGGTAACCATTACCGTAGTGATACCATCATAACCAAGGCGAACCATAAGCGGCGCGATAATAATCGCAAATGCTACGGCTTCTTCACCCATACCAAATACCGCACCGCCTAGCGAGAACAGCAAAAATAGCACTGGAATGAATAGCGCTTCGTTACCTTTGGTCTTATCGATAAGGCGCAGGATACCGTTATCGATTGTGCCTGTGCGCATTACAACGCCGAAAGCACCGCCGATAACCAACATGAACATAATCACGCCGATTGCGCTGCCCCATTTAGAGCCAGAAACTAGCCCTTCGAAAGGGAAGTTCATCAGACCAATGTCACCACCAGAAGCAAACAGGCCAACCTTGTTGTAAACCAATTCACCGTTTTCGTCGGTTGCATAAGAGAAAGAAGAAGGATCGATAACTGTGCGAGTTTTTTCTGCACCGTCGACCATGTAGGTCACCTGTTGGCTATCAAAATGACCAGCAGGAATTAAGTAGGTAAGAATCGCAGCAAGAATACCAACAATGAAGATCAAAATGAGGGTATCTGGCATCTGCCACGACTTAGGGGTAGCAACCGAGTCTGCTGGTTGCGCATGTGTGTGAGACATAACTTACTTCACGTCAAATTCAATAAAGCATGAAATATCGATAAAATAGAATAAAAAGTCAATATTAATGCTTATGTTGAACTATAAATTCATCAAATATTTGAAGTGAAGTTAATTTGATTGTTTTGTGGTCAAATGTTGGGTTAATGTTTCAATATGCGTTGAGTTTGGATGATTCACGAGCTTTCATAGTCATCTACAGGTGATCTAATTACTTGATTTCTGTCTGTTCTGCATAAAAAGCAGCGACATCACGAAGGTCTTCATCATTTAACATTTTTAACTGTGCTGCCATCATTTCTGCAAGCGGCCCTTTACGCTCACCGGCTTGATAAGATTTCATTGCATTGTAAAGGTACTGAGAATTTTGACCAGCAAGGCTTGGATAGGTGTTGTTCGTTGCGATGCCTTTAACACCGTGACAATAGACACAGCTAGGTGATTTGATTTTACCTTTATCAGCATCACCAAACGGCTCGGCATGGATAGCGGAAGAGAAAATAAAAGAGATTAGAAGTACAAACCTGAGCATGGAGGTTATCTATTCGCTAAAAATCATGGCGATACAATAAAGCTTCCCCTTAGGGGAAGCTCAATGATCAAAATCAAATTAAAGTAGAGATTTTATACTTGATAAGAAAGTGTCGATGTCTTTCGCTGAAATATCTTTATGAGTTACAAAACGAATTGGATTTCCAGGGGTTATCGTGATGTTTTGTTCCTTTAGTTTCGCAGCGATACTTACTATGTCCACTTGAGGATCAAGCTTCGCGAACACGATGTTCGTTTGAACAAATTCAGGGTTGACTGAAAAACCAGGCAGTTCTGCTAAACCTTCCGCTAAGGTTTTTGCGTTGATGTGGTCTTGTTTTAGCTGTTCCACTTGTTCGGTAAGGGCAAGTTTGCCTGCTGCGGCAAGAATACCCGCTTGACGCATACCACCGCCGACCATCTTTCTTAAGCGACGTGCTTTTGCGATGTAGTCTTTGCTACCAAGTAGTAGCGAGCCAACAGGGGCAGCCAGACCTTTCGACAGACAGATCGTCATTGAATCAAAGTACTGACCGATCTCTTTTACCGGAACATCAAGTGCAACGGCTGCGTTAAAAACGCGAGCGCCATCTAGATGCATCTGCAAGTTATGTTTATTCACGAAGTCACGTGCTTCTGCTAAGTAAGACAGAGGTAGTACTTTACCATTAATTGTGTTTTCTAAGCTGAGAAGCTTAGTGCGAGCAAAGTGACAATCATCTGGTTTAATCGCAGCAGTCAGTTTATCAAATGGTAGCGTGCCATCTGGGTTATTTTCGACTGGTTGAGGTTGAATTGATCCCAAAACCGCCGCGCCACCAGCTTCGTATTTGTAGTTATGTGCTTGTTGCCCACATAGATATTCATCTCCCCGCTCGCAATGCGCCATTAAACCGAGCAGATTGGCTTGAGTGCCTGAAGTGGTAAACAAAGCTGCTTCGAAACCAGCAAGCTGCGCAGCAAATTTTTCAAGCTCATTGACCGTAGGGTCATCACCATAAACATCATCCCCAACGGGGGCCTTAAACATGGCTTCTCGCATGGCTTGGGTGGGCTGTGTAACGGTATCTGATCGAAAATCCATGAATGTCTCCTTGGTCAAAGTCCTAAATATATCCGCAAAGGCGCGCTTTGCTTAAGCAAGCGATCGTTTTGGCATCGGTGATCGTGCCATCGACTATCTTTTCTTCGAGTTGCTTGATTGACAAGGTGACGACCTCAATCACTTCGTCTTCATCGCACTCGTAACGGTTTGTTTTGTTGAGCTTTTCGGCAACAAATAGATACTGTATCTCATCACAAAATCCGGCAAGAGGGGTGACTTGGCCGAGAGACGTGAATTTCTCTGCACTAAACCCAGTTTCTTCCTCTAACTCTCTTTTGGCGCAGCAGAGTGGCTCTTCGTTGCCTTCTCTGGTACCAGCAGGAAGTTCCAATAGCCATTTATTAAGTGAAGGCCGAAATTGGTGGACAAGGACAATGTGACCCTCCGCTGTAATAGGGAGAATCACCGCAGCACCCGGATGATGGATTGTGGTGTGCGTAATTGCCTGTCCTGTAGGAAGCACAACGTCTTCTTCAATCAGAGAAATTTGCTTCCATTTATGAATTATCTTGCTCATGCAGTTATAAACCCTAGCTGTTACCGCATTTTTGACGTTTTTCGACATTAACCACAAATGGTGGGAAACAAAAGCAAAAAATACTGCAACACGACGAAAGCGTTTGCACTTTAAGTGAGCAATGTCTCATAAATGGAAACTTTGATTGCTTCGTCAAGAAGGGGAAAAGCATCTGCTATAAGGGGAATTCGACAAAATACATTTGTAACAAAGTTATAACAAGTGTATAAAAATGTTAACGCAATACCACTTCAGCAGCCGGAGAACGTATGACACAAACCTTATTTACCTCAAATGCCGAAAAAGCGCTTCTCTCAGAACGCATCAATAAATTGGCGAAAGCGTTAACGGATGGCGTTTATGAGCGTGAACATACGATCAAGCTCTGCCTTCTTGCTGCACTTGCTGGTGAAAGTGTTTTTCTTTTAGGTCCCCCTGGTATTGCAAAAAGCTTAATTGCCAAACGACTCATCCAAGCGTTCGATAACAGCAGTTACTTCGAATACCTGATGACGCGCTTCTCAACCCCTGAAGAGGTGTTTGGGCCACTGAGTATCCAAGAGCTAAAAGACAACGGCCGTTATGTTCGCTTAACTAAAGGGTATTTGCCAACTGCACAAGTCGTATTTTTGGATGAAATCTGGAAGGCGGGCCCTGCAATTCTTAATACATTGCTGACAGTGGTTAATGAGAAAACATTCAAAAATGGCAGCGATATCGAGCGTGTGCCAATGCGCTTGTTGGTATCGGCTTCCAATGAATTACCCGATGAAGATAGTGGATTGGATGCGCTCTACGACCGCATGTTGGTGCGTGTGTTTGTGAATCGAATTCAGAATAAACAAAACTTTAAGTCGATGTTGACTGTGGGCACATCGCAAGAGGCACAAGTACCAGAAGGCCTAGCGATAACTGATGAAGAATATCATCAATGGCAACAACAGCTCGACAAATTGACGTTAACCGACAATGCATTCGAAAAGCTTTTCCAGCTTAAAACGATGTTAGAAAGCAAAGTTGAAGCTCAGTTTGGTGATGTGGCCAATACCGATATGTATGTCTCTGACCGCCGCTGGAAGAAAGCCGTGAAGTTGTTAAAAGCGAGCGCGTTTTTTAATGGTCGCGATGAAATAAATCCGCTTGACCTTTTACTGCTGCAAGATTGTTTATGGAACAGTCCTGAATCGCGAGATGTGGTACGTGAAGTGGTTCAAGAGTTCGCCTTAAAACATGCATTTGATCAACAAGACGCGGAGCAGGAAATCGAGTACTGCCGTGAGTCTTTGGTTGATGTCCAACATGAACTAGAAGATGCCTACCGCATGACGTTAACGTCTGAAGCGGCCACGGGTATTTTGCGTAAAGAAACCATGCGCTTTGATACCTCTAAAGCCAAGATGTACAAAGTTGGCGCAGCCGTTAACTTAGTTAAATTGGTTGTCTTGCAAAGCAACATGTCGGTTTCAGAATCAGAAAAAGGTGATAGCCGCTGGGTTTATGTACCCAAAGATGAGTTAGATCGAGTCATTAAAGAGGGAAGCGGTGATGTGTATGGTTACGTCAATCAAAACACCAACATGTGCCGTTTACGATTTGATGTTGACGCGGCGAATAACCTAGTTATCCGTGATATCGCGAACCGAGGCATTTTGGTTAGCCTAGTGACTCAAGAGGGCTTGGATGTAGAGCTTTACCAAAAGTGGTTAACGCAGAGCGAAAAAGCCGTAAATCAGCTTAGTGAGGCAGAACACCATATGCGCAAGGTGAAAGCGAACTTTCATGATGCGCTTCCGCATAGCTTTGTTGATCCTGAACTACCCCGCCTTATGGAGTCGAGTCTGCAACAGGTCAGTCAGAGACTTGAATCAATCCAAGCAGAAAGTGAAAAAGTTATCCAACGCTTTAAAAACTTACATCAGTTTTTCTCATAAGGAGACGACATGCTAGGTGCAGACGGACTTAACCTCGCGCTGATGGTGGCCGACTCCGGCATCATCGATAGCGCAGTTAATGATTTGATGGCTCGTTCACAAGTCATGATGATGGCAGAAAACCGAGGTGTTAAATCTTCGGTCAAAGGTCACTTGTTAAAGTGGCGAGGCAGCGTCAAAAAACGGATCACCAAGGTATGTGAGACAGAGCGTTTCCAACAAGAGCTGTCTTTATATCAAGAGGTTATTCATTGGGATGAAGAGGCGTTTTTTGAAAACATCGAAGATGTGATTAAAAAGCTGGAATGGCACTCTGCGTTTTACATGCAAGCTCGCCGAATGATGGAAAAGAACAAAGGGATGAATAACCCTATGTTCCCACATTACTTTTGTGATCAATGGTACCAAAGCCTCACCGATGCAATAAAACAAGCGCAAGTAAGCGAGCTTGAAGCCAATAAAGAAAAGGTGCTGAAAGACCTGTATCAACGTATGGAAACCATGCGTAATATGGATAAAGTCACGGAGTCGGGTGATGCTGAAAGTGTAGGGCGCCTGTGGGATATGGCATCTGCCAAGTTGAGTAAAACAGACTTAACGGTGATGAAACGCCATGCTGAGTTTCTGAAGAAGCACCAAGGCTTGCAAGAAATTGCGGAGCAACTCGGTCGTATGGCGGGGCAAGTAAATGATCCTGAACTAAATCGTGCGCCCACTGAAGAACTTCAATTGGTCGAAGAGAAAAGTGATGAGGCGACGGATGATATTGTTGGTATTCACGAAAGCGATGATCTAAATAAGCTACTTCCCAACGAAACGATGTTTTTGGCGTATCCTGAACTTGAAGTTGTGTTCTATAAACACTTAGTCGATAAACGGCTCATGAACTATCGTACACAAGGCAAATCGCGCACGTTACGTAAAGTTAAAGCTCACCGACCTGACCATAAAGCGGTAGATATCGAAAAAGGCCCCTTCATTGTTTGTGTGGACGCGTCCGGTTCCATGAGTGGCTTTCCTGAGCAATGCGCCAAAGCCATGGCTTATGCTCTGATGCAAATCGCACTAGCGGAGCAACGTGATTGCTATGTCATTATTTTTTCTACGGAACACATTACCTACGAACTAACCAAACAAGATGGTCTGCGCGAGGCGGCGGACTTTCTAACTTATAGCTTCCATGGTGGTACAGACTTAGAGCCAACTTTGATTAAATCTATCGACTTGATGAGCGGTGATAAATATAAAAACGCAGACATGGTAGTCATTTCCGACTTTATCGCGCCAAAACAACAAGACGAGTTACTGGCCAAAGTGGATGCGCTCAAAGCGAAGAAAAACCGTTTTCACGCGATTAGCTTATCGAAATACGGAAATCCTGCATTAATGTCGATGTTTGATCACACTTGGTCTTATCACCCTAATGTTGTGGGAAGATTGCTAAAAAGGGTCAGCAACTATTAAACGCTTTAATGTTTCATGGGACAAAACGAACTGAAAGCGAGATTTATATTGCTTCGTTTTAAGCCAATAAGATCGAACTTTGGTCGAATTGACTTAAAAGAAATCAAACGAACAGAAAATGAAATGTTTTTGTTTGACTATCTTCTCTCAATCCGTAAAGTAGCCACCAACGCAACGGGGTAGAGCCCTGAAGCGTAATAAAAAGGCGCCTTGGCAGAGTGGCTATGCAGCGGATTGCAAATCCGTGGACCTCGGTTCGACTCCGGGAGGCGCCTCCA
>NZ_JAWOTX010000028.1:0-65036 GCF_033339115.1 Vibrio sp. 947 | reverse complement strand
TGGTATGCCTGAAACTCGGTATGTTGTTTAAGAACTGATCAACATGGGGCTACCATGTCTTCTCACCGAATTAAGCATCAAAGCCTATATGACAGAAACCTTACACAGAAAGGTGATTATTTTAACTTATGACTCAATAATAAGACTTCCTCTAAGTTACTAATATTCATAACAATGAATTAGTAATACATTTATTAATAATGCATAAATTCAATATGTGTGACTTCGATCAACATTAAGTGATTAAAAAACAGACAAAAGTAATTTAATGAGGGCCTGATTAAATGGCCTCTTAACAACGAAAAGGGGCGTATCCTCGCGGATACGCCCCTTGCTTAAGGGATGAATGTGCCCTTACTTTTGGGCTCTTGGCTCGTTCATTAACCCTAAAATCAGCGAGAATGTGGCAATTAATAAGACAATTGTGAATGGGAAACCTGTCGTCACTGCCATCGCTTGCGCAGCGGCTAGTCCCCCTCCCAGCAATAATGCAATCGCCACTAAGCCTTCAAACGTACACCAAAATACGCGCTGTGGTGTTGGTGCATCGACTTTACCACCAGCTGCAATAGTGTCGATAACCAACGAACCCGAGTCCGATGATGTAATGAAGAACACCACAACCAGAATGATACCGACAAAAGAGGTAATGCTTGATAAAGGCATAACTTCCAACATCTCAAACAACTTCAACGGAAGCTCGGCATCTTTAACGGCTTCATAACCATCATTTACAAACTGGCTAATTGCTGTTCCACCAAAGGCCGTCATCCAGAAAACACAGACTGTTGAAGGGACAATGAGTACGCAGAAAATAAATTCACGAACGGTACGTCCGCGCGATACACGTGCGATAAACATACCAACAAATGGTGACCATGAAATCCACCAAGCCCAGTAGAATGAAGTCCAGCCTTGAGAGTAGTTAACGTCTTCGCGATTAAATGGCATCGACAATGCTGGGAAGTTTTCCATATACGACAAAATGTTGTCGAAAAAGCCAGTCAAAATAAACAAGGTTGGCCCAACAATAACAATAAAGAACAGCAATAATGCCGCCAATACCATGTTAATTTCGGAAAGTCGTTTAACACCACCGTCCAATCCCGCAAGTACGGATATCAACGCAAATGCGGTGATAACAATAATCAGGACAATTTGTGTCGTGTCTGTTAGCGGAACGCCAAACAGAAAATTCAAACCTGTTGCTGCTTGAGAAGCGCCGTAACCCAATGAAGTAGCAAGCCCAAATACTGTCGCTACTACCGCAAGAATATCAATAATGTGGCCTGGCCAGCCCCAAATACGTTCACCGAAAACCGGGTAAAAAACCGAACGCATCGTCAGTGGTAGACCTTTGTTATACGAGAATATGGCGAGACCCAATGCCAGCAAGGCGTAAATGGCCCATGGGTGTAAAGCCCAGTGATAAATCGTTGCGGCCATACCCAATGACTGAGCCGCTTCGATATCACCTAAAGCGCCGCCGAGAGGTGCCCAATCTGTTCGGACTCCATTTTCCAGCACAGGCCCTGCGAGCGAAGAACTGAAGTGAGACATTGGCTCCGATACACCAAAGAATACCAGCCCGATACCCATACCTGCGGCAAACAGCATTGCCAGCCAGCCAGCGTAACTATAGTCAGGTAAAGCCTCCGTCCCGCCTATCCTAACTTTACCCAGTGGAGAGATGGCCAAACCAATACAAACTAAAACAAATATGTTACCGGAAAGAATGAAAAACCAATCAAGGCTAGAGGTTAGCCAGGATCGCATATGGACAAAAATCGGCTCTACTTGTTCCCTGAAAATCAAGGTAGCAAATACGAATATCACAATTGCTAACCCAGAGACCGCAAACACTCGGTTATGAATATCTAAACCAAAAGGTCCAACGGATAATACGACGTTGTCCTGACCGACTTGATAATCGGTATCTATAGGGTTGGCTTTTCCGCTGTGTTTAGGAATACCACCATTATCTTTACTCATTGAATGTTCCTTTATCTTTACACAACCTAAATAGGTGAAAGGTATGGATCAATTAACAACTACTTATTAGCCATAAGTATAAGTCTTAATAAATGAAAACATCTCGAATGCGTTCAAAGCAACTGAAAAAGTCGAAAATAAACGGCATGTGTTAGACACCTAAATGCAAGCACGCAAAGCAAAAATGTGACGTATTTCAGTGAAAAAGTGCTTTAAGTAACGTGTCTAAACGAGAGTATAAAAGTTCTCTTTTTACATTTCAAATATGACAATTTATGAAGTCAGACCCCTCCGCTAGCCAGTAACGCCCTGTCATTCGGATTATATTTCCCTTAGCCAGGGTGACTCCACTTACTATCAAGTGGACGGGTTTTCCTGGGCAAATAACAGAACTCGGCTCAAAAAGGCAAGGTTCGTCAGCACTCTGTGATAGCTGTAAGCTGTCTTGTTTTATTATCGATTAACTGGTGCTAGTGGATAAAAGCCCCACCACAAAAATTTGCCACCAAGAGATACGAGTTGTAGCTGTGTACACTCGCCAAAATATCGAGTGCACACAGTTCTAACACAGCGTATACCAAGCCGTTAATGTAAAATAATATTCATGGAATACTCAATACGAGACTCAAGTGCTGACAAAATCCAAACGGAATCTCGTGCATTGGGGTTGTTCAAGCATTGATGCAGAATGGTTATCACACCATCAGTCACGTGAGATGCAAATTTTTGCTCTCTGGTGTACATTGACGGTTGTAATGCCGAGCGTGTACAAATCATAGAGTAAATTTCGTCGCGAAAACCATCTATATCTTGATGAGTACACCGTTTAAAAGTCGTACTTTGAATAACATCAAAACACAAACTGGCACAGTGAATAGCTAGTGGTGAATACTTCATAGCTCACCTCCATTTGCCAGAAAGTTCGCAAAAGCACTACCGTCACGTCTAGTCAGGTTTGGTACATAACGGGAATACACACGAAATAACATGGTTGTGGTGGTGTGTCCCATCTGGTTTGCAATCCATTCTGGAGCCTCACCCGAGGCCAGCAATAGTGTCGCGTAGGTATGTCGCGTCTGGTATGGGTTTCGAGGCCTGAGTTTGGCTTTACGGAGGGTAGGGTACCAGATAGACTTTGAGACACTCTGGTAGTTCAAAGGCATACGTTTATCATTTGTAAAAACAAACTTATCTCTCAGGTAAGCCGTTTTTTTATGCTCTCGAAGTGCTTCGACAGCTCGATCAGTCAGCATAACTACTCTATATGAGCCATCAGTTTTTAAATCTGAAAGTTCGCCACGAACTAAACTCTGGTTAACGGTAATGGTTTTGTTGCTCAGATCGACATCTTTCCACATCAGGCCGTCAATCTCACTGGTGCGTAAACCAGTGAAAAAGCGGGTAATGTAATAAGTCTTATAATCTTCAGGGGCGTGAGCAATCACTTGTTCAACTTCGTGAAGATTAAATGGGTCAACTTCAGTACGTCCGACTTTTAATGCTTTAATATTTCGCCATGGGGAAGTAAAATCATAGCGATCAGCGGCTTCATTCAACATGACTCTTAGTGGCGTCATAATATGATTGATGCGGGAGGGGCTTAACTCTTTACCTTTTCGACCTGGAACTTTGGCGAGTGTAGATCGAAAGCTTAAGATTTGTTGTTTAGTGATGGCGCTGATCTTCTTATTCCCGAACATGGGAATGATGTACTTGTTTAGAATGCCTTCCACATCTTGGTAATGGCCTTTACGCCATTCAATTTCTTTCTCAGATAACCAGATTTCGGAAAAATCCTTCACCTTAGGTGAGTCAACAGAATCAAAATATTGCTGAGCAGTCTGTTTTTTATCTCCAAATTTTTAAACTTTGAAACCGCTTTGCTATTTGGGAAGTATTTTTCATAATCGAATATGTCGATAATAATTTCGGCTTCAATTTTTTTTAGCAAGTGTGACAGGCGTTTTCGGTTTGCTGAAGTATCTGGCAATTGTGTCTGTTCACGACAACGTTGTCCTTTGTATCTGAACTGAAGAACCAATTTATTGTTTCGTACGTTTATAACACCCATAGTTTTCTCCTAAAACCCAGTTAAAAGAGATTGATATGAAATTCCGTTTAACATTTCTTCTTCAACTCTTTCCCAAATAAATAGAATTTTTCTTCCACCAAAAGGGCGGATGTAGTGGACACCTTCGAACAAGACGGAATCCTTTAGTTGCTCACGAATAACACGAGAATCATACTTGATACGTTCAGAGAGCTCTGAAGTTGTCAGATAGGTGTGGTTCATCGTAGAATCTCCTATAACACTATTTGATTTTTAAACGGTCTTAATGACCTCCTGTAGATTAAAATTTAGCACAGTATTTACCTATTGCAACCATTTATGACCTTCAGGAGAACATTTTTTGTAGGAGAAGAACATGTTGAAGTGCCATTTATCAAAAATTATGGGTGAGAAGCGTCTGAAAATTTCTGATGTGGCGAGGGATACAAACATTAATCGCGGTACAATTACCCGCCTATACAATGAAACAGCAACACGGGTTGATCTGGAAGTCATTGATAGCTTATGTGCGTATCTGCAAGTTAGCGTCGGAGAACTTTTTGAGTATAAGGGTGAGGATTTGGATTAAAAAATCTTATGTTGAGCTGATGAATGTCAAAATTCAATAGCTCAAATTTTGAAAAGTTACTGAATTAGGTATGGACACCGTTCTAGCCACTATTTGGCCACTGTGTCCATGCTGATGTGTAAAATGCACGTTATTACAAAGCGATTGATAAACAAGAACTAGATTTAAAACACTTGTGTTTCAATAAGTTGGAGGTGTTCAGGATAGAAAGTAAAGCTTGGAGCGGGCAGCGGGAATCGAACCCGCATCATCAGCTTGGAAGGCTGAGGTAATAGCCATTATACGATGCCCGCGCATCGATAGGACTCAGTTAATATGCCACACTGGACGAAAAAGAAAAGTCTTTTCTCATCAAATGTTTGTCAGTTGCCTAAAAAAGTAGCGGACTGATGTTAAAGTGTTCATTGTCTCTGGTTTTTTGTGGCACTCGCGATTCCGCTACTAAGCCTAGGGGCTTCCAATTAGGTCGTAAACACCGAATTCTTAGGTGTTTAGATGTTGATGATATTCAAGATTTTCTGTGTAAAGGTTAATCTCGTTTATTGAACAGTCACGTTTCATGGTCAAGACTAGATATTGAAATGATTACTTTTTACTGTTGATGCGTATGTATAACACAGGGTAATTCTGCTGAAACAGTCAGCTTAACCAAAGGAGATTTAACATGATGAGAGGTTTGATATTAGGGCTGGTGGTGATGCTGGTATCTGCTTGTACTACCGTTACAACCGATGTAGATAAACAAGCCGACTTTTCAGCTTACAGAACGTTTGACTTCGGTGCTCAGGCGGAAGCTCCTACCAGTATTGATGGTCGACGTATTGAGCAAGGGCTTGCTGAACAGCTTGAGGGTAAGGGTTTAATTAGGGTAAATAGTGGCGGTGACCTTTACGTACATCATGATATCGTAGAAGAATCCGAGCTTGTTTCCTCAGGATCGTCGGTGAGCTTTGGCTATGGCTGGAATAGCTTTGGTGTGATCACTTCAAGCCCAGAAAGATATAAAGAACGTAAGTATGGGAAGTTGGTGGTTGAACTGGTTGATGCAAAGGCTAATCAAGTCGTTTGGAAAGGCGTTTCAAGTCGTAAACTGTCTGAGTCAATGAGCTCTGAGAAAAGAGAATCTCTCATCCAAGAAGAAATCGCGAAGATGTTTGAAAGCTACCCTTACGCTGAAAAATAATTAGTATTCTTAACGATTAAGAATACTAATTGCCAATAGTTACGCACAGGGTTAAAAGAACTTATCATTTTGGTTCTGGTTACCTTTGTGCGTACGACTCTGATTGCTTTACTCGGACTACTTTTCTGCTTGTTGGCTCCGAGCATGAGCCTGCCGTACTCACACCCAAATTTTCTTTCCTTTCATAACCAGAATATTGCTGTTGACGCTAAGTCGAAGCACTTTTCAGAACATCCTATCTCTCCAGTACAACAAGACTATCCGAGCTTAAACAGCCGGAATAGATTGAGGGTTAGCCATGCTAAGGAAATGAGCTCGAACGACGATGTAGAACCCGAATGGTTTGAAATGCTTGATGTAGCATGGTGGGCGCATCGTTCGGCAATTTACTCGATGAAGCGGCTAAAACGCATCGGCAATGAGGCTTTAGGTTGTTGTATTGAAAGTATTTTTACTCACTTTAAATACAGAATCGGAGTGAGAAAAGAATCGAATTTCATATACCGCTTTATACATGCTCGCTAACACATTCCATGTTTTTGCAACTTTTGGTTAATTATGCTTAGGAGCGGTTTATGTTTGATTTGATCATTCAGGTCTTGAGTGCTTTTTGGCATCAAGATTTCACGGCGTTAATGGCGCCAGGCAGTGCAGGTTTGGTTTATTTTGTTGTTGCTGTGATTATCTTTTTGGAAAGTGGTTTTATTCCTGCTGCACCTTTCCCATGCGACAGTGTCGTCGTATTATCCGGTACGCTGGCGGCGGTTGGCGTCCTTGACCCAATTATGATCATGTTGGTGATAGCTGTTAGTGCGGGGTTGGGAAGTTGGGCGGCTTATTTACAAGGCAAGTGGCTAAATCGCTTACCTAAGGTCCAAGGCTGGGTGAGTGCGGTTCCTCAAAAGCGTTTGGAACAAGTCGACGTATTACTCAGTAAACATGGATTGATTGCGCTTTTGTGCGCGCGGTTTATTCCGGTTGTTCGTTCCCTATTGCCATTAATGATGGGGTTGCGAGTGAAACGTATTAGTAAATTCCATTACTTTGCGTGGCTGAGTGCGATTTTATGGACGCTGATATTATGCGGTTTCGGTTCATTACTTCCTTTGCTACCGGAAAATATGAGCAAAGCAATCACAATGCTATTAATGGCGGCACCAATAATTACTCTTGTGATTGGAGTGCTTAGTTTCTTGTTTGTTAAAGCACGTCGAGCGTTCTGTAAACCCAAGGATGTGTCTGAGTTTTCTCAGTAAGTTTACTTGATTTGCACTTTTAAGCTTGTATGCAGATTAGACATCTAATCGACAGGCTTTTGTCAGTAAAAAGAAAGGCGCATACATTGCGCCTTTCTTTTTGAGTGTCGTTAGGGTTTCGAATTTAATAGCCAATGCTATATAGGTATTCGCCAACTTCTTTGCACTGAGACTTGTAGATGTTCTCTACTTCAGACTCATTCTTATCTGCTGCTTTAAATTCGAGTTCGGCAGACGATAGCTGGTCAAAGCTGTAGTCTCTCTCAGACATTAAGTAGTGTCTGAACATCGCTCTGTGTTCCGGAACTGCAATACGTGCGTTAGAAACGTTGGCACACTCTAACAGAGTGTCGTTACTCATTTCTTCTGGCTTAGTTTCTGTGTTTGCAAAGGTTGAGCCCGCTGAAAATAGTAATGCTAGTGCGATGGTTGTAGCGATTCTTGTCATTATATGGACCTCAAATTGGTTCTAGTAACAATGAGCATATTGGCTCTTATCGTTACATTTTCGTGTTCTCTGTATGTCATAAAAAGTTAAACAACAGAGAAGGCGTTGCGACCATGAGTAAAGACGTACATTAAGTTCGCTTCCTTTCTTCCTGAGAGGCGATAAAGAGAGCGTTGACTCATGAGTCCGCCATAACTGTCTAGAGGTAAGCGAGATGCTTGTTTTGCCAACTCCAGTAGTGGTGGAGAAGAGAAAGCAATAAGTAAAAAATAATCAGGAGTAAAATCTGATGATAAAACGCCATCAGTAGCTGATGTTCGGCGACAGGAGACAAGCCCGAACAACTCGCGCTTTATATGTAGGTAGTAACTTTCTGAACCCCAAGAGCTCAGAGAAGCTGAGGCATGAAAATCAGTGTGTGCTAGCTCAAAATCGTCTTGTTGAGAGAGTTTAAGTAGGCGCTCGGAAGTGTAATGTTTGGTGTGGTGCCACTCATGCGCATATGAAGCTGTGATGAGCCCTGAGAGCAGGGACAAAGAAAGCATCAATAATATATGGTGTAGATAACGCAAGAAGTAACCCTAAACATATAAAGCCACAGTTACCCACCATGATTAAGGAATCTTAGTGGAACTATGATAACGACGAAAGCCAGTGTCTGATGAACTCAGCGTATACTAACGAGATGGAAGGGGGATGAACAGAGTTTTCTGATCGCACTTAGGTATATCAGCGAATAACACAATAGTTTTCGCTTTCGAGTAAGCGAAAATGGAAAGAGAGTCGTTGCACAAGGACGATTAAGCTAACAGGATTATTACTGGGGAAGAAATAGAATCTTCTTTTGTCTTCCCCATATGTGTCGCATCGGTATTACGCGCTTGCGTAAATAACGCTGCCGCCTTTTATAGTGTCAATGATCTCGCGAGACAACTTCTTTGGTAAAGCAGGGCAACCCCAACTGCGTCCGAGGTATCCATTCTTCTTGATAAAGGAAGGGTTTGCGTAATCGGCACCGTGCACGACAATGTAACGCTCGCGAGCTTTGTCGTTTAATCCAGAGCTTAGCCCATCTAATCGAAGTGAATAGCCATTTGAGCCGTAGTAAGTGGTATCAGTCAAAAAAGTGCCCAATGATGTTTTTCGCGAGTTCACGACATTTGAAAACTGTGTCGCTGTTTTCTTTCCGCTGTTCACGCCGTGAGAAACATACGTATTGTAGATTAGCTTCTTTTTATCTAAATCCACCACATAAAAACGCTTTTCAGTTGATGGTTTACTATAGTCGATGATCGTTAGTACCGACTTCTTTCTATCGGGTGTCTTCTGATAAGCGATGTAAGCGTCACTGAACAACTTAAAGTCTACTATGCCATCTAGCTTGGCTTGTTTAAACACATGTTCAACTTGCTTTGGTCGTAAATGATCCCTGGGTTCGTTATCTGATTGTTTTGCAAAAGCAAAAGGTGAGACAGACAACAGCGCACATGTAAATAATAAAATTAACTTTTTCATCTTGGCTAAATAAAACTCTATGGTGTTACAAATTTACCGATTGCTTCATGCATTCGTTAAAACAACATGCACATCAATATAATTCTATTCCCAATGTTTCTTATTGCACGCTTAGGTGCTTGATATTGGGTTGACGATAAGTTTTCGAGTTAAAAACTAACTAATTGAAACTTATATAAAATATGAAGTTTAACGATGGTTTCTATAAACTTCGGCGTAAATAATATCTGATATATGTAATTAATAAAACTGTGTTTAAGGATATTTGTGAAGTTGCTAATTTATAAAAACGGCGTTTTATTTTTCGTACTTTAGAAACTCTTTTTATTTCAATGTGTTTTCTTTTTCTACGCTTTATCCAATACCTCAAAAGTTTGTGATTTAACTCGTAACAAATCGTAACGCCGAATCGTTATGTGTATAAGTGCATTTATAATGTATGAATAAACAACAGGGTGGTAAGAAAAGGCAGTAAAACAGCGGTGAATCGGTTGTTTTTAATTCACGATTGACAAAGCCAAGTCTAAGTCGTACAAAAATTGAACTTGTGAATGTATCGTTTAAGTGAGAGTGATGAGCTCGACAAAAGTGAAGTGATGCGTGCTATTGTTTATTCTCTAATTTATTCGATTACATAAGGAAGGGTACATAGTAAAAATTTAAAAAATAATTCTATCGTGTGGATTAAAATATATAAATAATAAAACTTAGAAATTAAAAGATAAGAACGCCAGATCTGAATTCATTAAATTTTTGAACATGAAAGTAAACTCTATTTATTATGTTTGGTTTGAAAGCGCTCAAATTTATTTAAGGACGGTTATGACAGCATTTAATAAAGTGTTTATTGTCACTCCCAATGTTAATGATTTTGCAATGTTGCGAGAGTCGCCATTGGAAATGTCTCTTCAAGTAACGGCAAGCAAACCTATCCAACTCTATGGAGAGTCTGTTAAAGCCAGTTGGAAAAGTATTGATATTGAATGGTTAGACGTTAAGGGTGAAAAGCCATTACCCAGGCCTGATATTGCAGCATGGGGATCTTTTACTCTTGCTGTATCCGCTTCTATTGCGGATAAGCTCGATGTGTTGAGCGAGAATGTCGAATTTTTACCATTAAATCTACAAGGAAAGCCTTGGCGAGCATTAAACATTGTCACTCAAATTGATGCCATTGATACCTCTGCTACCGAGTATAATCTTCGTCATGGTAAGCTAAGTCGTGCTAGACCGTTTAAGAAACTCGTTTTGAATAGGGAAGCCGTTAATGAATCTGACTTGTTCAGAGTAAAAGGTGCTGGGCTCAGAACGTTTTGCACGGACAAAAAAGGTGGCTTGTACGATAGCGTCAAAGCGCTGAATTTGACCGGTTTGGATTTCAAGGAAGTGCTGGTTTAAAAACGAATAAATAGTGATTTACTCGACTAAAGTCATAGATATAGGTATGGGGGAACAAAAGCTGAGCATCTATCAATGAAGCTCATATATAACTAAATACAGCCGCCACAGTTGTGACAGCTGTACGTCTCCCCTTAACTTATGTTCTTGAAACCCTAATTGAGCTGGCCATGGACGCATCAAATCGACTGTCGTCATTTGCCGATTGCCACCACAAGCTCAATTGTTCTTTAGTCATTGGTTTGCCAAATAAATAGCCTTGCATATAGTCGCAGCGGTATGCCGATAGCCATTCATGCATCATATTGTGTTCAATACCTTCTGCTGTAACCGTTTTATTCTGGGCATGGCATAGCTCAATAATAGGTTTGATCACATGGCCGTTGTTGGTCTTCATCAATGTAACGAGGAACTCTCGATCAAATTTGATTTTTTGAACCGGATACTGAACGAGCTGAGTTAACGATGTGTAACCAGAACCAAAGTCATCAATTGCAAGACGGTAGCCACGTTTTGATAGCTCATCAAGTAGAGCCGTGCCTTGTTGTTCTGCGGCAAAGGTTTCGGTTATTTCTATCTCAATACATTCTGGTTTAACACTGTGCAGTGTCGCTTGTTCATGGATGTAGTTTGCCATTTCTATCGAGTTTAGCTCTGCTGATGAAAGATTGACCGAAAGAACAATATTCTTACCGAAAATATTCCTTAATTGATGGTATTCCGCCGTTGCATTGGCGAAAACCCAGCGGTCAATTTTATCAAATAATCCGGCTTGCTCAGCAATTGGAATAAACTCCTTTGGAGGGATAGGGCCGATACCTTCGGCTTCCCAGCGCAACAAGACTTCTAACCCCTCAATTTTGTTGCTTCGATTGTTCATATAGGGTTGAAAAACAAGGTGAAATTCTTCCTCTACATTGCTTTTTCGGAGCGCACGTTCAAGTTGACTTCGTCTTTGAGACTCAATATTGAGAGCGGCTGAATAATAGGCGTATTGATTTTTCCCTGCCCGTTTTGCTTGATACATAGCCGCATCGGCACTGGAGAGTAACTTCGCGATGTCAGTACCGTCTTGAGGATATTGTGCAATACCTACGCTTGCCGTAACGGGAAATGAATTACTCCAAGATGAACTGAGATTACTAATCGGTTTTAGTAACTCTGATGCAAGCAAATCAGGCAAGCGTTTTACCTCTTGATTTGAGCTCAGCAAAATTGCAAATTCGTCACCAGATAACCTGGCGGCAAAGCAGGGGCTGTTGTAATCGTGCGAGAACTTTTGACAGGCATTCTTGATGTGTGATGAGAACACTTTTAATAAGTTATCTCCCAATTCATGCCCGTATTTATCATTCACGTATTTAAAGTTATCAAGATCGACGTAAACAACCCACAGAAACTGCGAAGGGGAGAGAAGTTCACGAGTGGCAAGCTCATGAAAACGATGGCGATTGGCGAGTTGCGTCAGGTGATCCGTTTCAGCTAGGCGTTTTGTCTTTTTATAGATGACATTAAGTTCCTCATACATATCAAAAAAGCGTGCAGAGAGGCGTCCTATTTCATCGTTTGTTTCTAGCTTTTCAATATTGTCACGTTGATTAGATTCAAGTTCGTTCAGCTGCTTATCAAGGCGAGAAACAGGGCGCAACACATAGCGGTACAACACCAAAATGATTAATGTGATGGTGAAAAACGCCGCTACGCCAAAGGAGAAAGCAAGTTCTAGCCACACTTTATCGACTTTATTCCACATTAAATATTCGGCAGGAGAAAGCACGGCATAAAAGTGCGGCAGCAGCTCAATGGTTTGAGCGAGAGGAATATCAAGATAAATGGGTTTGTCGGCGAAAGTAATCACGCTGTGTGTGTCAAACTCGATGTCATGCTTAATCTCGTTAAAGGCTTCAAGTGATACGGAAACTACCACAAAAAACACATTTTTCGAGTCAAAGCTCAAAGGGTGAGTCCCCGTTCTTTTGTCGACGACCTCATATTGAAGAAGAATGCTTTGTCCACTGGAGTTATAAATAAAGCCAGTGTGACTGAAAGCCTCTCTCTCATTGAAACTTCGTGATATGTACTCTAACACCTTTGGGTCGACCACGCCCGATGATTCGTAATATTTGTTTTCTGTGTAGTAGAGAAGGTTTTGTTTGCCGTCGAGGATCGCCATGCTCGCATCGCCTTTGTAACCATGGCTCAATACTTCAGCGGTCTCGTCTAATCGGTTAAACAAGACTCGTTCACGATAGGGGTTGTTATGATTTACCAAATAGTCTTGTAATACATCACTTTTACTGAGCGTATAGGCATAACTATTAAGAAAAATATTCGCTTGTCGAAACTGCCCGGCGAGCTTTTCCATTTGCAACTGAATATAGCTGTCTTCCCGCTTGATGAGCGTCACTTTTTGAATGCTATAAATAATATAGCTAGATACTAACGCGCTTAATAAGATCACTGGCGCGACAAGCAAAATGACTCTATTGCTTAACTTCATTATGGTTCTTAGTTTCCGTTTGTGTCCCTACAAACGTCGCGTACCAGGTAAGGTACTGAACGGATGATGTGTTTTGGCAAATTGTAACCAGATTGTAAGGTGAGCGTTCTCCAAAATCAGGCAGCTATCTAAGAATTGTGATGACGTGAAAGGTTTCGAGCTTATTAACTAGAGGTTTTCTCAGTAGTTGGACGTCTCTTTTCCTTCCTCCCTGTATAAAACCTAACCGTAATGACAGGGAAATACCGTCATCGAAACGTTTCGATGGTAAAGTGTGACTCAAGTGCACTTTTCCTATTCAATGACAATTGAATTACAGATCATTCTCACACCTTATCGATCTCACACTGGTCAAATTGCGATGACGAATTATTATTTCATCGAAACGTTTCGATGAGTTTTCTGTTAATAACGAAAACACTTTAAAACAGGCGCTCATGGTTGTATGAACGTGTAACCGAAAGGTCGATGAGATGAAAAAAAGTACCCTAATTAACTCAGATATTTCTTACTTGGTGGCGACGCTAGGCCACACCGACGAGATCACGATATGTGATGCTGGTCTACCAATCCCAGAGCATGTTCAGCGAATCGATTTGGCGCTAACGCATGGGGTACCAAGTTTTCTTGATACTGTTCGCGTAATTCTATCTGAGTCCCAAATCGAAGGGGTCATCATTGCGGAAGAGTTCTCTGATGCAAGCCCAGTTTTGCATGAAGCGTTGCTCAACGAACTGAGCAAAGAGAGTGAAGAAACGGGCAAATCTATTGAGGTGAGCTACGTGTCACATGAAGCGTTTAAAGCACGCACGGCCCAAAGTCGCGCTATCGTAAGAACGGGCGAATGCTCGCCATATGCGAACGTTATTTTCCAAGCGGGCGTGGTTTTTTAAGCCAGAGATATTGAGGACAGATTATGACTCAAGCCATTCTACAACTAAGCGAAATTGAGAAGGCGTTTCCGGGCGTAAAAGCACTCGACAAAGCAAGCCTGAATGTTTATCCAGGCCGTGTTATGGCGCTGATGGGTGAAAATGGAGCAGGCAAGTCAACGTTAATGAAGGTGTTGACAGGCATTTACCACATGGATGCGGGGAGCATTCAATATCAAGGTCAGCCGGCGGCCTTTAAAGGGCCACGCGATTCACAGGAAGCTGGTATTAGCATTATTCACCAAGAGCTGAACCTGATTCCTGAACTGACGATTGCCGAAAATATTTACTTGGGACGAGAGTTCACTGGATCCTTAGGGCGTATCCAGTGGGGCAAAATGTATGACGAGGCTGACAAGCTTTTAAAACGTCTCAATGTAAAGCATTCATCAAAAACATTGCTTGGCGATTTAAGCCTTGGTGAACAACAAATGGTGGAAATTGCAAAGGCACTTTCGTTTGAGTCGAAAGTCATCATTATGGATGAGCCAACGGACGCATTGACCGATACCGAAACGGAATCACTGTTTAAAGTGATTAATGAGCTTCGTGCTCAAGGATGCGGCATCGTATACATCTCGCATCGTCTTAAAGAAATCTTTGAAATCTGTGATGATATTACGGTGCTTCGTGATGGTAAGTTTATCGGTGAGTGCAAGGTGTCCGACACTGATGAAGATGGCCTAATTGAAATGATGGTTGGCCGAAAATTAGAAGAGCAATATCCACGTATTGATGTCCAACATGGCGAAACTTGTCTTGAAGTCATTGGTTTGACTGGGTCTGGCGTTCAGGATGTGAGCTTTACTCTCAAGCGTGGTGAGATTCTTGGAATTTCTGGCTTGATGGGCGCAGGCCGCACTGAACTCATGAAAGTCATTTACGGCGCATTACCTAGTGAGCATGGTGTTATCAATCTTGATAACAAAACTATTAACCCGGTTAGCCCGCAAGATGGCTTGGCAAATGGTATCGCTTACATCTCTGAAGATCGCAAAGGCGATGGTTTGGTTTTAGGTCTTTCGGTTAAGGAGAACATGTCACTTTGTTCGCTAAACCAGCTGACCAAAGGCTTCCAGATTCAACACAGCGACGAAGTGATTGCTGTGGAAGATTTTATTAAGTTATTCAACATTAAAACCCCAACGCGAGATCAAATCATCGGCAACTTATCTGGTGGTAACCAGCAAAAAGTTGCGATAGCGAAAGGGTTAATGACGAAACCTAAAGTTCTGATTCTGGATGAGCCGACACGTGGTGTTGATGTCGGAGCAAAAAAAGAGATTTATCAGCTCATCAACAAGTTTAAGGCCGAAGGCATGAGCATCATCTTGGTTTCTTCCGAGATGCCTGAAGTGCTCGGCATGAGCGACCGTATTTTAGTGATGCATGAAGGTCGTATCACCGGCGAATTTGATGCGAAAGACGCCGATCAAGAAAAATTACTCGCCTGTGCCGTAGGCAAAGAGATCAATGAGGAAGCAGCATGAGTACGAATACCATGAGCAAACCAACCGAAACTGGCAACAAGAAGTTGTTCACAAAAGAGTGGCTGATTGAGCAAAAATCACTGATAGCTTTGATCTTTCTGATCGTTGTTGTGTCATTTTTGAACCCGAACTTTTTTACGGTCGACAACATTCTCAACATTCTTCGTCAAACCTCCGTGAATGCCATTATCGCAGTGGGTATGACATTAGTTATTTTAACAGCAGGCATCGACTTAAGTGTTGGTTCGGTATTGGCATTGTGTGGTGCCTTTGCGGCAAGCATGATTGCGCTTGAGGTTCCGGTGCTGGTGGCGGTTCCAACTGCTTTAGTCGCAGGTGCAGCGTTAGGTGCGATCAGCGGTATCATTATTGCGAAGGGTAAGGTGCAGGCATTTATCGCTACGCTGGTTACCATGACGTTACTACGCGGTGTGACCATGGTGTACACCGAAGGTCGACCAATCTCGACAGGCTTTACTGACACCGCGGATGCGTTCGCATGGTTTGGTACTGGCTACGCGCTAGGCATTCCGGTTCCTGTTTGGTTAATGGTGGTTGTGTTCGCAGCGGCTTGGTATTTACTTAACCACACGCGCTTTGGTCGCTATGTTTACGCACTAGGCGGCAACGAGTCTGCGACTCGCCTATCAGGTATCAATGTAGACCGAGTGAAGATTGGTGTCTACGCCATCTGCGGTATGCTAGCAGCGCTTGCAGGTATTATCGTAACGTCTCGTCTTTCTTCGGCGCAACCTACAGCGGGTATGGGCTACGAGCTAGACGCTATCGCAGCGGTTGTTCTTGGCGGTACCAGCTTGATGGGCGGTAAAGGCCGTATCATGGGTACCTTGATTGGTGCGCTGATCATCGGTTTCTTGAACAATGCACTTAACCTACTTGATGTTTCTTCTTACTACCAAATGATTGCAAAAGCAGTGGTTATCTTGCTGGCGGTATTGGTAGACAACAAAAACAAGTAATTCATAACAATCTGTATATATAAAACAGTGAATACAAACCGAGTCAGGGGATGTGTACTGGCTCACCCTACACAAAGGACTAGAACGATGAAAAAACTTGCAACTCTTATCTCTGCTGCACTTCTTTCTTCAACCGTATCGGTAGCGGCGCAAGCTCAAGATACCATGGCGATTGTGGTTTCGACGCTAAACAACCCGTTCTTCGTAACGATGAAAGACGGTGCGGAAGCAAAAGCGAAAGAATTGGGGTACGACTTAATTGTACTGGACTCGCAAAATGACCCGAGTAAAGAACTGTCGAACATCGAGGATTTAAGTATTCGCGGCGTAAAAGCAATTCTTATCAACCCAACGGATTCTGATGCAGTGTCTAATGCAATTCGTATGGCGAACCGTTCTAAGATCCCTGTGTTGACATTAGACCGTGGTGCAAGCCGTGGTGAAGTTGTGAGTCACATCGCGTCGGACAACGTAATTGGTGGTGAAATGGCAGGCCACTACATCATGGAAAAAGTCGGCGAAAAAGCAAAAGTCATTCAACTTGAAGGTATTGCGGGCACATCGGCAGCGCGTGAGCGCGGTGAAGGCTTTATGAATGCCGTGAAGGGCAGCGATATGGATCTTCTTGCTAGCCAACCAGCTGACTTTGACCGCACGAAAGGTCTAAACGTAATGGAAAACCTGCTAGCGGCTAACCCGGATGTACAAGCGGTATTTGCACAGAATGATGAAATGGCGCTAGGTGCACTTCGCGCAGTTCAAGCTTCTGGCAAAGATGTCGTTATCGTTGGTTTTGATGGTACGGAAGACGGCATTGCAGCAGTTAACCGTGGCAAACTAGCGGCAACTATTGCTCAGCAACCAGACCTTATCGGTGCTTTAGGTGTTGAAACGGCTGACAAAGTTTTGAAAGGTGAAGAAGTAGAAGAGTACATCCCGGTACCACTAAAAGTAGTCACTAAGTAAGTTTTTAGTTCCAATAAATCATCCTAATTTTTGCTCTCTCCTCCGTTTATATCTGTCGTTTAGGAGGTGAGGGCAAACTTACCCAAAATACTGCAAAGTGTGGGGTATAGATGCCTTTGGCTTTTTGTCGAGACTCCTTTATCAGGAAGAGAAGTTAAAGTCATCTAATGTATTTTCCTAAACAGTTTTTAAAAAGGGTTCATTCAGAACCGAGGATAACCGTATGAATAAGTTAGTGGTGTTAGGTAGTGTAAACGCTGACCATGTTCTTCAAGTGCCTTCTTTCCCTCGCCCAGGCGAGACGCTGCATGGTCGCAACTATCAAGTTATCCCAGGTGGCAAAGGTGCCAACCAAGCCGTCGCGGCGGCGCGATTAAATGCAGACATCGGTTTTATCGCTTGTGTGGGCGACGACTCATTCGGCATTAACATTCGCGAAAACTTCAAAATGGACGGCATCGATATCACTGGTGTGAAGATGCAGCCAAATTGCCCGACAGGTATCGCGATGATTCAAGTGTCGGACAGTGGTGAGAACAGCATTTGCATTTCAGCTGAAGCGAACGCCAAACTGACAGCAGAAGCGATTGAGCCAGATTTAGAGCGTATTCGCCAAGCAGATTACTTGCTAATGCAATTGGAAACGCCGATGTGCGGCATTGAGAAAGCTGCGCGTGTAGCGAAAGATGCCAAAACCAACGTAATTTTGAATCCTGCGCCAGCTCGTGAATTGTCAGATGAATTACTGTCTTACATTGACGTGATTACGCCAAATGAAACGGAAGCTGAAGTTCTGACAGGTATTACTGTAACAGACAACGAAAGCGCGCAAGAAGCGGCGAATGTGCTACATGGTAAAGGTATAGAAATTGTCATGATCACACTCGGTGCAAAAGGCGTTTGGCTAAGCCAAAACGGTCGAGGCGAAATCATCTCGGGTTTCCGCGTTGAAGCGACGGATACTACCGCTGCGGGCGATACATTTAATGGGGCATTCGTCACTGGTCTCCTAGAAGGTTTACCTTTAGAATCAGCGATTAAGTTTGCACATGCGGCGGCTGCAATTTCTGTGACCCGCTTTGGCGCGCAAACGTCGATTCCAACCCGCGAAGAGGTGGACGCGTTTCTCGCTGAACAATAAGGCGCACAACGCCTCATTAAAATAGGAGTAGTAACATGGCGACGATGAAAGACATCGCAAAACTGGCAGGGGTTTCCACTTCAACAGTGAGCCATGTTATTAACAAGACGCGTTTTGTGAGCGAAGAGATCTCTGAACGCGTTAACAATGCCGCAAAAGAGCTTAACTACTACGCGCCCTCTGCGTTGGCGCGTAGCCTCAAAGTCAATCGTACCAAAACCATTGGTATGCTCGTGACAACCTCAACCAACCCATTCTTTGGCGAAGTCGTAAAAGGCGTCGAACGCAGCTGCTACCAAAAAGGCTACAGCCTCATTTTATGTAACACCGAGGGTGATAACGAACGTATGCGTCAATCCATTAATACGCTATTGCAAAAGCGTGTCGATGGTTTGATCTTGATGTGCTCGTCGCTAGAAGGAGAGCGTATCGATGTATTTGAGCGTTACCCAGATATCCCAGTTGTGGTAATGGACTGGGGGCCGATGCTATTTACAAGCGATAAAATCCAAGACAACTCACTTCGTGGCGGTTACTTAGCGGCGAAATACTTAATTGATTGCGGCCATACCGAAATTGGGTGCATCACTGGCCCTTTGATTAAACACCAAGCGCAAATGCGATACGAAGGTTATAAGCGAGCAATGAACGAAGCTGGCTTGGAATTTAATGCCAATTGGATCATTGAATCGGACTTCGAGTGTGAGGGTGGGTATCAAGCGTTCAAAAAAATGGCTCAGCGTGGCGCATTACCTAGCTCGATTTTCGTCTCTAACGATATGATGGCGATGGGGGTGATTAACGCCGCAAATGAGCTCGATATTAAAGTGCCGGACGACCTGTCCATTATTGGTTACGATGACATCCATATCGCGAAATTTATGTCGCCATCGCTAACTACCATTCATCAGCCTAAGTACCGTTTGGGGCAGGCTGCCGTTGAGACTCTTGTCCGAAAGTTGGATGAAAAGTCAACAGAGGCACAGGTCGTACAATTAGAACCGACTCTAGTGGAACGAAAAAGCGTCAAGAGGTTAAAGTCAAACGTCACTGAATGACGTGTGATGTTGAGCTAAAAAATTAAAAAAGTCGTTTCTCTTTATACGATAAAGCCTTACTATCGTCGTTGATTATAAATAAAACTATTAATTGTTGTCTGGCGGATTAGTTAAATGTTATCAAAAGGTTACGCTAAGTTATCTGTAAAACAACCTTGGTTTCACCGAGTTAATGTTATTACAGTTGTATTGATTTTTTTTGTGAGCTGCTATCAGCTACTGGTTAATGAAGCATTTGAGTACGCAATTGGCTTTATTATTACACTTTTGGCGTCAGCTTTATTTGCATCAGCTTCTGCATTCAAAAAACGCTATCTAGGCTTGGATTCATAGGCACGTCTATTTCCAACATCGTTCAATAGCATCATTTATTGCTTTCAAGTAAACATTGAACTGAATTATGATCGAGTGCATCAAGAGGAGGACAAGTGTCCTCCTTTTTGTTGGGGATCACGCTCTAATATAAGCGTATTCCAAACAAAATAATAAAGGACATGTTATGGACCTCTTTGCCTTACTCGATATTAATAATACTCTCGTTAACATTCCGATCGGCGACGGCTACGCAATGAGTTGGATCGAAGCTTTCGGTACCGTTTTTGGACTGCTTTGCATTTGGTTTGCCAGCCAAGAAAAAACCATCAACTACTTATTCGGTTTGCTGAATGTCACGCTTTTTGCCGTTATCTTTTTTCAAATTCAGTTATACGGATTATTGCTTCTTCAATTGTTTTTCTTCTGTGCGAACATTTACGGCTGGTATGCGTGGACCCGTCCAAACGCACAAGGTGAAACGCTGGAAGTTCGCTGGTTAAATAAACAGAAACTTATTACTACTGTCTCTATTAGCGTTGCATGTATCGCATTATTAACGATCTATATCGACCCATTTTTCTTTGCGCTAGCAAACATTGCTGTTGATAGCTTGAATCTCTTTGGTGCTGGCTTGGCTGAACCGGTGCTTGAACCTGACGCGTTTCCGTTCTGGGATGCAACCATGACAGTACTTTCTGTTGTTGCACAAATTCTGATGACACGTAAATACGTCGAAAACTGGATTCTATGGGTTGTGATTAACATTATCAGTGTGGGTATCTACGCGACGCAAGGTGTTTACGCAATGTCTGTTCAGTACGCTATTCTTATGTTCATCGCTGCCAATGGCACGCGTGAGTGGGCTCGTAGCGCTAAGCGCAATGGCGATAAAACCTTAGCGCACGCTGCTGCGTAAGGAACGAAAAATGGCCAAACAACCTCATATCGGAGTGGATGAAACACAAATCGCTCCCCTCGTTATTGTATGCGACGAGCCAGATCGAGCGAATCGTATCGCGGCATTATTTGATGATGCAGAAATGGTGTCGGAAAACCGCGAGTACCGTGTGTTTACCGGCAACTACAAAGGCAAGCCTGTTTCAGTATGTAGTACAGGTATAGGTGCGCCATCGATGATCATCGCAGTGGAAGAGCTAAAACAGTGCGGTGTGACTCATGTGGTACGCGTTGGATCGGCGGGGGCAATGCAATCAGGCATTCACCTTGGCGAGTTGATCATTGCCGAAGGCGCGGTAAGAGATGAGGGCGGCTCTAAAGCGTATGTCGATTCGTCTTATCCAGCCTACGCAAGCTTTTCACTGTTAAAGGAAGTTGAGCGTTACTTGTCGATGCAAAAAGTGCATTATCATTTTGGTGTGGTGCGTTCTCACGACAGTTTCTATACCGATGACGAAGATGCAATATGCCAACATTGGAACAAGAAAGGCATCTTAGGTGCCGATATGGAAACCTCTGCGCTGTTTACGGTCGGTCGACTACGAGGCCTTCATGTGGCTTCGATTTTAAACAACGTGGTGCTGTATCAACAAGATGTGAAAGAAGGTGTTGGTCAGTACGTTGATGAAGCCAAAGTAATGATGCAAGGTGAGAAGAGTGCCGCGATTACGGCATTAGAAGCCTTGGTTGCTCAGCGTTAGCCAGTCTCTATCTCAGTAAGTCACATAAACAGAATAGATGTAAAGCGACAGGTCACTGTCGCTTTTTTATTTGGAGTTACGGGGTACAATCCACCTTAAATAGTTGTCCGTAACTTTTTCTGAGAGAGCAGAAAATGAAAATCAGCCCTTATCCGACTGGTCGCTTCAAAACATACCTTGAAGAAAAGAGTGCCACCTTTCGCGATTTGATTTATCAATGCCAAATAAATTCGCGTTACTTTGATGCTGGGGCAGCAATTCTCCGCCAAGGTGAGCAACTTCAGTACTTGTATGTTGTGCCAGTAGGTCGAGTCTCGATGAACATATTGGCCGCAAATGGACGACGTTTTCAATTAGGGGAAGCTAACTGCGACTATCATATTTATGGTGAAATGGAGTTCTTCACTCAGACTCCTTGTCAATGGAATGTGATAGCAGATGAACATATGCAGGTTGATGTTATCTGTATCCAAAAACTAACCGAAGCACTGCAAAATCATCCCCAAATGATGGTGTTCTTCGCTTCAGCATTGGTTGAGGATTATCAAGACTCCATGGATATCTACACTAATCGTTTGTTGCATCCCATTACTTACAACATTGCCTATGATCTTCTCGTCCGTAATCAGACGGATAAGCTGCTTGGTGGCTTTGATAAAGTGAACCAAGAGGCTGAGCGGTTTGGTACCTCAGGCCGAGTCTATCGACGTGCAGTTAAGGACTTGATTGAAAAGGGATTGATTACAAAAACGGACAACGGTTTGGAGATTATTGATGAGCTGGCACTCAAAGCGTTTATTGAAGCGCATGAATGATACGTCCAGGTATTGGAACTGATGGGTTTTATAAGTCTTTGATATATCTAAGTCTTGAGTAAACGTAACTAATGTAAAGTACCTTAAATTTTGTTGAATGCATTAAAGAGTAGCGTTATATTGCGAACGCGTATGATAATAGATCTCATTAAGGCTTAACAAAATGAAAAAATTCGTCGGTGCGGCTATGCTGTCGTTATTTACTGTTTCTCCTTCTTTCGCTGCTAAAGTTGTGATTGACCACTACATGGGTCAAACAGAGCTAGAACAATCCCCAGAGCGTGTGGTTGTGATTGGCTTTGGCCCGCTAGATGCGCTGGACAACTTTGGTATCGATCCTGTTGCAGTATCTAACTCTTCTAATCTTCCTAGTTACCTTTCAAAATACAGCAAAGATAACTACACCTCCGCGGGTAGTTTGTTTGAACCTGATTTTGAAACCATCTACATGCAAAAACCGGATTTGATTTTGGTTGGTCCGCGAGCGTCTGCGAAATATGAAGAGCTGAGTGAAATTGCCCCTACAGTTGTTTTCGCGGCGAAAGAGAACCAAGGCTATTGGGAAGGCACGCAAGCGCAATGGCGCAATATTGGTAAGATCTTCAATATCGAAGAAAAAGTAGAGCAGAAAATTGAAGCACTAGATGCTCAATTCAAAGCAATCCGTGACTACAACCAATCGAACAAAAATGATGCATTAACGATTTTAAGCATGGGTGACAACATCAGCACGTTTGGTGCCCAGTCGCGATTTGGCGTCATTTATAACGACTTTGGCTTCTTGGAAACGGTTGAGCACGTGAAAACGGGCACTCACGGAGATGTCATTTCTTATGAGTTTATTCGTGAAGCTAACCCGAAAAATATTCTCGTGGTTGACCGTAATTCTCTGACAGGTACGCCGGATAACGATATTCGTAAATCCATGGATAACGACTTAGTCAAAGCGACTGCGGCATATAAAAATCATAAAATCACTTATTTAGATGTGGACGCGTGGTATTTGTCGATGTCTGGTGTGACAGCAACAGAAAAAATGGTCAGTGAGATAAAGCAAACCGTTGAACTGTAATCCAAGATAGCAGAGGTTAACTTTGAAGAAGTTATTGCTAACCCTTGTGGTTTTAAGCACGGTTTCGTTATTTGTTGGGGTGGCAAACATGACGCCCCAACAACTCTTTTCGGGTGATGAGAAAGCATTAGAGCTTTTCTTTACCAGCCGTATACCACGTTTATTTGCCATACTGCTTGCTGGTGCTGGCTTGAGTATTGCGGGTCTTGTCATGCAGCAAATCAGCCAGAACCGATTTGCGGCACCTTCTACAACTGGTACGATCGAATGTGCCATGCTGGGCTACGTACTGAGCGTGGTTTTCTTTGGTAATGATAATCACCTTTGGCTCGTATTCGGCATCTCGGTATTTGGGACGCTAGCGTTTGTTTTCTTTATTCAGCGCATTCAATTTAAGAGCGTGGTTTTTGTGCCTCTTGTCGGGATTATTTTCGGCAATGTCATCCAATCCATGACTACGTTTATCGCTTACAAATATGATGCACTTCAAAGTCTGAATGCTTGGACAGTCGCAAACTTCGCCAACATCTTGCGTGGTGATTTTGAACTGCTGTACATCGCGGTACCAATGGTTATCCTCAGCTATCTTTTTGCCGCAAGGATCTCTGCCGTAGGTATCGGAAAAGATTTCGCGATTAACTTGGGTTTGAATTATCAGCAGGTTGTGACGATTGGAGTGCTATTGGTGTCCATCATGTCAGCAAGTGTCGTGATGATTGTTGGCCAGTTGCCATTCTTAGGGCTGATTGTACCGAATCTCGTGAGTCACTTTTATGGCGATAACCTCAAAAAGAACATTCCGCTTACGGCCATGTATGGGGCCATTTTAGTGTTGTGTTGCGATTTGGTGAGTCGTTTAATTATTTTCCCTCATGAAATGCCAATCTCTATCGTGATTAGCATATTGGGTGGCGTGGTATTCATCGCAATGTTGTTGCGAGGTAAGCAACATGCGTGATTCAACGAAAATCCTGCTGCTAGGTGGCATTGCGATTCTTTTCGCGTGTCTGTTTATTGGTATTGGGCTAACGGCTGACAACTACCAATATTTTTTGTCTCGTAGAGTTCCTAAAGTATTGGCGATAGTGCTAGCGGGTGTGGCCATTGCTCAGTCTTCACTTGTATTTCAAACCATTACGCACAACCGAATTTTAACGCCAAGTATCATGGGTTTTGATGCGCTGTATGTGTTAACCCAAATTTTGATCGTGTTGATTTTTGGTGGGTTGAGTACCTTAGTTCTTAACTTGTACGTCAATTTCGCGATTGCAGTAATTGTAATGGTGTCGTTTTCGCTACTGCTGTTTGGGTTTTACTTTTCAAAAGGCAGCAAGAACTTGATTATGTTGCTATTGGTCGGCTTGATCTTTGGTCAGCTATTTTCCAATGCGGCGTCATTCTTTTCTTTGCTGATGGACCCAAACACATATGCAATTGTTCAGTCGAAACTGTACGCCAGTTTCAATAATGTCAAAGTGAACTTGGTTTACTTTAGTGCTCCGGCTTTGATGTTTGCATGTTGGTTGTTGTTTAGGATGCATCGCACTTTAGATGTGTTTTGGCTCGACCAAGACAATGCGAAAAGTTTGGGTGTTGATGTACCTAAAGTGACGAGAAATGTGTTTATTATCTCGGCGGTTTTGATTGCTATTTCTACGGCTTTGGTAGGGCCAATCATGTTCTTTGGTTTACTAGTGACCAACTTAAGCCGAGAAATGTTCCGAAGTTACCAACATAAAACGCTATTGGTCGGATGTTCGTTTCTATCCATCAGTTCATTACTTGCTGGGCAATGGATAATCGAAAACGTGTTCAGTTTTGAGACGACGTTGAGTGTCGTAATTAACTTTATCGGCGGTGCGTATTTCTTATACCTGCTGCTGAAAAACAAAGTTGTATAAATATGATAGTAATAGACAAATTAACGAAGGCTTTCGGTTCAAACAAAGTCGTAGACGAGGCCAATACTCAGTTTGAAAAGGGCAAGGTAACATCGATTATCGGTCCAAATGGCGCGGGAAAGAGCACGCTGTTATCTATGGCCTCGCGCTTAACGGAGCGAGATAGCGGTAGTGTTATCATTGATTGCAAGGAAATCGCAGAATGGGACACAAAAGAGCTAGCGAAAAAACTGGCAGTACTTCGCCAAGCTAACTCGATTACAATGCGGTTTACCGTAAAAGAGTTAGTCTCTTTTGGTCGTTTCCCATACTCTAAAGGAAATCTGACTAAAGAAGATCATGAGGTCATAGAACAAGCGATCGACTACTTAGATTTGCAAGATATTCAAGACAAATACTTGGATGAATTAAGTGGTGGTCAGCGACAGCTTGCATTTATTGCTATGGTGATTGCACAAGATACAGATTATGTCTTTCTTGATGAACCTCTTAATAACTTAGATATCAAACACTCTCTTCAGATCATGAAAGTTGTGCAGCAGTTAGCCCATGACATGAATAAAGCCATGGTGGTCGTGATTCATGATATTAATTTCGCGGCGTGTTACTCAGATGTCATATTGGCGCTTAAGAAAGGTAAAGTTGTGGCGAGTGGTGCGGTTGAAGATGTTATTCAAGCGTCTACGCTAGAGGACATCTATGAAACGCCATTTAACATCATAGAGTTAAACGGTAAGCGCATGTGTACTTATCATTAAGCGAGCTAGTTCGTTTTTAACGAGATCAATAGATAGGCGGGCTTACTTGGTGAGCTCGTCTATGATTGGGCATCGGCTCTCTGCATCTCCAGGACAAGAAGAAACCCAACCTTCAAGTTGCGTTTTGATCTCCATGAGGTGTGCAATTTTTTCTTCAACCTCTCTCAGTTTGTCCATGGTTCTTGCTTTTACTTCGCTACTTTTGCGATTGGGGTTATGAGCAAGTTGTACGAACTCTTTGCATTCTTGCAACGAAAAGCCTGCGCTTTTTGCGCGTGATACCAAGTTAAGCTCTTGAATATGATTATCTGAATATTCGCGATAGCCAGAGTCGCTACGCGCTGGTGGAGATATGATCCCTTTGTCTTCATATAATCGAATCGACTTAGATGAAAGCCCAGTGAGCTTCGCGACGGCACCAATATTCATGTTTAACCTCCATAACGTTTAAGGCGAGTATATACCGATGTTGTGGATAAGACACTCCTAAATAACAGTCAGTTACCTAGAGTCCCCTTACTCTTTAATCACTTCATGTGGTGGCACACCAAATGCCTTTTTAAAGGCATAAGTGAAGTTAGAAGGGTGGTGGTATCCGGCTTCATAGGCGGCTTCTGTTATCGTCACTAGGCCACGTTCCAAATGTTGCCTAGCAATCTCAAGACGTCGAAAACGAATGTAGCCGTTTATGGTCATATTAAGTGATTGTTTAAATCGACGCTGCAGGTTTGAAACACTCATTGAGAATTGGCTCGCCAACTTTTCCAAGCGTAGTTCTTGATCAAGGTGAGTTTCAATATAGCTGACAATATCCTCAATTCGACCATCAATGTGTCGTTCAATACTGCTGTTTTTAGCACTGAAATTCTTAGGAATTTGCTTGGTGGCTTGATGTAATATTTGATAGATCAAGCTTTCGACCTCTAGCTTTTCTTGGAACTCTTGCGGTGTTTCTCTATTTGTTAACGTTTCGGCCAACTCGCATAGCGTCTGGTTAGGCTCCAACTGTTGAAACGCCTGATGAGAGTTAAAAAAGGCTCGATGACTACAATTTTGCTCAAGGCGGGCCTCTAGCCATTGGGGCTTAACCAATATGTTGATCTTATTAATGAGGTTATCTTTGAGCAGTGAACGACGAAAATTTGCAGGTTTGAGTAAGTTCACCACTACACCCTTAGGGCCGTCGCTCGCGTCTAAATCAAATTGCAAATCGTCGTAGCCAAACGAGAGTCTACCTTCTAAAAGAATAGTGACCAGCAGTGAGGCGTGTGCAGTAGAAACAATATTCGAATCAATAAGTTCTAGACAACGCCCGCCATGAACAAAAATTTGATCATTATACTGATATGATAGGAACTTACCTTCGGCCAGTTGAGTTTGACAAGGTTGGCCTTGCGTGACAATCCATTGTTTCTCTGTCGCCTTTAGTCTTTGGGTTAAAGCTATCTTGGCAATTTTAGTTCGTTTTGTTGTGACTTCCTGCATTTGACACTTCCTCATAACACTTGTGCGATTTCGCATAACCAAATCGCCTTTGTATTTATAAAACTCATGCTTATTATACCTGAGAATTATTATCATTAATATTTAGGAATGAAGTTATGGAAAGCCCTGCTTGTTCACCTATCAAGCTTTCAAGCCTTTGCCTTGCAGTGGGAATGGCGCTATCAA
This sequence comes from Vibrio sp. 947, assembly GCF_033339115.1. Taxonomy (NCBI): domain Bacteria; kingdom Pseudomonadati; phylum Pseudomonadota; class Gammaproteobacteria; order Vibrionales; family Vibrionaceae; genus Vibrio; species Vibrio sp. 947. The sequence goes on along the minus strand of NZ_JAWOTX010000028.1, from coordinate 37,348 downwards.
CCCCTGTTTTAGCTCAAGATACTGAGTCACATTTTGAAGAGGTCGTTGTATGGGGAACGAAAGTTTCCAGCAACACTGAGTCGATGTTTGCGGACGACATGTCACTGAAGCAAGCGGATCATATGTCTGATTTACTGCGCGATATTCCCGGTGTAGATGTTGGTGGAACACACTCTGTGAATCAACGTATTACGATTCGTGGTTTGAGCGAAACCGATTTGGACATTCGTCTTGACGGTGCTTCTCAGCATGCGAGCATGTTCCATCATATTGGTAACTTGACGTTGAACCCTGACATTCTCAAATCTGCGGACATTCAGGTAGGTAATAACTCTGTGACTCAAAACGGGTTAGGCGGTTCGGTCTACTTTGAAACGAAAGACGCTCGTGACTTACTTCGTTACGATGAAAAGTTTGGTGCGCGTGTTTATGGCGGCTATGCATCCAACGACAACCAACAAGGTTCGTTGACACTGTACGGACTTTTGTCCGAAAACATTGATGCGATGGTCTATGGCCATTACGTTACGCGTGATGATTTTGAAGATGGTAATGGCAATAAAACCTACGGTGCTGCAGGTGATGTTTACAACATTCTGGCTAAGCTGGGGTATGAACTAAATGACATCCATCGTTTTGAGCTCTCTTATGACATGTACCGAGACAGTGGAGATTACAGTCCGCGTCCTGATATGTCGGGTAGTGCAAATAATAGCCTTTCGAGCAAGTTACTTATCCCTACGGATTATGACCGCGATACCGTTACCTTGAGTTATGAGTTGCGAGGCGAACAACACCAAGGAAACGTCACTCTTTATAATACCGAGACAGAAATTAAACGTGACGAAACGGTGATGGCGCCTCGTTGGCCCTCGAACCGTTTATCAAAGAACACCGCCAAAAACCAAAACTTTGGTTTGAATGGCAAATTCCAGTCAGATGTTATGTTAGGTGAGTTTGATAATCGAGTCACTTATGGCTTCGACTACATGGATAAAACGTCTTCGAGTTACTACGGTAGTCGTAAGTTTATGGACGAATCGGCGATTTCAACCGCACTGTTTGTAGAAGATCAGTTCTTCTTCTCTGATGCCTTCTTTATTACTGCAGGTATGCGCTTTGATGATTACAAACGCAAAGCTGAGACAGGAAACAGTAATTATGATGATGTGACTTGGGCTCTAGCAGCAGAATGGGCGGTGACGCAAGATTGGACGTTGTTTGCGAGTGCACGCTCTCTATTTAAAGGTCCAGAGCTAATGGAAACCTTTATTGCTTACCAAGACGTTGCATTTTTAGAGGATGGGTTAAAGCCAGAAACGGGATTGAACACGCAAGGTGGTGTTCGTTTTGATAAAACCTTTGATAAGCATTTCTTTGGGGCGAATATTACGGTATTCCAAACGGAAATTGATGATTACATTGCAGATCAGTACCAAAACGCGACTCAAACTTACCTGATTTACAACTTAGGTGATGTTGAGATTAAAGGCTTTGAAGCAAGTGCTTCTTATGGTTACGACAAGTTTAACAGCAAACTTTCTTACTCTAAGTCGGACACCAAAAACAAGAATACTGGTGGTCCTGTTGCTGGGGGCAATGGGCGTAGCATTGATATGGGTGATAGCATTGCTCTAACTTTGGATTACCAGTCAGACGCTTTAGAAACGATCTTCGGGTGGAACTCAATGTTTGTTCTAGAGGAAGACAACGTCTTTGATGGTCAGCCAAAGAAAGCAAGTTATGATGTGCATAATCTATACGCTCAATGGGTGCCGTCTGATATTGATGGGCTGTCGGTGACCTTTGGTATTGATAATGTATTTGACGAGTTGTACAGCTCTCATGCGTCTCGTTCGGGGACTGCACGTGGCTTCACGCTTGATGACTACGAGCCGGGTCGCAACTTCAAGCTCTCTGCAGCTTATCAATTCTAACAAGGTTCTTCATAGGACGTTTCAAAGTAACGAGTAAGTTCATGATTAAAGAAAGCACCCGAATAGATAGCGAACACGCTGACAAATACTTAGTGACGCTTTGTCGGCATTTTGGACGAAAAGTTCCTGCTACTTGGAATGAAAATAGCGGTTTGGTGACATTTCCGACGGGAAAAGCTGAGTTTAACCTTTGTGCATCTAGCTTAACTATAACCTGTGAGGCGGATTCAGAAGAGAAACTGAATACGGTGAAGGCGATCATTTCATCGCATGTGGACATGTTTTCTCGTCGAGAAACACTAGCACTTAGCTGGGTTCGTTAGCGCTCGTTTAAGGATGCTGTGATAGAAAGGGAATGTTAAAAGCAAAAGCCCGCAATCTTATGATTTGCGGGCTTTTATTGTTTGAATGCTATTGCGCTTTCTCAGGCTCTAGGCTTTTTTTTTCCTGCTGCATTTTTGCTAGGAAGTAGATGTTAACGCAAGCAATAAAACCGTTAGTTAGTACTACAGGCCAAGAATCAATCATTAGTCCGTAAGCAGTAAATAGCGCACAACCAATAAAGTTAAGGATACGAAGCTTAACAATATCTTTCATAGTTAGCGAAATAGCGACCATGATTGAAGCTGCATAACCTAAAATCTCAACCATATTCATGTCCATTTTTTGACCCTCTTAAAATCTGCCGAATTTTGTCGGTACCAATTCTTCTCATCTTGAGATTAATGAGGAAGCTCCATGCCTCGAATGGTCTTTTTTTGTTGTATGGACGCACTATATCAATGGAAAAACCGTGATAAAAGCCTCAAATCAAGGTTAAGAGAAGGTTAGCGATTACGCAAACGTTTAAGACTGGAATTACTGATAATTTTACTTATTGTGTTGATTGATAATAACGATGACATTAATAGCTCAAACACCATTGAAAGTAAGGGAATATTTACATATGATTGAAAATGATAATTATTTTCAAGTGCTGTGTTTATGTATTTTATTATTAGCTTGCTCGTGTTTTTTTTGCTGTATATCAGAACAAAACCGAACTCGTGGTGTGCGGGGATTCATATCGTAAGCCACTTTTTTATCGTTGCATTTTGTCCTGCAATTTATGTTGTTCAATATTTAATCGTTACGTTTTTTTCGTCACCGATATTGATTAAGATGTCATCACGCTCCGGTGTATACAACATTCTCATTGCTTTTCTTCCATTATTGATCGCAACCGGCAGTCTGGCGTTTAGCTGAATGATTTCATCTCTCTTCTTTTCTTAAAACAACTACACTTAATCAGAATAAGGTATCAATTTCATATAATTATTCGATATCTACGCGTCAGCACATGTGTCACATTTCTGTGACTACGAGTAAGTTTTACTTATGTTGCTTGGTAGTAGGGTATTTATCGATTGTTTAATGATTCAATACTTAGTTTAATCGTATAAAGGTGTGCAGTATGCCGCACTAAATTAATAAGAAATTATCTAAAAAGGTTAATGGGAAACGTAAGCCATTAGCGGAGGTCAGATGAGTACGCACACGGTACCGCAGAGCGCGATTGTAAATGCTGTCAAAGGTGAAGTTTTGGTTTTGGGCCTGGATGGAAACGTTAAGGTCATAAAAGCGGGGGATGAGTTAAGACCTGGCGAGATTATTATCACTGAAAATAATGCTTCTCTCGACGTACAGATAAATAATGAGCTTTATCTGGTCGATGCAAATTGTGTTGCTTGTCTTCCTGTGCCTTCTTCTGAACCGTTAGAACCAGTATTGGTACAATCTCCAGTTAATGGCTTGGTGACTTTTGACCCAACGGCTATTGGAAGTGCTGACTTCGACGCCAACGATATTGCCGCTATCCAGCAAGCTATTTTAGACGGAGCTGACCCTACCGCTATCTTAGAAGCAACAGCTGCTGGCGCAGGTGCTGAAGGCTCGGCTAATGCTGGCTACGTGACGGTTGAATATAATAACCCGGAAGTACTCGCTTCTACTTTTTTTGAAACGTCTGCGACTCGCAGCGGAGAAGATGATCGCGACGAAGATGACGGTTTGAATGTCACGATTTTTGCTGATGGTGGGCAGTCACTGCAATCTAGCGTAACAGAAGGCTCAATTTCTCTATCAAGCTACCCGCAAACCATTTCGTCTAGTGTGCTGGTTGAAGCAGGGGATCTCGCACTTGATACTGCTTCATTTGTACCCGAAACGTCTTCTTTAGAGTCTTTGTTGACTGAGCTTAACAGTGATATTACCTCTGGTGGTCAGCCAGTGGCGTTCGTTTATGACGAAGCGCAAAATGCCATTATCGGTACTCAAGAAGGTAACGAAGTGCTTCGTATCGAGATCGAAGCGACATCTGTAGGCCGTGATTTAGAGTTAGAAGTCGTTACCACGATTAGCCAGGGCGTTGACCATGTTGCGTCTGTTGCTGATGGCCAAGTATCGATCGTCGGTGATCAAATCAATATTGCTTTTGATATTACAGGTGCAGATATTGGTGGTAACAGCATTCAAGCGCCTATCGATTTTACGACAACCGTTATTGATGGCGATGATCCTGCGCCGCAAAACGTTACTTTTGAAAACGTTGAATCTTCTTCTACACCAATTACTGGCACCTTTGTTGATATTGGTAGTGATCAATTGGCAACGGTCACGTTTAATCAAGAAGGACTTAGTCAGTTCGATGGCCTACTGAGTGATAATCAGGCGACAGAAGCGGTACTCTCTGAAGACGGCAGTACTATCACCTTGTCCATTGCTGGCTCGAATGAAACCGTCTTAACCATCAGTCTGAATACTGATGGTACCTACCAATTTGAGCAATTTAAGCCGTTAGAACAAACAAACGGTGAAGATACGATTGAGCTCTCTTTACCAACCACAATCGTCGACTATGACCAAGATACGGCAAGCAACACCTTTACGATGACCATCCTCGATGGCGATAACCCAGTGATTGAGAACGTGACGGGCTTGTCTTTAGATGAGGCGGGGGTTGACCAAGGTTCACAGGAAGGCGCGGCAGTAACAAGTGGTACTGGGTCGATCACGACAGCGGTCGGAAGTGACATCATTGATCACTATGAGTTGGAACCTACAGAGTTCAATGTTGGTGGAGAACTCCAATCTCAAGGGCAGGTTGTTCAACTAGAACTAGCGTCCGAGAGTAACGGCGTACGTACTTACGAAGGCTTCATCGAGCTGGATGGTGTGCGTATTACCGTATTTGATGTGGCGATTGATGCACCTGCATTGGGCGAATACCAATTCAACTTGTATGAACAACTTGACCATACGGGTGCTAACGATGACTCGCTCACTTTCTCACTGCCAGTTTACGCGGTAGATGCGGATGGTGACCGCTCCTCTATTACCGAAGGTTCGAACACACCAGAAGCTGCGCAAATTGTCATTCAAGTTCAAGATGACGTTCCTTCGATTGATGGCGTTGATGCGCTAGCCGTCGATGAAGACGATTTATCAAGCATTGGCTCCGATCAAAGCGACTCTGTGTTCGCGCAAGGTAGCTTCACGACGACTCAGGGCTCAGACCGTGTTGTAAGTTATCAATTAGAGAGCGGCACTGATCCACTCAATGGGTTGGAATCGCAGGGGCGATCTATCTCTCTGACGGAAACAACCAATTCAGATGGCAGCTTTACCTATTCTGCAACGGCAGAAGGGGACGCTATCTTCACCTTACAAGTGAACCCTGACGGTTCTTATTCATTTACCCTTGAAGGTCCAATCGATCATGCTGTGGGTAGCGATAGCTTAACTCTAGACTTCACTATTGTCGCAACGGACTTTGACGGTGACACCAGTTCACTTGTTCTACCGGTAACCATTGCCGATGATGTGCCAACCATTAATGACGTTGTCGCTCTTACCGTCGATGAAGATGACTTAAGTTTGGTAGGTTCTGACCAATCACAGTCAACGCTGGTCGAAGGTCAGTTTACGACAACTCAAGGTTCTGATGGCGTCGTACAGTATCAGTTGGATGTAAACGCTGATTCTTTAAATGGCCTGCAATCTCAAGGTCAAACCGTTTCCATTGCCGAAACGCAAAATGCAGATGGCAGTTACACCTACAGCGCAACGGCAAATGGCAGTGCAGTTTTCACATTAATTTTGAATACCGACGGCTCGTACAGTTTTGAGCTGCAAGGTCCAATTGACCATGCGGCAAATAGCGACAGCTTAACCCTTGATTTTAGCGTTATTGCTACAGACTTCGATGGTGACACAAGCCAAATCGTATTGCCTGTTACCATCGTGGATGATAAGCCAACTATTACCGATGTTGATGCGATTACTGTTGATGAAGATGATTTAGGCACGATTGGTTCGGACCAGACTGACCCGATTTCTATTGATGGTAGCTTCACCACCACACAAGGCTCTGACCGAGTGGTAAGTTATCAGCTTGATGCTTCTGCAACACCAGTTGACGGCCTTACATCACAAGGCGTGGCAGTTACGCTGACTGAAACCGCAAACGCTGATGGCAGCTTTACTTACGAGGCGACAGCGGGTAGTGAAGCGGTCTTTACGCTGACGGTGAATACTGATGGTAGCTATAACTTCACGCTTGAAGGTCCAATCGACCACGCGGTAGATAGCGATGAGCTGACACTCAACTTCCCAATCATCGCAACAGACTTTGATGGCGACACCACAAATGCCACTATCCCAGTGACAATCGTGGACGATAAGCCTGTTATTACCGACGTCGACACCATTACGGTTGATGAAGATGATCTAGCGTCAATTGGCTCAGACCAAAGCAATCCAATTTCTATTGATGGCAACTTTACTACCACACAAGGCTCTGACCGAGTGGTGAGCTACCAACTCGATGCTTCAGCAACACCAGTGGACGGTTTAACATCGCAAGGCGTGGCTGTCACACTGATAGAAACCGCAAATGGTGATGGTAGTTTCACTTATGAAGCGACTGCGGGTGGCAACCCAGTATTTACTCTGACAGTAGATACTGATGGCTCTTACAACTTCACGCTAGAAGGGCCAATTGATCACGCGGTGGATAGTGATGAGCTGACACTCAACTTCCCAATTATCGCAACCGACTTCGATGGCGACACCGTTACTGAAACCATTCCAGTCACGATTGTTGATGATGTACCGACCATCACAGCGGTGGATGCGTTGAGTGTCGATGAAGATGACCTTAGCGGCGTGGGCTCAGACCAAACTGACGCTGTGTTCGTTGAAGGCGCGTTTACCACTATTCAAGGCTCTGACCGAGTGGTGAGCTATCAACTGGATTCAACGGCTGATCCTGTTGCGGGGCTAACGTCTCAAGGTGAGGCGATTACCTTGGTGGAAACCGCCAACGGTGATGGCAGCTTTACTTATGTGGCGACCGCAGACGGCAATCCGGTATTCACGTTAAACGTAGCAACAGATGGCACTTACGATTTTACGCTGCAAGGCCCGATTGACCATGCAGCTAACAGTGACAGCCTGACGATTGATTTCCCAATTATTGCCACCGATTTTGATGGTGATACGACTTCGGCAACCATTCCAGTCACGATTACGGATGATGCACCAATCATCGATAATGTTTTGCCTCTGGCTGTAGACGAAGATGATTTATCAGGTATTGGCTCAGACCAAACTGACGCTGTGTTTGTTGAAGGCGCGTTCACCACTACCCAAGGTTCAGACCGTGTGGTGAGCTACCAACTTGATTCAACTTCTGATCCTGTTTCGGGGCTAACCTCCCAAGGTGAGCCAGTTACTCTGGTAGAGACTGCGAATGCTGATGGCAGCTTTACTTACGTGGCTACCGCGGATGGCAATCCGGTTTTCACCATGAACGTGAATGCTGATGGCACATACAATTTCCGTCTGGAAGGGCCGGTCGATCACGCATTAAACAGCGATGAATTAGTACTGAACTTCCCAATCATTGCAACAGACTTTGACGGCGATACGACGACCGCGACCATTCCCGTCACGATTACTGATGACGTTCCAACTATCGACAACGTTGTTCCACTCACGGTGGACGAAGATGATCTCGCCTCAATTGTCTCAGACCAAAACGATGATGCGTTTATGTCGGGTTCTTTCACCACAACTGAAGGCTCAGACAGCGTTGTTAAATACCAGCTTGATGCAACAGCAGATCCAGTATCTGGGTTGACCTCTCATGGTGAGCCTGTCGTGCTTGCTGAAACTGCTAACGGCGACGGTAGTTTTACTTACACAGCCACGGCAGATGGCAATGCCGTATTTGAATTGATTGTGAAGCCAGATGGCAGCTACAACTTTACACTGCAAGGTCCACTAGACCATGCGGTGAATAGCGACAGTCTGCAAATCGACTTCCCGATTATCGCAACAGACTTTGATGGCGACACCTCATCGGAGACGTTACCTGTCACTATCGTTGATGATAAACCAACCATCACTGACGTAGACGCAATCCGTGTGGATGAAGATGACCTAGCGACAATTGGCTCTGACGGCTCAGATCCAATTTCAATCGATGGCAACTTCACTACAACGCAAGGTTCTGATGGGGTAGTAAGCTACCAATTAGATACTGCTGCAACGCCAGTTGATGGCCTAACATCGCAAGGTGTGGCAGTGACGCTGACGGAAACTGCAAACGGCGACGGTAGCTACACTTATGAAGCGACAGCAGGAACTGAAGCCGTATTTACGCTGACCGTGAATACGGATGGTTCATACAACTTCACGCTTCAGGGGCCAATTGACCATGCGACAGACAGTGATGAGCTGACACTGAACTTCCCAATCATCGCGACGGATTTTGATGGTGATACCACCACAGAAACGATCCCAGTCACCATCGTGGATGATAAGCCGACCATTACCGATGTCGATGCGATTACCGTTGATGAAGATGATTTAGGCACGATTGGCTCAGATCAAACTGACCCGATTTCAATCGATGGCAACTTCACCACCACACAAGGCTCGGACCGAGTGGTGAGCTATCAGCTTGATGCTTCTGCAACACCAGTTGACGGCCTTACATCACAAGGCGTGGCCGTCACGCTGACTGAAACCGCAAACGGTGATGGCAGCTTTACTTACGAGGCGACAGCGGGTACTGAAGCGGTCTTTACGCTGACAGTGAATACTGATGGTAGCTATAACTTCACGCTTGAAGGTCCAATCGACCACGCAGTAGATAGTGATGAGTTGATACTGAACTTCCCAATCATCGCGACCGACTTTGATGGCGACACCACAAATGCCACTATCCCAGTGACGATCGTAGACGATAAGCCAGTTATTACTGACGTGGATTCCATTACGGTTGATGAAGATGATCTAGCGTCAATTGGCTCAGACCAAAGCAACCCGATTTCTATTGATGGTAACTTCACCACCACGCAAGGTTCAGACCGAGTGGTGAGCTACCAACTCGATGGCACATCAACACCAGTTGACGGTTTAACCTCGCAAGGTGTGGCTGTCACGCTAACAGAAACTGCAAATGGTGATGGCAGTTTTACCTACGAAGCAACAGCGGGCTCTGAAGCGGTCTTTACGCTGACAGTGAATACTGATGGCTCTTATAACTTCACGCTAGAAGGGCCAATTGATCACGCGGTTGATAGTGATGAGCTGACACTCAACTTCCCAATTATCGCAACCGACTTCGATGGCGACACCGTTACTGAAACCATTCCAGTCACGATTGTTGATGATGTACCGACCATCACAGCGGTGGATGCGTTGAGTGTCGATGAAGATGACCTTAGCGGCGTGGGCTCAGACCAAACTGACGCTGTGTTCGTTGAAGGCGCGTTTACTACCACACAAGGCTCTGACCGAGTGGTGAGCTATCAACTGGATTCAACCGCTGATCCTGTTGCGGGTCTGACATCTCAAGGTGAGGCGATTACCTTGGTGGAAACCGCGAATGGCGACGGCAGCTTTACCTATGTGGCGACCGCTGACGGTAATCCTGTCTTCACGTTGAATGTCGCAACAGATGGTACGTACGACTTTACGCTGCAAGGCCCGATTGACCATGCCGCTAACAGAGACAGCCTGACGATTGATTTCCCAATTATTGCCACCGATTTTGATGGTGATACGACCACGGCAACCATTCCAGTCACCATTACGGATGATGCGCCAATCATCGATAATGTTGTGCCTCTGGCTGTAGACGAAGATGATTTATCAGGTATTGGCTCAGACCAAAGTGACGCTGTGTTTGTTGAAGGCGCGTTCACCACTACCCAAGGTTCAGACCGTGTAGTGAGCTACCAACTTGATTCAACGGCTGATCCTGTCGCAGGTTTAACTTCTCACGGTGAGCCTGTTACTTTGGTAGAGAATGCGAATGCTGATGGCAGCTTCACTTACGTGGCTACCGCGGATGGCAATCCGGTCTTCACCATGAATGTTAATGCTGATGGCACATACAATTTCCGTCTTGAAGAGCCGGTGGATCACGCGTTAAACAGCGATGAATTGGTTCTGAACTTCCCAATCATTGCAACAGACTTTGATGGCGATACGACAACCGCGACTATTCCAGTCACGATTACTGATGACGTTCCAACCATCGATAACGTTGTCCCACTAACAGTAGACGAAGATGACCTTGCCTCAATTGGCTCAGACCAAAACGATGATGCGTTTATGTCGGGCTCTTTCACCACAACTGAAGGCTCGGACAGTGTTGTTAAATACCAGCTTGATGCAACAGCAGATCCAGTAGCAGGGTTGACCTCTCATGGTGAGCCTGTCGTGCTTGCTGAAACAACAAATGGTGATGGCAGCTTTACTTACACAGCCACAGCAGATGGCAATGCCGTATTTGAATTGGTGGTGAAGCCAGATGGCAGCTACACCTTTACTCTGCAAGGTCCACTAGACCATGCGGTGACTACACCTTTACTCTGCAAGGTCCACTAGACCATGCGGTGAATAGCGACAGTCTACAAATCGACTTCCCGATTATCGCAACAGATTTTGATGGCGACACGTCGACGGAAACACTACCTGTCACCATCGTTGATGATAAACCAACCATCACTGATGTAGACGCAATCCGTGTGGATGAAGATGACCTAGCGACGATTGGCTCTGATGGCTCAGATCCAATTTCAATCGATGGCAACTTCACTACAACGCAAGGCTCTGATGGGGTAGTGAGCTACCAATTAGATACTGCTGCAACACCAGTTGATGGTCTGACATCACAAGGTGTGGCAGTGACGCTGACGGAAACTGCAAACGGCGACGGTAGCTACACTTATGAAGCGACAGCAGGAACTGAAGCCGTATTTACGCTGACCGTGAATACGGATGGTTCATACAACTTCACGCTTCAGGGGCCAATTGACCATGCGACAGACAGTGATGAGCTGACACTGAACTTCCCAATCATCGCGACGGATTTTGATGGTGATACCACCACAGAAACGATCCCAGTCACCATCGTGGATGATAAGCCGACCATTACCGATGTCGATGCGATTACCGTTGATGAAGATGATTTAGGCACGATTGGTTCGGATCAGACTGGCCCGATTTCAATCGATGGCAACTTCACCACCACACAAGGCTCTGACCGAGTAGTGAGCTATCAGCTTGATGCTTCAGCAACACCAGTGGCTGGACTCACATCACAAGGCGTGGCAGTCACATTGGCTGAAACCGCAAATGGCGACGGCAGCTTTACCTATCAAGCAACAGCAGGCACCGAGTCGGTCTTTACACTGACAGTGAACACTGATGGCTCTTATAACTTCACGCTTGAAGGCCCAATCGATCATGCTGTTGATAGTGATGAGTTAACGCTCAACTTCCCAATCATCGCAACAGACTTTGATGGCGATACCTCTGCTGAGACAATTCCTGTCAAGATCGTTGATGACAAGCCGACACTTGGTGGAATCGAAGCAACAAGTGTGCAAACGGTTGATGAGGACGATATCCCAACAATCGGATCTGATGGTACACAGTCGAACAGCATTGCCGGTAACTTCATCGCGACTGATGGTTCTGATGGCATTGTCGAGTACAGCGTTTCTGACCTAACGACGCCAGTACAAGGCCTGACCTCTGGTGGTCAATCTCTGGTTATGGTTGAAGTATCAAACGCAGGTGGCGTTTCAGTTTACGAAGCTCGTATTGATGGCACGACGACACCAGTATTCCGTGTAACCCTCGATGCCTCTGATGACAGCTACACGTTCGATTTGCTCGCTCGTCTCGATCATCCAAATGCTGATGGCCAGAATGAACTGATCATAAATTTACCGATAAACGCGACTGACTTTGATGGAGACGTGTCGAACAACATCACCTTACCAATTACGGTTGTGGATGATGTTCCGACCATTGATGGTTTGCTAGCAGGCAGCGAACAAACCGTTGATGAAGATGACCTACCAGCAGGTACGGATGCTGCAAGTGCAGAAGATACTGTTATTTCGGGTACTTTTGATATCACCGAAGGTGCTGACCAAGTTGATTCTATTCAGCTAAGTGACCTGACCACGCCTGTTGCGTCGCTGACTTCAGATGGTGACGCTATCACCTTAGTTCTGTCTTCTAGCGCAAACGGCGTGAACGTATACCAAGGTGTCGCTGGCAATCCTGCTGAAGTGGTGTTCGAACTGACGTTGGATGCAACGAACAACACCTACGAGTTCGATTTACAGAAGCCGCTTGATCATCCAGATGGTAATCAGCAAAACGAGATTGTTATTAACCTCCCTGTGACGGCGACAGATAATGATGGTGATACTTCACCAGCCTTCACATTGCCAATTACCGTTGTGGACGATGTTCCAGTTGTTACCAATATTGAAAGTCTACGTGTCGACGAAGATGACTTACCTCTTGGTTCTGATGGAACGAAAGAGCCATTAACGGTATCAGGTGAGTTCGAAGTCACTAGCGCAGATGGTATTGATGCTTTCGAATTGGATCTCAGCTCAAATCCTATCCCGAATCTGAAATCGGGTGGAGAAGAGGTTACGCTTTCTCAAGACGTTGGCGCTTCAACTGCTGACGCGCTTGTTTACGTGGGGCAATCTCCGGGTGGAGTGACGGTCTTCACGTTGACACTTCATCAAGATGGTAAATACGACTTTGAGTTATCTGGTCAGTTAGATCACGCGGTTAACTCTGATGAGATTTTGTTGAATCTACCTGTGAAGATCACGGATGGCGACAACGATACCATCACTGCGACCTTGCCAGTGACCATCGTAGATGACAAACCAACCATTGATGCTATTAGCTCTGGTAGTACCTTGTCTGTGGATGAGGATGATATTCCGAGCCAAGGTTCGGACGACACGCCAGAATCCAATATCATTGGTGGCAACTTTGACGTTACTGATGGTGCCGATTCTATCGTTAGCTTCCAGTTGGATAGTTTAACATCGCCTGTTTCTGGCCTTACCTCAGGTGATCAACCGCTTGAGTTGGTTGAGTTTTCAAATTCAAACGGTGTGATTGAGTACCGAGCTTATGTACAAGGTACGACGGACACCGTCTTTAAACTGACGCTAAATGGTTCAGCAGACAGTTATGAATTTGAACTGTTGGGTGCACTTGATCATCCTGCGGGTAACGATGAAAACTCGTTGGTCATTAACTTCCCAGTCAACGCGACTGATTTTGATGGCGATGTGTCCAATAACATCACCTTGCCGATCACCGTGGTGGACGATGTCCCAGCTATTGTGAAAGTGACAGACTCTAGCCAACAAACCGTTGATGAAGATGATCTTTCCGGTGGCTCAGACACGACAAGTAGCGATTCAACGGTATTAACCGGTGGATTTGAAGTCGTTGCTGGTGCAGACAAGATTGTCAGCTACCAAGTTTCAGATCTCGATGCAGTCGTGTCTGGCTTAACGTCGAACGGCAGCAGCATCGAGTTGAATCTAGTAGGCACGAATGGTGGAGTAACCAGTTACGAAGCGGTTATTACTGGCACATCAACTAAGATTTTCACGCTGTCTCTTGATGCGAATAATGACAGCTACCAATTTGAGCTGTTGGGACCAATCGACCATGACGCTGTTCAAGGTGAAAACAACCTTGTCATTGATATTCCAATTACAGTAACAGACTTTGATGGTGACACGTCATCATCACTGAATCTTCCAATTACCGTAGTTGATGACATTCCCGAAATTAAATCAGCAGATGCTTTGGCTGTTGACGAGGATGACCTTGTCAACGGCTCTCAGGCAACCAACAAAGACAGCCTAGAAGCAACGGGCAATTTCGATACGGTGGAAGGGGCAGATACCGTTGTCTCTTACCAGTTAGATCTTACTTCTAACCCGATACCAGGAGTAACTTCAGGTGGTCTTGGGGTGACGTTAGTTCAAACCGCGGTAAGCAACAACAACTTTACTTATCAAGGTCAAACACCTGATGGTAACTCAGTGTTCACGCTAGTTTTGAACGCTGACGGCTCTTACAAGTTTACGCTTGAGGGTGCGCTAGATCACTCAACTCAAGGCGAAGATACACTCATACTTGATCTCCCAGTCTTTGCGACCGATGTCGATGGCGATACGGCAGGTATTAACTTACCAGTGACGATTACCGATGATGTTCCAACCTTGTACGATGCATCTATTTCGCGTGTTGAAGGACAAGGCAGCCGCACGGTTCACTTATTCCAAGACCCTGTAGAAGGTGATGACGATCTTGGTGCTGACGGCGCACAAGTGACTTCATTTTCGGCTGATGATTCAGGTGTTTACTTTAAGCAAAACGGTGTTGATTCTGATTCTGTCGATTTGAACGGTAGCGACCAAGTCGTATTTGTTCACAAGGTTCTTGACGGAGTGGATACTGAAATCGGTCGTTTGGTTGTTCGAACTGATGGCAGTGTGTCATTCCGTCCGAATGACGATCTTGACCATACCGAAACCGACTCGATTGATTTCACCATCAACGTTGTTGCAACCGATGGTGATGGCGATATCGCTGATGCCGATGTGGATATCTCGATAAGAGACCGCAATGCGCAAATTGACACGTCTACCGTTACTGCGTTCGAAGACCAAGGGCGTGATGGTGTCGTTGTGGGCGTTGACTCTGCAAATACTCAGGACAACTTGTCGACGCTGGATGTTAACCCTGCGAAAGTCGACTTGGTTATCAATTTACACGATATCGACCGTAACGAGAGCTTAGGTGACATCACTATTCGAGATGCTGATACTCACAACGGTACGTTCTACTACCGAGACGGCAGTGGCAACTACATTGAATTAACATCTGTGGGCAATACGGTTGTTCTCGACGCATCAAATGTTGAGCAGTCATTCAATGGTGAGCTTGTCTCGCTAGATAACTTGTACTTCGTACCAGATCGTCATACATCAACCGATGCTTCTGGTATCGATCCTCGTATCCGCGTGGAAATTCTTAACAATGGTACGCCAGATCATACGATTAATGGTCGTTTAGACATTGAAGTTGCTGCAGTCGCAGATATTGCAACGTGGACGGCAAGCAGCGAATTTAACTACTCGGTTGACGAAGATGGAAACAATGTCGCCCTTAACATCACGGCTGAAACTCAAGACACTAGTAACCCTGAAGGCATTGTATACGAGCTTGTCTTTACACAAGGAGAAGGTAACGCAGAGTTAGTCTATTCAGATGGTAGTGCGATACCAAAATCCGGTGGTGTTTATCTGGTGGATGCAAGCCGAATTGATGAAGTTCAAGTTGATCCGATAGATAACTTCTCGGGCGAAATCAGAATTGATGTCACCGCTATTACGACGGAACACAACAATCCACTGCTTGGGAAAGATACCGCTCGCTCAGAAACCGAAACCATCATTATTGATGTAAACCCAGTTGCGGATAAAGGTAGTTTTACTGTAAACCGAATTAATGTGTTTGAGGATAACGCTCGAACTCAAAATACGGTAGACCCTGTCACTGATCACGACCCACTCCAATTAAGTGAAGTGATCACCATGAAACCATCAGCGGACTTAGATGGTTCTGAAGCGTTATTTGTGCGCATTTCTAACTTCTCAATTGATGGGGTTACTCTGGTGTGGCTGGACTCAGCAAACCCAAGTCAGATAGTAGAAGTGACCGATTCAGGCGGCAATGTACTTTATTACGAAGTGCCAGAGTCTGAATTAGCGAACGTCGAAGTTCTTCCTCCGTTGCACAGCAATGATGACTTTACTTTCAATGTCGAAGGCATTGTGAAAGACACAGCATCATTGTCTACCGGTACGACAGAAGATGTGTTGTCACTGGGCAGTAAGACCGTCATCGTTGGTGTAAAAGGTGTTGCTGACATACCAGACACGGTATTAATTGACGCGGGGAACGTTTGGAACCGATTCGTAGACGGAGATGTGGCCGGGATAGAGACGACTATTGAAGAGAATGGTGTTGTAAACCTCAACTTCTCGGTTGTATCAGGTGAAGTTGCCGATAGACCACAGGATGATTCAGAAGCCATTACTGTTATCCTGTCCAACATCCCCGACGGTGTTCGTGTCGTAGATTCAGACGGTTCAAGCGTTGACCTCACCTTTGTTGGCTATGATGGTAACGGTCAACCGATTTACGAAGCAAACATCACTGGGCTGAATTTTAATTCCGGTATTCAAATTATTCCAGAAGCCTCTTCAACCGAAAACATTGCGATTACAGGGACGATCATTGTTACCGAAAATGATGGTCATAGTCGTGTGATTGAAAGAGAGGTAAGGATCAAGGTCGAACCCGTTATTGACGCTCAAGATAACTACGTTGTTCGATCTGAGGGAGATGAAGATACGCGCTTTGACATCGATTGGAAACCGACGCTCGTACAAAGCCCTGATACCGATGAATTCTTTAGTGATGTAACCATCTCTGGATTTCCTCCAGGCAGCACGGTCTATGTAGATAGTGTGGCACAAACGCTTGTTTCTGGAACACTAACGCTTTCACCGCAAGCCGGTGAATCAGAGCAAGATTTTTCCGCTAAAATCTCTCAAAGTGGCTATGTTCAAGTCCAGTTGGAGCAGGATTCAAGTACTGACTTTGACTTGACCACGACCGTCACTGTGAAAGAGATTGACCATGAATATGTTGACGCTTCGAATCCCGGTGAAGGTATCGCTGAGAAAACCATCAATGGTACGGTGAATGTCCAAGTTAATCCAATCGTTGAGCCAGAGGATAATACGGGGGCAATAGATGACCAAACCCGTCTGCTTGTCACTGAAAGTGGTGGTGGTGCTACCGATATCGTGAAGTCAGATGATCAAGGTAACATTGACTTTACGATCAACACTTCTATGGGGGGCGAATCTGGCGCTCATATCATTAAATACCAAGAGTTTGATGCGTCTTCAGATGAAGTGGTGACTCAACTTGTTGTTCAATTTCACAATGTGGACCCTGAGATCCTCAACCAATTGGTTATCGTCGGTGCACTAAATGAAGGTGGGGGTCGTTGGACAGTAACCAATGAAGATAACTTCTCAATTAAAGCGCCGTCTGGTCTTGATTTAACACCAAACGATGACAGCGACGATGGCGATAACGGCGGTCTCTCTCAAATTGGCTTAACCATTTACGCAGAAGTGAATGATTTGGGCGAAGATTTGGGCAACGAAAAAGATGCGACGGTCATGCGCCAAACGGATGTGACACTTGAATTTCCTACCGTTCTCACACCGCAAATGAGTGTAGCGGCAGAGATTCAGGTGGCTGATGATGTCCAAATTCAAGCGTTGGAAGATAATTCTATCAACCTTGGTGCTCAGTTAACGTCGAAAGTTGATGCGATTAATGCAGATGGCGTGGAGGATGTCTTGACTATTATCGTCGATCCTTCAGCTCCTGGCATTCCTCCTGGTTTGGTGATTACGGGGACGGATATCGACTTTGTCAATGGCAAATACGTGTTCCAAGCCCATATCGATGCGAGTGGAAATATTACTGGCCTTGATGGTTTGACGATGCACTTGGCAGAAGATTACGCAGGTGATTTCGAATTACCAATTCGGTTCGTCACTAAAGACACTGAGTCCGGTGATGAAAAAGAAAATAATGTCCAGTTTCCAGTTCAGGTTTTACCGGTTGCAGACGTTCCGAGTTCAGTCGGGGATCAGCCGTTGGATAGCGATGTCACACCGAATGTAAAAGTAGATATCGTTGGTACTTTCGGCTTGGATGCAAACAAACAACCTGTAACTGATCTAAATAACGACGTTCCCACGGCGGATGGTGTCGGTTACGAAGATGGCTTAATCCAGCTTAACTTAAGTGTTGATTTTGCCGATCAATTTAACAACACTCAAGGTGGTCGAGAAACACTAACGAACATCAAGTTAGAGCTTGATGACACAACATTAGGTGAGTTTGTTGATGCCAATGGTAACAGCTTAGGAACCAGTATTGAGTTTAATGAAGCTGAGATTTTAGCTGGTGCGCTTGACAATGTTCTGTTTAAGCCAAAAGAAAATTACCCCGTAGGTGGTGGCCAAAATACCGTCAAGATTAATATCGAGGGAGAAATTACTGATGAAGCTGTGTTTGATCAGTCTATCTTGAATAACTCTGGCGATAATATAGATGTGAGAACCTTCACTGACGATGTCACATTTGAAGTTACGCCAGTCGTTGATGACATTACCATTACAGGTGCCGATCCGACGCAGCCAATCACGGTGATTGGTGACGAAGATACTTTAATTTCGCTGAATCAATCGGGCTCTGGTGTTTCGATCAGCCTGAACGATAATGACGGTTCTGAGAGTTTCGTTTCACTCAAGTTAACGGGGCTTCCTGATGACTTTATCGTTAAATCCAATTCCTCTGATTATGTTGTTAAGAACAACGGTGGGGGCGAATGGAGTATTCAACTAAAAGATCTCACTCAGACGTCCATTGACCTGAGTGACATCCAAATTAAACCGCCAAAACACTTTAGTGGCGAGGCTGAGATAGGTATTACGGTCTTCATTCAAGAGGAGTTGCTACAAGTTCCAACGGAACGAAACAACAACTTTACGCTTATTGTCAATCCTATTGGTGATGATGTTGATGTGAATCCCGACACTTCGGCTGCAGGTAATGAGGGCGAAGACATTGTTATTAATGTAAATGCGTTAGTGGTTGATAACAAAGAGTCCATCGGAGATGGTGCAAACTACCAGGAAAATGATCCAGAGACGCTGAGAGTTGAGGTCTCCAATGTCCCTGATGGGGCGAGTGTTTCATTACCTGATGGGACCGTGTTTACTGACCAAGGCGGCGGCGTTTTTGTCTTAGAAATCAATGCTCAAGACTTGGATCAAGTGGTGTTTAATTCTGGGGATCGCAACGATAACTCATGGGATGGTTCGCTGCATTTCAAAGTGCAAGCCGTTGATACTGGGCTCGATGGCAGTCAAAGCTTGGGCTCCGCAGAGGAGTTTGATGTCACTGTTGATGTTGAAGCAGTGAACGATCGTCCAGAGTTCGTCAATACCGTGGATGTGGAAACACCAGAAGATACGCCAATGCTGCTTGATGGTTTCAGCATTACCGATATTGATGCCGTACTCGATGATCCGAATGCTGAATATGTACTCAATGTGAACGTCGACAGCGGTATCTTGGAGCTTAATCCAACGCTCATCGCTACTTACAACCTAACCGTGAGCGGTGATGGTACGGACTCCGTTGAACTGAAAGGTACAGTGGCCGATCTAAACAATGCCATTGCAGACGGTCTGATTGAGTTTAATCCAGACCTGAACTTCTTTGGTGACGTTCAGGTGGACGTGACAGTCGATGACCAAGGTAATGAAGGTATCGTAATTGGTGGGGTAGATGACACCCTAAATACCAACAGCAGCAGCTTCAATATTGAAGTGACAGCGGTGAATGATACCCCAGAAACTACGCCAGTGACGCTACCGGATATTGAAGAAGATAGTGGTGTGTTCTCCATCTCTGAAGCGGATCTTATTGCGAATGCGACAGACGTAGAGAACGATAACCTCACGGTCAGCAATGTTCAGTTAACGGATCCGAATTCGGGCAGCATTACTTTCAACAGTGGCACGGGAGAGTGGGAATTTACCCCAGCACCAGATTACAACGGTCCAGTTGAAATCACGTACACCATTACAGATGATGGCACGACAAATGGTGCATCCGATCCTAAATCGGTTAACGGCAGCGCATCGTTCAACGTAACGGAAGTCAATGATGCTCCAACGACGTCTGAAGTGACACTTTCTGATATCGCAGAAGACAGTACGGCGGTTGATATTACCCAAGCTGATTTGTTGGCGAATGCGTCTGATATTGAAAACGACACCTTGATGGTGAGCAATGTCCAGTTGGTTGATCCAAGCAGCGGCACATTGGATTTCGACAACGTAACAGGTACATGGTCATTTACTCCTGCGCCTGGCTACAACGGCAAGGTCGATTTGACCTACGACATTACCGACAACGGTACAACGAACGGTGTTTCAGATCCTCAAACGGTGTCAGGAACGGCGACCTTCGAAGTCACTGAGGTGAACGATGCACCGGTAACATCAGAGGTAACGTTGAGTAGTACCGAAGAAGATGGTGGTTCGGTAACTATTACGGCTACTGAGTTGCTGAGCAACGCAAGTGATCCTGAGTCAGACAACTTGACCGTCGATAATGTTGCGTTAGTGGACCCAACTTCCGGCACGTTGACTCAAGTGAGTGCGACAGAGTGGACGTTTGAACCCGCAGCAGATTTCTTTGGTGACGTTAATTTCACTTATGAAATCACAGATGACGGAACCACTAACGGCGCTCCAGACCCAATTACAATCGCGGGCACAGCAGTGTTGAATGTTGAAGCTACCAATGACGCACCTGAAATCACTGCAACGTCGGTAACGGATACGATCAATGAAGCTGATGGCCAGAAAGTAACGGGTATTAGTGTGAGTGACGTCGACTTTGCGGGCGCACAAGCAAATGAAAGCATGACCGTGACTCTTACAGTTACCGAGGGCGACCTTCGTGTCGAGCCGCCAGCAGGTAGTGGTGTGACTGTTGGGGCGGGGATGGCTGGTGAAATCACCCTAATGGGCACACCAGATAATATTAACTCCGTTCTTGGAGCAACAGACGCTTCTGAGGGGGTATTTGTGGATGCAGGAGATGTCAACGCAGCTTCAATCACTTTATCGGTGAAAGTCGAAGACAACGGCGTGTACTTCGAAAATGCATCGGGTACCGCATTGGAAGCGAATCAAGACTTCACTATCAATGTGACACCTGTAGCTGATGCACCTACATTGAGTATCAATCCTCAGTTTAATTACATTCGTCAAATTGCGGCTAGCCAAACCGCGAGCAGTCAAGGTTTAGCGATTGTCGGAATCATGGCGGC
The DNA here is from genome assembly GCF_033339115.1 of Vibrio sp. 947. Lineage (NCBI taxonomy): Bacteria > Pseudomonadati > Pseudomonadota > Gammaproteobacteria > Vibrionales > Vibrionaceae > Vibrio > Vibrio sp. 947. The sequence goes on along the minus strand of NZ_JAWOTX010000028.1, from coordinate 16,003 downwards.
GCTTACTGATATTGACGAGGTGCTGTCTTTGGAGCTAACGGGCGTACCAGCTAGTGCTGAGGTAACAAGTGGCGTTTCTCCATCAGGCATTAGCTTCGATGGTACCACTTGGACAGTACCAAGCGATGAAATTGATACGCTAGAAATTGTCGCAACAGATACTAACAGTGGTATTGATGTCGGTTCTTACGATATTTCGCTTACGGCGATATCAACGGAATCTAATGGCGATGAAGCGCAGTCTTCACCTGTCCAAATTAGTTTGGATGTGAGTAGTGATAGCGACGATATTGACCAGTCAACCGCAGTGGACGACAGCTATTTAGTCGGTGGAGACACAGGTATCAATTTGATTGGTGGCGACGGTGACGACGTTATTCTGGGTGGTGATGGTGATGACGTGCTTATCGGTGGCTTAGGCTCAGATATCTTAACGGGTGGAGACGGCAGCGATATCTTCAAGTGGACGGTAGATTCCGTTGATGAAGGGGCAGTGGATACCATTACTGACTTCACTGTTAACGAAGACAGTATCGATTTACGTGAAGTTATCTCTGATCTCAATAACTCAATGATCGACATGGATGATCTGCTTGGTCACATTTCGGCAGACTACGATGCATCGACGGAAAGTGTTTCTCTGAACATTACGACGGATGCAAATGTTCAACAGACTATTGTCGTGGAAAACTTAGGTACTTCAATCGACTTCAGCGGTCTCAGCTCCAACGAGATTGTAGAGTCATTGCTCAACAACGGTGTTATTGATAACGGATAAACCTGTATGCAACATAAAAATGGGCGGCTCTGATAAGCCGCCCATTTTTTTCGGGAAAGCTTGATTTTAAACAGGAGATATTTGAATCGAAATAGAAAGCAAGAACGAAGCAAAGGGGTTATCTTGTTACGACGTTATAGTGATAGTTGGAAATTAAAATAGCGATAATTTGACGTTAAATCGCCTAAACGTGGATGTCTAGCAAGCTGCCAATGATTTCATTGTTTTTCTCTATGACAGACGCGCCAACTCGGTTATAACCAGCGGCTTGTGCTAGGTTGATGAGAGATTCAACTTTTTGAGAGGGAAGGCTAGGTGTTGAGGCTGTTATTGCGACATCCGCAACCGCAGCTAAATCGATGTTGTGATCAGAAAGCTCTTCTTTAACCTTACTTACATTATTGCTAATGCCATGTGCAGCTTTCTCGGCTATTTGTTGTGACATCTGAACGATGTGGTGTCCAGATTGAATTCCCGATACAGGCACATCACTACTCCCAACATTATGATAGTGAGAGCATAGGTGGAGTTTATAAAACGTTCAAGTGTTTTATATCAATGACTTGATTAGGCAAACAGTTTGGCAAGCATTTCTCTTTCTTCACCAGATAGAACCGGTTTTTGCGCTTTATTTAGTTTCACGCTGATCTCACCTTGTAATGACTTTAACTGACTTGCCGTTAAATCACTGAGCTTTTGTTTAAGTTCATTAAATTGTTGTGCGTTCATCTCAATACCTTCGTCGTGATTCGGTTTATCCGTCGTTGCCCGAAATTCTTCATCCTTTGGATACAACATATTTATTCAACCAAAATAGATTAGAATTTGATCGATTGCTTTTTGTCCGAATATTGTCAAGGTGTGTTAAGTGATACGTCAGATTTTTCCTAAGAAGGTACATAATTACCCACTTTGGGGTAGGTGGAAACGTAAAAAGAAAAAAAGGGAAGCGGTATAGCGCTTCCCTCTTACATATGGTTTGAATGTTACTAACTTACTCTGACGGCAAACTTGCTAGCAAGTGAATGAAGCTCTGGGAGCATGCGATAGATAAGATGAAGTTGCTGCAATACCATGCGGGCAGAGCTGTCGTCTTCATCGCGCCATTCGTTTAAGCGTTGCTCGAGTCCAGCATCATCAATATTAGATAGGTCACACTCCTCACAATGCTGGTGAAGCTGTTTATGAAGTACATCCAGATGCTGATGAATACAACGGTGAGCATCTAAAACGAGTTTATGAATTGACTCATCTTCGATGCGAGTTCTGTGCGCGCCTAATGCAGAAATATAGTTCAACATTGCGTGATTTAACGTTAGGAAGCGAAAACTTTCATCAACAGCTGCGCGATATTTGCCAGGCTCCGCCAGCATCGTACTAATCGCAGAAGAGAGTGAGGCATCATTATTATGGGCCTGGCGGCGAGCGATACGGTAACTCAAATTGTCTTTCTTGCCGATTCTATACTGACCAATGATCTGATCGAGATACTGCTTGTTCGCCTCTATCGCATCCGACATAACTTTGTGAAGCCTTCTCGACTGCCAGTCGGGCAAAATAACTAATACAGCTCCTACTGCAAGCACACACCCGATGAGGGTATCTGCTAGTCGAGGAAGGACAACTGCGTAACCTTCACCTAGTTGATTAAATAAGAAGAGGACGAGCAGTGTAATAAAACCAGTCGCGTACCCATAGTTGTTCATCCGGAAGGCGAAAAACATCACACCAGAGATAACGATAAATACTAACTGGCTTTCTTGAGAAGGGAAAAAAGTCAGCAATGGTACACCAATCAACAAACCAGCTAATGTACCTATTACTCGCGCCGTCAATTTTTGGCGAGTGGCACTGTAGTTCGGTTGGCATACGAATAAAGTGGTTAAGAGTATCCAGTAACCTCGGTCGATGTTGAATATTTGAATGATTCCATAGCCAATCGTTAAGGCAATTGACATACGTAATGCATGCCGAAACAGCATCGAATCTTTGTGTAAATTTGCTGATATACGCTGCCACATCGCTTTTAGCGTGTGTGGGTTGGTATCGGCGAGGGTATCTTCTTCGAGGCCTTCAACATCTGGGTTGTTAATGTTATTAAGTTGTTTTTCTACCGTCGCTAAGTTATTGAATAAATATGTTAACTGCATCAGCAGACGTTTCCAGTGCCCTTGCTTTTGTTCTTCTAGATAAGCAAGAGAGTTTTGTACTTCAGCTAATGCCAGAATAGATTGATCGGTATGGGAGTATTCATTTCCTAGCTGAATGGCTAGTGCAATATCACGACACGCTTGGGCTTGAGACTCCAAAAGATATTTAAAACGAAACAGCACATCAGAACGTTCAAATTCGGTCGCTAAATCCTGATAGCGATAATGGCTAGAACTGACGCGTTCGTGAATGTCTTGAGCGATGAAATAAATATTTAAAAATCGGTCACTAGGCCCATCAATGTGACCCCGTTTCGATCGGTTAAGTAATGTGGTTTTACAAGCGTTTAGTGCCGTAACCGTGGCAGCATTGCATTTTGCAGCTTCAATCCGCAGCGGTTGTGGCGTCAAGTTGGTCACAGGGTGAAAAAGCTTGGCTTTCGCATCAAGATAATTCGCCATTTGGAAGAACACATTGGCTAAGCTTTGTTGCACCGGTTGAAGAGGCCAAAATATCTGCCAAATCATGGACATGAAGTAATACCAGGCGGCACCAGTCAAAAGCAGTAGTGGCTGAAACCAAATGTTGGTGCTTTCATGTGCGCCAAGCATAGTATAAATAGCGATCAGCAACGAACCAAAAGCAATACTCGCGTACTTAGGACCTATCGCCCCAAGAATGATGAAGCCGAAGGTTGAGATAAATAATCCCAACGCAAAAGCCCATGGGGTATCGAACAAGATTTCAATTGAAAAAGCAGCAAGCGCAAAACAGAGAAAGGTGAGAATCAGAGCCTTGATGCGTCCAGTGAAACTGTCATCACTTTCAGCCAAAGCAGCAGCAATAACGCCTAATATTAATGGCGTTATCAGCGTGTTTTGCTCGAAGTACCAAGTTGGGATAACCACACCCAGTAAGGTAATGAGGATAAGAACGCTGTAATTTATCGTCTTGTTTGCCCAATATAGCCGAAATTTAGAAGTTGCTTGCACAATGCGCCTTATGTTTCCGATGAAGAACAGGGGGAATACTACCAGACCCACTATAGCGCGTTTATGATTTACTTTAAGAAAAATTCGTGGTTGCTGATAAAATCAGCAGGGATGTCATTGACTTATATTAAAGCTGCCAGGTCATGTATTGAGGATTGTAAAGCCAGCTTCAAATAACCTCAGCTTTAGGTTATTAAATCGACAGTAATGTGAATTTTATTAAAGAATAGAAGAAGAAGCTTACTTAGGAGCTCGCCGTTGCTACAATTTAGCGCCTTAAAATGATATAAATCGACAACTTCTAAACTAAAAGGCGCACGTTTCATGCAGCTTACTGCCACTAGCAAAGCACAGTTTTTTATTCAAAATGAGTACCATCACGTCGAAATAAAAGAGAACAGTGTTTTATTAAGCTCGATAGGCAGTGAAGAACATATTCCTTTTACGATCTGGAATGGCAAAGTTAGCGTAAAGCGTGGGTTATTATGGAGCTCTTTACAGTTTTTTGCTCATGAACACGAAGGCAAACAACAAAGCTGGCTAGTCCAAGGTTTACCGTGGCCACAATGCCGAAAGTTCGCGCTTGAGGCCGTTCATCAATATCAAGAGTGGCACAACACTCAGTGCCGAAAACTGGCTGAGTATCTACCTAAGTGGGAAGAAGAGCTTTACAAACTAAAGCACTTGCCTGCTTACTTATCGCATTCTCAAGTGGTCTCCTGGGTTGAAAGTCTTAACCAAGAGTTAAGCGAGATGAAAACCACCCTAGAAGAAGCCAAAATGCGAATGCCGAATCGTATGTCGCAAATAGAGCCTTGGCTCATTGATACCTCTGAGGCGCTTGGTGAGCGTAATCGCGATTGGCTAGAAGCAGAACGTCCAAATTGGGAAGTGCTGTTTAATCAAATTGAATCCTCTCCTTTGAATTTATCCCAGCAATATGCGGTATTACTCAACGACGACCACAACTTGGTTCTTGCTGGTGCCGGCTCGGGCAAAACCAGCGTTTTAACCGCACGAGTTGCCTATTTGTTGCAAAGCCATCAGGCTCAAGCAGAAGAGCTTCTCATGTTAGCGTTCGGTCGTGATGCGGCGACTGAAATGAAAGAACGCTTAGTAGATAAAGTGGGCATGGCGGCAGACGGTGTGCGCGTCAACACATTCCATCAGTTGGGCTTGTATATTCTTAAACAAGTCGAAGAGCAACCTGTCGAAATTAGCCCTTTAGCGTTGGACGAAAATCAACGAACGGCATGGTGTGTAGACTGGTTGAAAAAACATTGGATGACACCCACCAACTTTAAACGTTGGCAAAAACATTTAGACAAATGGCCGATTGCGTACCTAAAAGGGGATGATGAGTTAGGAAGCCATTCAGAAAATCCAAAACTGATCGCTTGGCTAGATTCGCAGCTGTCTCATTTAGCGGCGGTAGGGTTGACCAAAAAGCAAGTACAAGAAAAGCTCGTAAACCACCAAGACTATACGCGTTTAAATAGTGAACTCGCCTTATGCTGGCCATGTTTTACAGCGTGGCAGAAAATGCTTAAAGAAAGCAACCAAGTGGATTTCCCAACTATGATCAGTAGTGCGACAGATTATGTGAATAAAGGGAAGTTTGTCTCGCCATGGCGCTTTATTATGGTCGATGAGTATCAAGATATCTCTCCAGATCGTCTGGCATTGATTGAAGCACTGTGTGAATCCACTCAGAAACAAGCAGGTGCCACGTTATTTGCTGTTGGCGACGATTGGCAAGCGATCTATCAGTTTGCAGGAGCGGATGTCGATCTTATCACTGGCTTTAAAGAACGCTTTGCTCACTCTACCGTTCATCACTTAGATACAACTTATCGTTTCAACAATCAGATTGGTGATGTAGCGAATACATTCGTGCAGCAAAACCCATCGCAGTTGCCGAAAACACTAAACAGCCACAAACAACGCAAGCAGAAGAGCGTACATACCGCGCCGAGCAATCAAGTGGAAAAGATCTTGGATCACTTGAATCAACAAGCCAAGCAAACCAAGTCAGTTTTATTGCTAGGACGTAACCATTATCATAAGCCCGATTTGTTCGACGATTGGTTGCGACGTTTCCCTAATCTCGATATTCGCTTTATGACTTGCCATGCGAGTAAAGGACGCGAAGCTGACTTTGTGATTATTCTTTCTGTGGATGAGGGGCAATTCCCCGCTAAGAAGAAGCAAATTCACATTGATGGTGCGTTGACGGAATCCAAAGACAAATTCCCTTACGCAGAAGAGCGCAGGCTATTTTACGTGGCGATTACACGTGCAAAAGAGAAGGTTTGGATCACGCATACTGGCGCGGGATCTGCATTCGTTCAAGAGCTCGTTAATGGTGATTATCCCATCGTGACTTCCCGTTAAATGCAACGTTTAGAATGTTAAAAACAGCAAAGGCGATACTTGGTATCGCTTTTGCTTTATTTGGTTGGCATCAAAGCTTACATGCGCTCAGCAAGATAGGCTTCGTAATCCGGAACTTCGATGTCTACTTCTTGCTCAAGAAGAGGGGAGTTAAACAGGAACTTAGCGGTGGCTCGGTTCGTTGCTACAGGAATATTCCAAACACTAGCAATACGAAGAAGCGCTTTAACATCTGGGTCGTGAGGTACGGCATTCAGTGGATCCCAAAAGAAAACGAGAACGTCGATTTTGCCTTCTGAAATGAGAGCGCCTAGTTGTTGATCACCGCCCATCGGACCACTGATCATGCTCTTGATCGCAAGTCCAGTTTCTTTACTCAGCATGTGTCCTGTCGTGCCAGTTGCGTAAAGGAAGTGACTCTGTAGCTTTTCTTTGTTTTCTTTTACCCAGCGAAGTAGCTCAGGTTTGCAGTTGTCGTGAGCGACCAAAGCCACATGTTTATGGGTTGGCATGGTACGAATGGTTTTTTGCATCAAGATGTTTCCGTTTGTATGATTTTAAAATTGTTGTAACTCAATAGAACACGTTTTTGGTCTTTCAATCAACAGCCTTAACACGGAATGTCGGCCTATATTCTGACGGAGATAACGATTCTTCGATCGTGTCATCATGAAGCGTCTTCGGAGTCAGTGGTTTGATGGTTGGTGAGGCATGTTTGTCATACGCTTCCCCTTTTAAGTAATGCGTTGCTTGCATCACGGAAAGCCGACCTTGCTGCACCATTTTATCTGTTGGTGCGAAGAGCACTTTGTTACGTAACAGGCCTCGATATACACCATGACTTAAGTACACAGAAACTAAACCGATCTCCTCAGCTTTGCCGGCACTGCGCAGCTCACTGATGGCCGCTTCAATCGCCACTGCACTGCCAACAATGTAATCTATATTTCCCATATCGATCACACGTTGAACTAGGTTACGTTGTAACTCCTTGTCGTTGTCTGCCCAAAATGAGTCAACAATGTTGATATCACTTCCTTGTATCGCTTCATAAAATCCGGCAGTAACGGGTTTCGTACCACCACGAGTTCGCGGCCCCAAAAGTAAGGCAATGTTGGTTTTTCCTGACCCCTTTGGATGGCGAGCTGCCAAATATTGACCCGCTTCGTATCCCATCCAATGCCAGTCAACACCGACAGTCCCTTTTAGCAACTCACTTTGTTCTTCATCCAAGTCGAGTTGGTTCACAGTAGCAAAAACGGGAGTATTCCCCACCCAATTTTTAAGTGAGTGCTCGTAAGCCTGTGGGTCCACGGTCCCAAGGATAACCGCATCTGCTCCCCATTGGTTACACAGTGCGAGTTGTTGTTCTTGACGGGTTTTGTTTGGGTAGCCGCCCGCTTCAAGAACTCGTAGCTCGACACCTTCTCTTTTCGCTTCGGACACCATTCCATAGTTTACTGACAACCAGTATGAATCCTTTAGGTGAGGGTATATTGCACATATTTTCTCTGCGGCAACCGCTGGCAAAGAAGCAACGAGGGTTAAAGTGGCTGCAGAATGTTTGAAAAATGTGCGAAATGCGTGTTGATTTTTAACCATGAAATGAAGTTCGTTGGCATAGATTAAGTAAACACTGCAAAATATAACGTAATATGTCGCTGAACACGAACATTAAGGTCATGAAAATATGCTGCTAGCAACTGCAAGCATCGGTCGTAAACTTTTGTTGTCTTTCATTGCGATGGCAATACTGGTCATGTTATCGGCACTTATTGGTGTGTCTGGATTTTCTTTGGTTGCCAAAACCGAAAGAAATGTCGTGGATTCTGCGATTCCCGCCATGATTGAGGCGAGGCAAGTCTCTGAGTTGAGTACTCGTATTATTTCGTCTGTACAAATGTTGTCGAACGCAAGAAACGAGCAGGAAAGAAAGGAGTCAGGGCGAGTGCTGTTCGAACAGCTCGAGTCTTTACTCACTCACATCAAGGAGCTTGGGAGCGAGTCGTTCGATTCTCAATTGTTAGAAGCTTTAGAGAATAACGTTCAGAATGTTATCGACAATTTGGCAGAACTCGGTGTTTCGGTTGAAAAAAAGCTGTGGCTTGCAAAAGAGATAGATACTCGTGTTGAAGAAATGCGTCTGCTCAGTGAAGAGCTAGAACAACTAACTCGTACGCAAGTTCAGAATACAAGCACCATTGCTGTTGCTAACGTCACGCATATTTATGACTTATTAGAATCGAATAAAAAATCGCAAGTTTATCAGGCGCTAGATGCACTGGTGGAGGTCGATCTTGATCTGACTGAGCGATTGCATGAACTGCACTTGTTGGCCTTTAAAATGTTGAATCAGATTGAAGAGGCTCGGACATTAACGAATATTGAGCGAATTCAACAGGTTCAAAGTGATTTCGATAGCAACCTCAAAATCATGCAACGCCGTGTACTCGCTGTGGAAGATCCTACGCGCTCTAAGCAAATGAGCCAACTGCTCATAGAACTCGGCAAGCGTCAGGTCGTATTTTCTATACTGATGCAGCAATACGAGAATAACGAACAGTCACAACAACTGATGCAAAAGACATTAGAGTTGTTCTCAGAGCTTAATGGCACGGTCAACAAATTGGTTGATGATTCAAACAAAACCACTACCGTCGCTGTAGACCAATTGACCAGCACACTGAAATTCGCTCAGTGGTCTTTAACCGTTATTTCAATTGTTGGTTTGATTGTATTAGTGCTGATTTTATGGCGTGTGGTGTACCTTTCTGTTGTGAAGCGGTTAGCTGAATATTCCGCTGCGTTGCTGTCTGTGGCGCAGGGTAACTTAGCGGTTGAGTTGGAAGTGAAAGGCAAAGATGAGTTGGCGCATATGGGGCAGGCCATCATCACGGCTCGTAATACCGCGCAAGCACTAAAAGTGGTAGCAGAGGGTGAAGCTCAAGCCAAGCGAGAGCTTGAGGAGCATAAAGAGCATTTAGAAGAGCTCGTTGAGCAGCGCACTTCGCAGTTAAAACAAGCAAACCGCCGTTTGAATGAAGAGGTTTTGAATCACGCTAAAGCTCGCAAGCAAGCAGAGCAAGCGAGCCGAGCAAAATCGGCATTCTTGGCGACGATGAGCCATGAGATAAGAACGCCAATGAACGGAGTGTTGGGGACAGCACGCTTGTTGATTGACTCAGGCCTCAACCCAATTCAAAAGCGTTATGCGGAAATCATTAATCGTAGTGGTAAAACGTTGCTCGCGATCCTTAATGATGTACTGGATTACTCCAAGATTGAAGCGGGGCATTTAGAAATTCGTCACATGGGCTTTGATTTACACCAAATGGTGGAGGACACTTTCCAGTTAATGAACAGTCGAGCACAAGAGAAGAAGCTGCTGTTCTCCTACCATATTGAAAGTGATGTTAGTCGCTACTGGAAAGGGGATGTCACCAGAATCAGTCAGGTGCTGAACAATCTTGTTGGTAACGCGATTAAGTTCACTGACGAAGGAGAAATTGATATCTACGTTAGCCTGAACCCAGAGGACGAGTCGCAAGTCCTATTTGAAGTATCAGACACTGGAATAGGAATTGCCAAAAAATACCAGAGAACGTTGTTTGATGCCTTCACGCAAGCTGAAGGTGGGATGAGCCAAACTGGAGGCACGGGGCTTGGACTTGCTATCAGTAAGCGAATCATTGAAGCGATGGGCGGTGTTTTAGAAGTCGATTCCGAAGAGGGAAATGGTAGCCGATTCTGGTTCTCTATTCCGTTAGAGGAAAGCGAACCTGTTGAAACAGGAACCGTGGCAACCGCACGTTGCAAAGTGAAAGCAAAGGTCTTGCTGGTAGAAGATAATGAAGTCAACCGAGTGGTCGCGGAAGGTTTTCTAGAAAGCATGGGGCATCAAGTCGTGATGGCAGAAAACGGCTCACAAGCAGAGCAACTGATCAGCACACAAGATTTTGATATCGCTTTGGTCGACATCAACCTCCCTGATTGTGATGGAACTGAGTTGATCCAACGCTTAAAGCGGATTGAGTGTGATAAGCCGGCCAATAAAGCGCTTGCCGTCACGCCAATGATTGCAGTGTCTGCGCACGTTTTTGCGGAAGAAGTTGAGCGCTATCTAGCCGCTGGTTTTGACGGATACTTGCCTAAGCCATTGGCAAAAGAGGCACTCGCGGCATTGATTCAGGATGCGCTAGACGGAAAGCCGTTGTTGTTGCCACAAAATGCCGACTGTACCCCGTTTGATCAAATTTCGCCTCAAGAACAAGAGCTACAATTAAAGGTCGTTCAAGCACCTAAAACAAAGGAACCCGATGTGGTTATCATTAATCCGAGCGTGATTGAGTCCGATATGAAAATCTTGGGCAGAGATAAGATGTTGCACATTATTAATCTGTTTAGAGCCACCAGCACCGATGTATTAAGCAAGCTGCAAGCGTCTGCTGAGGACAATGATAGTAAAGAAGTAAAGAACCTTGCCCATAAATTAAAGGGCAGTGCAGGAAGTTTAGGACTAACTGCGCTAATGAACGCTTGCCAAGCAATTGAAGCCGCGCCTCAACCTCTAGATACCTATAATGCGACTAAAGATGATTTAGTTTCTCAAGTGTCTGCATCAATTCAAGCTCTGGATGAGTTAATGGCGAAGTAATCCATCGAGCATTGAAAATAAAAAAACCTCCGGCTTTCCGGAGGTTTTTTCTATTCGGTCATGTCATCTTCCCACTCGAATCGAGTGTCTAGGGCATAAGGGTCATCATCAAAAGGATGTTCCACTTTGCCACGTAAGTATTCGAGTTGATGCTCAAGCATATTGACCGTTTCGTAGTCTCCCTCAGAACAAGCAACGTAAATCTGTTGTTCAAGAGCGGCAATGTTATCTCGGATACCCATGAGAACCCCCTTAAATCATCATCGATTCTCAAAACGATTATAGTCAAGTAATCCAAATTCGATCGGTTGTTTTGTACGGTACCAATTGTGTAAACGATCGCTAAATGACCAGAATTTTTCTGAGCTTCTACGAATCGCAAAATTATCCAATAACTTAACGTAATCGGACTCGTTTTGGATGGCACTAAATTGATCGACAAAATCTTTTACTTGGTTTTCGTTGATCGAGAAAAATGCCGCAGGGTAGCTTCCCACAACGCCGCGTACAATGGTCATATCATCGTTAGCAAAGTCACGGTTACTTTCTTCATCAAACAAGCTAGAGATGTTTGTGTGTGCATTGTTGTGAAGTAAGGTGAACAGTTCATCTTCCCCTGATTGACTTCTCACCATAAGCATAGTGATTTGCGGAACGGTTTTTAGGCCTTCACCACGAACGTGGTCAATACGTTTTAGTTGCTTTTCACTACTCGCAGAAAGAGCCGTGTCTTGAATTTCGTAGCGAGGCAGAAGCACATCTGAAACATGTTCGCTCAACAACTCCACCAACTCCGTTTTTGGATCGTCACTCTTATACTGAACGCTGGTTGGTTGGTTAAACGGCTTCACATTTCGTTGTAAAAAGTCACTCAACTGCGGGCTTTGATCTTTATACCAGCTAGATTGAAGTTCATGGCGCATATCGGTGGGTAACAACGAGATAAAGTTACTTTCGCCTTCTAGACGCAAGAAGTCCATAAACATTCGTGTCATGAGCTGATGGCCGAAGTTACCGTAAACGTCAAACCCAGCAACAAGCAAATAGTGGATACGCTCTAGTAGCGCGTAGTCAAGAATCCACACTGTTTTAGGCTGCTCACCAACTAACCCTTGAACAACAGAAGCACTATCAAAATGGCGGAATATCGTTAATGCCGCATTATGGTTGGTGCCATTACCATCCCAAATTACATCGGTGGATAGGTTTTCACCTTCTTTAAACCAGTTATTAGTGAACTCAGATTTAGCCTCTAGGTAGCGAGCTTGTTGACGCGCGTACTTGACCCAGTTGGTAACAGGTAGCGTGTTACTTTCTTGCTCTGCCGGTAGTTTTAGATTATCAGCCTGAGATCGGTAAAACTCATTTACTTCTGGGATGTCTGCTTTATCTGGATCAAGGAAAAACACCCAAAAGCGATCATTGATAACATTCAATGCCAGTTGGCCACGACAAACTGGGCCTTTGATGTATGCCATTATTGTATTTTGTGCATTATCTAGCATGAACTTAAAGCGCGACTTCACTGGAAGGTCGATGAATGATGTCATCGGGTTTGCAGCAACTTCTGGTTCATAACTCGGTAGCTGACTAACCATGTAATCAGCATCAATAAACCAAGTTTTCCAGTTCTCTATGCGTTGCTTGTTTAACGCGAATGGCATGTGAGTTTTATCTACTATGGTCCCTTGCTCTGGAATAATTCGATAAAACACACGTTCAACCCCTGGATCATCGTACGGGCGACGCGTTGAAATACGTTTGACGGGCTGTCCTGGTGGTGTAGCAGAGCGGACGAGCGTGAAGAATCGGGGATCTTCATCGAGTTCCGAAAAGTAGAGATGAGATAAAAATAAATGCTCATATATATACCTAGCCATCAGCTGATTTTTCAAATCAGAGTGGTTAAGTAATGCTTCGTACTTATCTATTTGCGCTTGCTCTTTCTCACTAACAGGTCGGTGAACGTTCATTATTGCGCCGTTTTCCAACCAAGTCATGAGTGTGTGGTATTCACTGTTTGATAGGTTTGGCATACCAAAAGGCATTCCCCAGGTCGGGTTATCCTTTTCGTATTGCTCGTATTCTTCAATCGTCGGACAGGTTTGCTCTCGGTCTATCGAAAAGTCAAAGCCTTCTAACTGGACTTGGTCAGGCAATGGGTGGCGCTCTTTTTGTTGTAGCAAACGTGCGATAAGGCCTGCATCAATGTTGGCTGCCATGCTTTGATCACGTTCGTTGAGAACCGGATGAAAACCCGCATCGCGCCACTCTTGGGTTGTTTCTGCATCTTCGAATAAGCGTGTTGGTGCTGCGGCTGTGAGTCTTGTTCCTTCATATACCAGTGCTTTACTCGCACCACGGTCAATGCCCTCAACAGAAGAGAGCTTAAGTTGACATGGTGCATCGTAGCACGCGTGGCAGACGACACAGCGGTTATCCATAATGGGTTTAACTTCGCTTTGGAAGAAGTTTGCTTGAGGGGTTTCCACGTCAACTGTGCGTTCACGCACGAGCTGTGGACCAAACAGTTGGTCATAGTTAAGACCAGCATAGGTTGCACAGCCGGCAAACAAAGTAGCAATGCAAAGTGTAAAAATTAAGCGCAAATTCATTGAGTTATTTTACGTGATTCGAATTTGCATTAATTAAAGCAAAATAAGCGGTCAATTACCAAAAGTTGGGCCAATTAGCGTTAATTTTTCTGTTGATTGTCTGAGCGCTTGAAAATGTAACCCTGGCGGTGGACTGTCTGAATTCTGTCTGTTGGAACGCCTTCGTGAACTAGACGCTTTCTCATTCTGCTCATGTGCATATCGAGTGCTCGATCATGTTCAGTAAATTCACGTTTTAGTACTGTTTCGTAAAGAAAATGCTTACTAAGTACTTGATCTTGATGGTGAGTGAGAGTTTGCAGCAGCTTAAATTGAATGCTTGTTAACTGAACAGATTTCTTGTTTGGCAAGTAATTGAGTACCACAGAGTGAGTGCGCTTATCTAGTAATAGCTCCTCATCATTATGGTGAACGCCGTTGTGTTGGCATTGGGAAGTTTTTCCATTTGAAACCTTGGAGTCAAGCACACGGGTACCTTAATTATTAATAGTAGTAAAACGTATTATCATTAATATTTATATAAAAGCAATCAGGTACTTTATGAGCACTGTGATATGCGTAGACAATCTTAATACTTGAGATTAACAGTAGTGATGAATGGTGCGATGGCGCTCTGAACTAAAGTGCTATTGGAGTGCGTATTAGCTACAAATAACGGTGTAATGTTAGGCGAAGATAGAAAGAATTCTCATTTAGTAAATTCGCTTATCCGCTATTTGTGAACTATACATTCTGTTGCAGGAAGCACTTTTCTAATACACACAGAGGTTTATATGACAGCGAAATATGGCGTTAAACGCCGATTAGCGATTCTTGCCGCCGCTTTAATCGGTGCGACAAGTAGCAGTATCGCAGCAGAGAAACCAAATATTCTCGTCATTTGGGGTGATGATATTGGCCAGTCCAATCTCAGTGCTTACACGTTTGGCTTGATGGGGTACAAAACACCAAATATAGACAGTATCGCCAAAGAAGGCATGATGTTCACTGACTATTACGGTGAGCAATCTTGTACAGCGGGCCGTTCTACTTTCATTACAGGCCAAACCGTTCTTAGAACAGGTTTGAGTAAAGTGGGGCTTCCAGGTGCTGATCTTGGCTTGAAGGAAGAGGACGCAACCATTGCCGAAATGCTGAAGCCGATGGGCTATATGACAGGGCAATTTGGTAAAAACCACTTAGGTGATAAAGATGAGCACCTTCCTACTAATCACGGCTTCGATGAATTTTTTGGCAACCTTTATCACTTGAACGCCGAGGAGGAGCCAGAAAACGTCGATTATCCTAAAGATCCTGAGTTTCGTAAAAAGTTCGGTCCGCGCGGCGTTATCCGTTCGTACGCTGATGGCAAAATTGAGGATACAGGACCTCTAACCCGCAAGCGCATGGAAACCGTGGATGAAGAGACGTTAGATGCGGCACTCGACTTTATGGATCGTGCAGTCAAGGCTGAAAAACCTTTCTTTGTCTGGTGGAACGCAACTCGTATGCACTTCCGTACTCATGTGAAAGAAGAGAACTCTGGAAAAACAGGCATCAGCGAGTATGCAGATGGTATGGTCGAGCATGATAATCATGTAGGTCAGCTGCTGAAAAAAGTGGATGATTTGGGTATTAAAGACAACACAATCGTCTTTTACTCCACCGATAATGGCCCACACATGAACTCGTGGCCAGATGCAGGCACAACGCCATTCCGTGGAGAGAAAAATACCAACTGGGAAGGTGCGTACCGAGTTCCTGCGATGGTACGTTGGCCGGGTAAAATTAAAGCTGGCTCTGTTTCGAATGATATCATGCATCACATGGACTGGATGCCAACGTTCGTTGCTGCCGCGGGTGATGACAATATCAAAGAGAAATTGCTCAAAGGTTATAGTGCGAATGGTAAGAAATTCAAAGTTCACCTAGACGGCTATAACTTCCTACCATATTTGACTGGTAAAGAGGATAAGGCCCCACGTGAAGAAATTTTTTACTTCTCAGATGATGGAGACTTAACTGCACTTCGTTATAACAAATGGAAGCTGGTCTTTATGGAGCAACGAGCAAAAGGCACGTTGCGTATTTGGGCTGAACCATTCACCACACTTCGTGTTCCTAAGATCTTCAACTTGCGTATGGATCCTTACGAAGTGGCTGATATCACTTCTAACACTTACTATGATTGGATGCTAGACCGTGCTTACATGCTTGTTCCTGCGCAAGCTTACGTTGGCAGATTCCTTGAAACGTTTAAAGAGTTCCCACCAAGGCAAAAAGCAGCAAGCTTCTCGCTCGATCAAGTGATGGAGAAACTAAAAGAGAACCCAAATAAGTAAGAAAAGCTAAGTGAAGTTCCACTGACCCGTCCTGATATGGGTTGACACTTTTTAACTAAAACGCTCGATGTACTTCATCGGGCGTTTTGTATTTTAAA